>CAYMNI010000195.1:0-4822 GCA_964391755.1 uncultured Ignavibacteria bacterium
TTCAGCTCGCCGTAGTTCTGCGGAACCTTGATCTTGTAGTCGAAGTCGTTCCCCTCGAACAGAGTTTTGGGAAGGTCCTCTTTTCTGATCCACTCGCCCTGCGCCAGGATGGCGGCGCGCTCCACGATGTTCTCCAACTCCCGGATGTTGCCCGGAAAAGGATAGTGAGTTAAAAAGTCCAAAGCCTCGGGATCTATTCCCTTGATCTTCTTGCCGTTTTTCTTGCCGAACTTGATGGCGAAGGATTCCGCCAAAGGCTCGATGTCCAGCTTCCTCTCCCTCAAGGCGGGCAGCTTTATGTTGATCACGTTGATCCGGTAGAACAGATCCTCCCTGAACTTCTTCTGCTTGACCAGCGAAAAAAGGTCCTTGTTGGTGGCGGCGATGACTCGCACGTCCGATTTCCTCACCTTATTGGAACCCAGCAGCTCGAACTGCCGGGACTGCAGGAACCTCAGTATCTTCACCTGCAGAAGCGGGCTCATCTCGCCGATCTCATCCAAGAAGATGGTTCCACCGTTGGCCACCTCGAACTTCCCCGGCTTCCTCTGCTCTGCGCCGGTGAAGGCGCCCTTCTCGTATCCGAATAGCTCGCTCTCCAAAAGGGTGACCGGGATGGCGGCACAGTTGATGGGAACGAACGGCTTCTTGGAGCGGCTGCTGTTGAAGTGGATGGCCCGGGCCAAAAGCTCCTTTCCGGTGCCCGATTCCCCTTCGATCAAAACCGTGGCGTCGGTATCGGCCACGTCCGCCACCGTCTTGAGCACCTCCACCATCTGGGGGCTGTTGCCCAATATCTCATCGAACTTGAACCTGCCTCGGAGATCCTGCAGCAGCTTCTCCTGGGATTCCTTAAGCTCGGTGAAGAGCAGGTTGTGTTCCAAGGCCACTCCCACTCGCTCGCCTAAGGAAGAGAGAAGTTGGGCATCGTCGGGAGTGAAAAACGAATCGGCCTTGGTGTCGTCCAGGTAGATGACGCCTAAGACCTTATCTTTTGATTTCAAGGGGACGCATAGAATGGAGACCGCCTCCGCAGACGAACTCTCCTTTTCCTCGTCCCCATCGGAAGCGAGAAGCTGAGTGATGCAAATGGCATTGCCCGTTTCGGCGGCCACCTCCATTACCTTTTCGTTGACCACTATGTTCTCTTCGTCGATCTCTTTTTTGTCGCTGTCCTTGGCCACCGAGAGTTTATCGCTTTTGCTCTCGGCGAGTATCTTCAGAAAGCAGCGCTCACAGGATGTGATTTCGATTACCGAATCCACCACCTCGTCCAAAAGAACGCTGGCGTCCCTCTCCGAGTAGATGATGTCGGAAAGCTCATACAACGTCCGGAACGTTCTTCTCTCATCATCTGCCTCTTTGGAATCGGTCTTGAAGTTCTGATATTCCTGGTTCAGCTTGGATATGTTGTCGCCCAGCGAATTCTCCAGGGTGGAGGCTCTCTTCTCGATGTTGTCCAGAAAGGACATCGACTCCTCGATCTGTTCTCTTTGCTTGCCGGTAACGTTCACCGATCCGAAAGCTATGAGAGTTTCCTTTAGGCCGGCGAGATCGCGGGAGATGGACTTGAGGTTGCGCGACCCACTCAGTTTCAAAGTCTGAATGCTCTCTTCGACTTTGTCCAGAGTGGATTTGGTTTTGCGCTTTTTCATGATCGCAAATATCAGTCTAATTCGGAAGATTGTCAACAGAAATTTGTTCAGGTTACAATCGAGAAGAGGCAAATCGAAATTCAATGGCAGGTGAAAGCAGAGACGGAGCAGTCGTTGAGGCGTCTTCAAACGAGTCATGATGCGACAGAAAAATCTTGACTTGAAGTTCGTCCGAACGTAATATATGTGCAGATGCTTCGAGGGCCCATAGCTCAGTTGGTTAGAGCAACTGACTCATAATCAGTGGGTCGCAGGTTCGAGTCCTGCTGGGCCCACTTTTTTTATCCCGCATAAAACAGGATTGTCTCAAGAGGGCGTTCGGAAGCGGAAGTCCTCTGTCACCGGATGGCGTGATTTTATGGCTTACCTTCCATCGTATCTCCAATACTCCGAGGATTGCAATCTCCGAACAAGTATAGTTGAAATAGTCTCGTGCAAAATCGTGTTTGGATAGAAAAGCACACAGAGCATATCCATTCGGTGAAATCACGGAAAGAGAACAGGCCCTATGCTTAAAACGGACTTCTCCGACGCCAAACTCCGAAATCGCTGGTTCGGTGCAGACAGTTTTAGGAAAGAGCTGCAAGAATAAGCCAAGCGACTTGTTAAGTTCAGCTTAGGCGGGAATTGGTGGTTGAGCAGGGATTGTTGGTTGTAGTAGAAACAGGTATTGGCGGAGAGTAGAAGATGCTTTTTTCTCTTGACAGGATCGAGGAATGGGGTTATTTTATAAGTACATGAAGCAGTGGGGTCGTCTCTTGCGATTTGCCGCAGGGGAAGGGGAAACGATCTTTTCGATTTAGTCTGTGGCTTCAGGAGATTATATCCCCGCCTAACGGCGTTTGGGCTTTTGCGCCCGGATGCAAAGAGGAGGTGTATAGTCATGATTCTCTATTTCCTACCCGAAAAAATCCTTTAACTCGGCTCCGCCGACTTGTTTATGCGGCGGAGCAGACTCGACGGTGCGGTTCTTGAGTGCTTTACGAAAGTGCATGCCGTGGTCATCAGAAGTATTCGCTGAATTCGGTTCTCTAATGCGATCGTGGGCCTAACCGGCTGTCCGGCATCAAGCGGTGAGCAGGTTTTAGCTCGACCGTAACGGTCGAATCAAACGGGAGGAACAAATTTTTTTCAAAATATTTCAGCCGGGACTTCTGAATCCGACAATATCAATGACGATCGATTTTCTTACCGGTTACCACCCCCAGAGAGGGTGTTATGATCAGCGGAACATTGTTACAACTAAACCATTAGAGGAAAAACCTTAGCGGCGGGAGGAAGAGAAAAATGAAGAGGAAAAAAGGTTGGCGTTTTGAAAGACTTATGATCTTGGCCCTGGCGGTGGTGTTGGTGGTGTCTTTTGTAACCATAGCCGCATACACGGCGGGTGAGAAGAAAGCGGAGATGACGGCCTTCCCCAAGGATGAAGGCGTACGCGGTTCGGGGCCGGGTGCCACCAAAGACGTAGTCTGGGACAACGGGATGTGGTATGAGAACTTGCTGGCCGCCCAGTACGACGCCACGGACGGTTTCGACGCCATCCCTGCGGACGATTTCATGTTCGATATGGACCAACTGGTGGATGACGTGCACTGGATCGGCGGGTACTATAGCGGCCCTCCGGACGATGGCGACTTCGACTGGCGGGTTACCTTCTACAACGACTTCGGTGACGGCACCAAACCAGGGACGATCATCCAAACCTGGACCTTTCCCAACTCTCAGGTAAACGAAACGCTCGTCGAGGCGACCACTGGCGGCGGCTACTACAGTTACTCGGTGACTTTGCCCACGACCCTGACCTTCCTGGCCAGCGCAAAATACTGGATTTCCATCGAGGGCATTGGCGCCAGGTTCCCGCAATCCGGCTGGGCTTTTCACTCCGACCAGATCATTCTGCATGAGGCGGTCTTCAAATCATTCTGGTGGGGTTTCACGGATTGGACCAGCACCGTGGACGTCGTTGGGTACGCCATCGATATGTGTTTTCAGTTGACCTTCGAAGGAGAGGCGTGGCCCAACCACAAGATGCATTTTCCGCAGCTTCCGGATTTGATCGGGTGGGACGTAAACGCCACCGATCCCAAAATCCTGGCTGACGACTGGCAATGCTCGGAGAGCGGGCCGGTGACGGACATTCACTTCTGGGGCTCTTGGAAGAACATCGACGGCGATCCGACTACCGACGACTTTTTTACCCCCATGCCGTATTTCCAACTGAGCATCCACTCCAATCTGCCGGTTGGGCATCCCGACAATCCTTTCCCCTGGAGCATTCCGGGAGATCTGCTGTGGTCCTGGGGGGGAGAAATCCCGGGTTTACCCTCCGAGCCGCCCACCATGGAGGCCTGGTACGATCCCAACACCGGCGAAAACATCTGCAACGATCACGTTCCCTACTGGCGGTACGACTTCTTCTTCGATCAGGCCGATCCGCCACCAGAGCCGTTCTACCAGTTGCAGGACTCCATCTACTGGCTGGACGTCTCCGCACTCTATATTCAGCCGCCGTACCAGTGGGGCTGGAAGAACTCGCGGGATCATTTCGAGGATGACGCTGTATTTATGGACGTTACTGGCATGGGCTGGACAGAGATGTACGAGCCGCCCAGATGCAACTGGTTCGACGTCTATTTCAACGAGTTCGGAGAACCCACAGACATGGGATCCACCAACTACTACGGCCAGGGATGGTACTTCTACGAGATGTATGGCTGGTGGAACATGTGGTTCTACGACAACCCATTCACTTACGAGCATCCCAAAGAGATCTACATGGACTTCTACGTCGACCCGGTGGGAGCTTCGCCTTTCGTCCAGCTTGCCATCAACTGGTCGACCGACATCTGGTCGCTGGAGGGTGTGCCCGACAGGCCACCCCTCCCGCAGGATGGGTTCGAGGATTTGTACATAGGGCGTGAGATTCTTCCCGTAGTTATAGGCCCCAACGAGATAACGTACGTCATTCCCTACAACCCGGAGTGGGTCTCCATCGACTTCATCGCACAGGACGTGGTGATCAACGGCTGGATTTATCACGAGTGCGTACAGACCTCAATGGATCTGGCGTTCGTGATCACCGGAGAGGAATGCACTCCCAGCATCGACGTGGAGAAGAAGGTGTGGGACGAGGATCTGCAGGAGTGGGTTGACTCCGTGGACGTCGA
>CAYMNI010000196.1:0-4812 GCA_964391755.1 uncultured Ignavibacteria bacterium
TTGAAGCTCTTGACAAACTGGACGATCAGGACCTTCATCCCGTGGCCTGCAGCCCGCAGAGCCATGCCTAAAGCGGCGGTGGTCTTTCCCTTCCCGTCGCCGGTGTAGACGATCACCAGCCCCTTTGTTTTTTTGTTCTTGATTGTCTTGGATTTCACAGCGGCTGACCGCAACCTCACTGAGTCCCCTCTCCACTCTGTGGAGAGGGGACCATAGGGGTGAGGTGAATTTTGAAACTCAGACGACTATCTGTTCACGACCGCCTGGACGATGTTCGAATCCACGTTGAACTTCTTCAGAAACGCCTCGCGCTCGGTCTTCATCTTCTCCACCCAGGTCTTGTACAAATCGCCTCGGCCTTTCTTTTCGAAGAAAATCTTGGGATTGAGTATCTCCTTGGGCACCTTGCTTACCAGCTCGGCGTTCTCCGGAGCATCCACGTCCACGATCTCGTAGCCGAAGTCCGGGTCCTTCTTCCACTTGATATTCCCGGAAAGCATGGCCTCGAGCATGGCGGAGGAATGGCGAATCTTCACCTTGAGCGCCTCTCCCTTTTCTTCGTCCCTCTGATCTCCGCCCACGTATCCGGTGTTCATCAGCCAGGTTTGCAGGCCGGGAAGCCTGGCAGCCAGCTCGCTGAATCTCTTGGCTTGGAGCCCGTAAGGACGGGGGAAGAAAGGCTGTGTGAAGGGTGAACGGGTTTTTCCTCTTTCCTTGCCTGCTGCCGAGGTCTTGGAGGTTTCGCCCAACATGAAGTAACCTGCTGCCAACTCCGGAGTTTGAAGACGCACCACTCCGGGAACCGCAGCATCCGGCCCCTCGTCTCGGTTAAGAATTCCCAGCGACCTCATCGGGGGAATGTCGTCAAAGCTGGCGGCGTCTTTGATGGCCTTCATGGGGATGATGGATCTGCCGTTCTGGGTCCACACGGTAAAGTCCCAACCGTCCTGAGGGATGTCATACTCGTCCACCACGTCGTCGACCTTGACCTTGCCGCTTATGAAGTCCTCTACGTTTTTGGCAGGAGATCCGGTCTGGATGAGGATGTCTTTGAGCCGCTTCACGTCCTCCGGGGTAAGCCGAACCTTGCTGAAATCGAAGGTCCCATCTCCGTTGGGAAAGACGTTCTCTATCCAGGCATCCGGATGAGTTGAGCCCGCGTAGAGCACCGGCTCTGACTCTTTGGTCAGCCCGAAGGTCTTGGCGAAACAGCCGTTTTCAGTTATGGTCAGGCTGCCGTCCGGCCACATGACGATCATATCGTCCTGGATGGGCTGGGCCAATTCGCCCTGCTTGCTGAAGGTGGTGGTGGTTTTGCCGGTTCCGGAAAGTCCCATGATCCCCATGGTCATTGATTTCCCGTCGATGGTCACCTTCTTGGCTCCGGCGTGAAGAACCAGACCGCCCAGTCCATACACATAGTGGTTCAGCATTCGCAAAGCGCCCTTCTTGGTCTCTCCGAAGTAGTCCGAGCCTATCACGTGCGTGGTCCAGTTGTCCAGGTCCACCAGCATAGCCAGGTGGCCCGGCATATCCTCAAGGGCCAGTCCCGCGGTGAAAACCAGCCGAAATCTGGGTTTGAACGGTTGACTGAGTTGCTCTTTACTCTCTATGGCGGAACGGGGAAAAGACAGAACCTGCTGCATGCCGGCCAGATTGGCCGCCTCCGGGGAGTACAGCCATTGTATCGGCACTGCTCCCTTTCCGTAGCCATAATAGCCGTTGATTTCGATCAGAGCTTCCTGCTTTTCGATATAGGCCTTCTGCCTTTCCATCAGTTCCATGGCCTTGGCCGGATCGATGATGGGACCGGAGAAGTTGTTCTTCTCCGATTCCGGCGCGAGGCAGTAGGTCAGCTTGGCCATCCTGGCCTTAAGCCGGGTAATCTTGTCGATGTTGCCGTATGCGGTCTTCACGATGGTAGGTGCGTGTTTGAGAGTCAGATCGCGCAATTCCCCCTGCGTTGGGTCGGTTATGTACTTCACGTTATAAGGTTTTTGGGTCAGATCCGCCTTTTCCGCAGCCGACATGCTTGACTCCTTTTTTTATTGGTGCTGAATCAATCCTAACTTGAAATCGTTAATGCTCCTCACTACCTGCTTTCTCACTTGTCCTCCGGGGGCGCCGGGGGAATTATCCCGGACTCCATCAGAAGTTTGGCCTGATCTCTCGCCCGTTTGATGGTGCGGGATGCCTTCTCGAATAACTCCTCTTTGGACGCCGTAATCTGAGCCACCCCTTGTTCGATGGCTTTCAATCCCACTGCCACCGCTTCTCTGGGATAGACCTCCCATTCGTCCATGGTGGGAATCAGATGGTCTTCGCTCATGCCCTTGTCTTCTGCCGTCTTGGCCAACTCCAAAGCGGCGGCTATGCACATCTCATCGGTGATGGTGGTGGCTCTGACGTCCAGGACTCCGCGGAAGATGCCCGGGAAGCCCAGAGAGTTGTTCACCTGGTTGGGAAAATCCGACCTGCCGGTGGCCACGATCCTGGCGCCCGCCTCCTTGGCATCCCAAGGCCAAATCTCCGGGATGGGATTAGCGCAGGCAAAGATGATGGAATCTTTTCTCATCGAAGCCACCCATTCCTTCTTTATCACGTCCGGTCCCGATGCCGAGTAGGATATGCAAACATCGGTATCCCTCATGGTTTCGGGAATTCCTCCCCTCCTCCCTTCCTCATTGGTGATACGGCAGAAGGTGTAGCGTGGATCTCCCCTTTGGTACTTGGTTCTTTCCGGATAGAGTATTCCGTCTATGTCGCACATGACCACGTTTCCGGGGTCGACGCCAGCTGCGATCATCACCCGCAGGGTGGCCACGCTGGCCGCGCCCGCTCCTATCATGGAAACCTTTATCTGATCGATCTTCTTTCCCACGATCTTGAGGGCATTCATCAAACCCGCTACAGTGACGCAGGCGGTTCCCTGCTGGTCGTCGTGCCATACCGGGATCCTCGCCTCGTGCCGCAGGGTGTCCAGGATGTAGAAACACTTGGGTTGGGAGATGTCTTCTAAGTTTATTCCCCCGAAGGTCGGCTGGAGTATCTTAACCACTTTGATGAGTTCATCCGGGTCCTTGGTGTCCAGGCAGAGCGGATAAACGTCCACGCCACCTAAGTACTTAAACAACAGCGCCTTCCCTTCCATCACCGGAAGTCCTGCTTCAGGTCCTATGTCTCCCAATCCCAACACTCTGGTTCCGTCTGAGATCACCGCCACGGTGTTGGCCTTGTTGGTATACTCCCAGACTTTTTCGTGATGCTTGTCAATGTCCCTGCATACCTCGGCTACCCCCGGTGTGTACCAGATGGCAAAATCATTGAAATCCCTGACGACGCACTTGGGCACCGTTTCAATCTTGCCCCTATAGAAAGGATGCAGCCTCATCGCATCCTGCCCCGGCTTCTTTGCTTTGGCTATCAGTTCCTCTTTGCTTAACATCTCGTCCCTACCTCCTGCTCCTCCTCACAAAAAGAGAAGTCTTTTCTGAAGTCGTTTGTGTTTTGCTCTATCTTTATGCTCCCGGCTGTTTTCCTCAAGGAGCCTTCGAAACTGATCCGGTTGCCGACGCGCGTACCTTGTGCACAATGCTTTTGAATTTCAAAACAGTCGCCTCAGCACCCGAAGAATTCAGACATACAAACTACCACACCAATCTCTGGAAATCAAGTCAAATCCTCGACAACCTTTCACTCTCAGATTCCTTAGGACCTCCGGACAAAAAGCGAGCGCAGGTTGAACCCCGCACCCGCTTTCCCCTTCCGATTCTCCTCACACCAGGTGGTATTTCTCGATGTTGGCGTCGGCTATGGCCTGAATTCTCTTGATCTCCTCCTGCCCGCCCGACTTCTTGAGCAGGTGCTTGAATCTGCCCTGGAGTTTGAGGTACTCTTCCACCGGCTTCCTTTTGGTTATCTTTCTGACTCCGGTGACTTTTCCGTACTCTATCTCCACTAAAGGAATCAGTCCGGTTTGGACCGCAATCTGGCCCACCTTTATGGTCAGGGCCGGATCATGGGCCCATCCCAGAGGACAGGGACAGTGGATCTGAAGGTATTTGGGGCCTTTGATGCTCAAGGCCTTCTTCACCTTCTTCTGCAGGTCCGCGTAATAACCCACCGAAGCCGTGGCCGCGTAGGGAATGCCGTGGGCCGCGGCTATCTCCACCATGGGCTTCTTGTCGGTGGGCTTTCCCCACGATACTTTGCCCGACGGAGCGGTGGTGGTGGAGGCTTCGAACGGGGTCAATCCGCTGCGCTGCACTCCCGTGTTCATGTAGGCCTCGTTGTCGTAGCAGATGTAGAGTACGTTATGCCCCCGTTCCAGCATGCCCGAGAGGCAGCCTATTCCGATGTCGGCGGTGGAGCCGTCGCCTCCCTGGGCTATGATGTTAGCTTCGTCTTCTCTGCCCATAGCCCTCAGTGCTGCTTCGATTCCCGCTGCCACGGCCGAAGGATTCTCGAACAGCGAATGAATCCAGGGCATCCTCCAGGCAGACTGGGGATAGGCCGACGAGACCACCTCCAAACATCCGGTGGCACAGGTGGCGATGGTGTTCTTACCTGCTGCGTTCATCACCAGCCTGGCCGCCAAAAGCTCTCCGCAGCCCGCGCAGGCGCGATGGCCGGGAGCAACCAGGCTCTCCTTGATGGGTTCTTTCTTCTTTGCTGTTGGAGTTTTATCGTTCATTTCGTTTCTTCCTTTCCTATGATCTCACGCTCAAGTTATTCCCCGATGCCGATAAGTTCCTCTCTAAGGTCCACGAAATAGTCCTCGACCATTTCCGACTCGGCCTTCTTCACCGCATC
>CAYMNI010000197.1:0-4811 GCA_964391755.1 uncultured Ignavibacteria bacterium
CGCCGAGGTGGGCCAACTTAAGATGGCGGGAAGCCGTTTGGGCCAGATCGACGTGCTGGAGGGTTTCAAGATTAACGCCGGCATCGACGAGTACTACATCTCCCGGATAAGCACCGGCCAGACCGGTGAGGTCAAGCTGGCCGGGGAGACCTACCAGGTGGTCAGCTCGAAGGTATATCCGGAGGTAAAGGACGGGAGATTCCTGTTGGACCTGGAGTTCGCGGGGGACGAGCCGGAGGGAGTCAGGCGGGGACAGACCGTTCAAATCAGGCTGGCCTTGGGAGAGCTTTCTGAAGCGGTGATGCTGGCCCGGGGAGGATTTTACAACGACACCGGGGGAAATTGGGCTTACGTGTTGGACGAATCGGGAAATTTCGCCACCAAAAGAAAAATCAGGCTTGGAAGATACAACACCCAGGTCTACGAGGTTCTGGACGGACTGGAACCAGGAGAGAAGGTAATCACCTCGTCTTATGACAATTTTGGAGATTTCGACAGACTCACCTTCAAAGACAGATAAAGGAGCGTTTCATGATTCGAGTAGTGAATTTAAAAAAGATCTACACCACCGAGGAGGTGGAGACCACCGCCTTGGAGAATATCAATCTGGAGATTGGGGAGGGGGAGTTCGTGTCCATCATGGGCCCATCCGGATGCGGCAAATCCACCCTTTTGAATCTCTTGGGACTTCTGGATAATCCCTCCGAGGGGGAGTACCACCTTCTGGGAACAGAGGTATCCAAGTATTCCGAGAGAAAAAGAGCCAGCCTGCGAAAGGGAAGCATCGGCTTCGTGTTTCAGAGCTTTAATCTGATCGACGAGCTGACCGTCTTCGAGAACGTGGAGCTGCCCCTGCTCTATCTGGGGGTGTCGGCCTCCCAAAGGAAGAAGCGGGTGGATGTGGTTTTGGAACAGATGCAGATCATGGCCCGCCAGAAACACTTCCCCCAGCAGCTCTCCGGAGGACAACAGCAGAGAGTGGCGGTGGCGAGAGCGGTGGTTGCCGAGCCGAAGCTGATTCTGGCCGACGAGCCCACGGGAAATCTGGATTCCAAGCACGGAGATGAGGTGATGAGCCTGCTCAGCTCACTGAACGAAGCGGGCACCACCATAATCATGGTGACTCACTCACCCGCCTACGCCGAATACGGGCAGAGAACCATCAACCTATTCGACGGACACGTCGTGACGGAGAACATCAAGGAGAGGTTTCATGTTTAACGACCAAATCCGGGCTGCTCACCGGACGGATTTGAATTCGGCGGCTTCCGTCCCATCCCGGCTTGCAGATCTGATTTGGTCTTGTGCTCACGGTCGGCTGTCGAACCATAAAAGCCGCTTTGGCCGTCCGGTGAACTCTCCGGGACGCGAATGGACAGGAGTCTGATATGATCGCTAACTATCTCAAAGTCGCCCGCCGCAACCTGATCCGCGACAAGCTCTATTCGCTGATCAGCGTGGTCGGTCTGGCGGTCGGCATTGCCTGTTGCCTGTTGATATTTCTTTACGTTCAGGATGAATTGTCCTTCGACAGATTCCATCAGAAATCAGGCCAAATTCATAGACTGATCCGAATCGAGCAGAAGCCGGGAACAGAGCAGGAATACTCATCCTCAGCAAGCTACAACATCGCTCCTGAGCTGAAAGCCAATTTCCCCGAAGTGGAAAGCGTGGTGCGGCTTACCAACGGAGCGTTTGTAGTGAGCCACGGGGAAAAATCATTAACCCAGAGGGCCCTGTACGTTGATCCCGGTTTCTTGACGATGTTCTCGTTTCCTCTGCTCCGTGGAGACGTTGCCTCGGCACTGGATGATCCCGGCTCCGTAGTCATTACTCCCGAGATGGCAGAGAAGTATTTCGGGGACGAGAATCCGGTGGGCAACACCCTCTCCATCAAGTTGGGGGAGGACCTTCTCGATTTCACGGTGACCGGAATTATCCGGGAGGCACCCAACAACTCCAGCATCAAATACGATTTTTTGATTTCGATCGATCTGTTGAAGTTCGGCATTCCGGAAGACCTCCTGCACAGTTGGAATATTGTCGTCTTGCAGACCTTCGTGGAGCTTTCCCCGGGAACGGACGTTTCGACCTTCGAGCAGAAGCTTGCTGCTCTAACCAACCGGCTGTTTGTGGAGGAGGAACGAGGTTTTCAACGGTCATACGAATTGCAACCCTTAGCCGATATACACTTGGACCCCCGGTACGATGGGGTGACCGAGCCGGTTAGCGACCCGATCTATGCGTACATCCTCTCCGCCATCGCTTTTGCGGTTCTCCTTCTGGCCTGCATCAATTTTACCACCCTGACGGTAGGACGATCCTCCGGTAGGGCACGTGAGGTGGGTTTGCGCAAGGTATTGGGTGCAGGACGGGGACAGTTGATGAGACAATTCTGGGGGGAGGCTCTCCTTCTCAGCTTGGGTGCGCTTGTCCTGGGGATCGTGCTGGCGGAGTTGTTTCTGCCCGCCTTCAACGGTTTGGCTCAGAAACAATTGGCTTTAAGGCTTTTCTCCAACCTGGGTTTGCTGCCCGCCTTATTGGGGCTGGTACTGTTTACCGCTTTTCTGGCTGGAATGTATCCTGCTCTGTTGCTCTCCAGGCTCTATCCGGTGGAAAGTCTTCGGGGAAAGGTGAGATTGGGAAGCAAGAACCTCCTGATACAGGGGTTGGTGGTGTTACAGTTTGCTGTCTCGGTGGTTTTGATTGCGAGCACCTTGATCATCTCGTCGCAGATGAGATTCTTCAGAGACCGGGACTTAGGATATGATCGGAGTATGGTGCTGACCTTCCCCACCGGAACCAGCGGAGAGAACTCGGCCCAATTGGTCTCTCGATTCCGTAGTGAGCTGTCGGGTGAACCGGAGGTGGTCAGCGTGACCGGTTATTCTTTCGGATTCGGAGATTCCTGGCTTCGGCTGTCTCACGGCGAGGACGGTACGAACATAAACATAGGAGAAGACATCACCTCGCCTGTTCCTTCGGAGGAACCGGGTGTAACCACCTATTACTATATCAATTGGGTGGACCCTTATTACGTTTCCACCATGGGAATCACCGTCAGCCAGGGTCGGGACTTCTCTCCGGATATTCCCTCCGACGGACTGGGGGCGATTTTGGTCAACCAGACCGCGGTGAGGGCATTCGGCTGGGACGATCCCATAGGCAAACAGCTTCCTGCCGGGATGCAGCAGGCCAGAGTTGTCGGAGTAGTCGAGGATTTTAATTTCTATCCATTGCATCGACGGATAGAGCCTCTGGTTTTGCACCTACCCCGGAACGATCATTTCAGCAGCATCTTCGAGATAGGGGTGAGAATACGCACCCAAAACCTCCCCGCCACCTTATCTTTGCTCGAGCAGACCTGGCACAGGGTTTCAGGCGGCGTGCCGTTCGACTATCAATTCCTGGATGATCGGGTGGCCCGACAGTATGCCGCCGAACAGAGGTGGATGGGCATCGTCCAATACTCCACCGCTTTCTCCCTGGTGATAGCCTGTCTGGGGCTTTTCGGCCTGACCTCGCTGGCGGTGGCCAAGCGCACCAAGGAAGTGGGCATCCGAAAGGTGCTGGGAGCCTCGGTCAACCGCCTGGTGGGTATGCTGGCCGGTGATTTCATCAAACTGGTTTTGGTGGCCAATCTGATTGCCTGGCCTGTGGCCTATTTCGTGATGGCCCGCTGGATGCAGGGATTTGCCTATCGGGCCAACCTGACTGTTACCACCTTCATTGTAACCGGAATCCTGTCTGTGGGCATTGCTTTGCTGACGGTAGGTTTCCGGGCCACCAGAGCCGCGCTGAGCAATCCGGTTGAAACTCTGAGATATGAGTGAAGTTGATGCTATGATAACACTCAAGGTAGCGTCCCATGTTCAGCAATTACCTTAAAGTCGCCCTGAGAAACATCATCCGCCAGAAAGGCTATTCGTTCATCAACATCGCCGGATTGGCCGTGGGGATGGCCTGTTTCATCCTGATCGTATTGTGGGTTCAGGACGAGCTGAGCTATGATAGGTTTCATCTGAATGCAGACCGGCTGTATCTGGTCACCGATTATGAGAAATATGCCGACGGGGATGAGTTAAATTTCTCGGTGAATCCCCCGGAGTTGGCACCTACTTTGATCAGCGAATATCCAGAAATCGTCGACGCGGCCAGATATCGACCCATGGGCGGGATGGTCGTTCGATCAGGAGACAATTCCTTCAGCGAAGATGAGCTGACGTTCGCAGATCCCTCCTTCCTATCCATGTTCAGCTTCCACTTTATCAAGGGAGAGCCGGACCAGGCGCTTTCCTCGCCCAATTCGGTGGTAGTAACCGAGAAAGCCGTGGCCAAGTATTTCGGCGATGAGGATCCCATGGGAAAGACCCTGCGAGTTGATGATCGGGTGGATCTGACCGTGACCGGGATCATCCAAAACGTTCCCGGCAACTCACACCTGGAATTCGATCTGGTGGCGCCGTTTGAGACCGTAAAGGAATTCGGCCTTCAGACGGAAGGCTGGGGCCAGTTCGCTCACAAAACCTACGTCCTGCTTGCAGAGAATGTCGACTCCGATGAGCTTTCCCGAAAGATAGCCGGCACCATCCAACGACACAGTGAAGGGGCCATCGTGGAACTTTCGCTTCAGCCGGTGGCAGATATTCATCTTTCAGGAGATATGTCCTCTGTCTACCTGTTTTCCATCATAGCTGCTTTTATTCTACTGACTGCTTGTATCAACTATATGAACCTGGCCACTGCCCGCGCGGGGAAACGGGGTAAGGAGGTGGGACTAAGAAAGGTGGTGGGGGCCAGCCGGAAAGAGA
>CAYMNI010000198.1:0-4794 GCA_964391755.1 uncultured Ignavibacteria bacterium
GGCGTTATAGGCGACTTCGATGGCCACGCCGCTGGCCGCCTCGACGAGGCCCGGGATATCATCGAATCGCTGGAAAAGACTTCCGATGACGACCGGAAGGAACAACTCGGAAAAATACGCGACCTTGTCGAATAGGCGTCCCGCGCCTTTGTCCTTTCCTCCGGCGAAAAACCGTCGGCGGATAGCCGGGTCTAGAAGCGTGCAGTGTCGCTCTCATGAAGCCGCTTCGAATAACTGCCGTCATGCTGGCGCTTCTCCTTGCGCTCCTTCCCGCTTATCTCCGGGCCGCGGAACTTGCTGAAAAAGAACGCGGCAGGGCCGCCGCGCTTCTTGAAAAACTCGATGGCAATCTCGTTGTCTTCCTTGTGATAACGATTGTAGTAGTTTCGACCCTTGAGATAGTAATCATAGGCAGTCAGATCCGAAGTGTAGCGCTTCTCAAGTCGCTTCCTCTCTTGGGGAGAGACCTTTGCCTTGAGGGCCGAGGCTATATTCTTCGCCACATCACTTTGGATTTCAAAGATGTCTTCTAACTCGCGGTCGTAAGTCTCGGACCAGATGTGTTCGTCTGTCCGAGCATTAATCAGTTGACTGACGATACGAACCCGGTTGTCTGCTCTGCGCACGCTGCCCTCCAGGATGGTCGCGACTCCCAATTCCCTCCCGATCTGGCGAAGGCTCTTGTTGCTCTTCTTGTAGCGCATAACGGAGGTGCGCGAGATGACTTTCAGATCGCCGATCTTCGAGAGCTGAGCGATGATGTCTTCCGTTACTCCATCACTGAAATACTCGTTTTCCCTTTCGGGACTCATGTTCACAAAAGGCAGAACAGCTATGGAAGGTGAAGCTGTTTTCGACAACGATGTGGTGATTCCAGACTCGAGATCGAATTTGAGCGATCTTAAATCGCCCAGCATATCTTCCATGGTCGGGTAGCGCAAGTCCGGACGTTTAGCTATGGCTCTATCGACAAGAGCCTCCAATTCTATTGGCAGTTCGGGCTGGAGGTCTGTCATACGGGGCGGTTCCTCATTCAGAATAGAGTATATCACTGCTTGATCATGTTCTCCTCCAAACGGGATTCTCCCTGTGAACATTTCGTAAATTACAACACCCAAGGCCCAGATGTCGGTTCGATGATCCACATCCTCCCCCCTGGCCTGCTCCGGCGACATATAGACCACCGTTCCTATGGGCGCCCCTGTTTCGGTGAGCCTGACCTCTCTTTTTATCTTGGCCAGACCGAAATCGCATATTCTCACCCGACCATCTTTGCCCATCAAAATGTTTTGTGGCTTGACATCGCGATGCACGATTCCTGCCTGATGAGCAGCCACCAGTCCCTGGGAAATCTGCAGAGCCATGTCGAAAACTTGGCTGATGGAAAGTTCTTTTTCAGCAATCATATCTTTTAACGATTCACCTTCCACATACTCCATGGCAATGTATGGTCTGCCCTTATACTCCGAAACCTCGTGTATAGTGATGATATTCGGATGATTCAAGGCTGCTGCCGCTCGGGCCTCGCGTTTGAAACGCTCTTTGAACTCTTCGTGGGAAGACAGCTGAGGGGGGAGGAACTTCAAAGCTACTCGGCGATTGAGCTTGGTGTCTTCCGCCAAATAGACTTCGCCCATACCGCCGCTGCCTATTTTCTCGAGGACTTTATAATGAGATATCACCCGACCTATCAATTCACCATCCCCTCCTAACAATGATCATTAAAGCTTAAGTATTCTTGTTGAATTCTCCTTCAAGATCATCAGCTGTGAGTGATTCATCCAAGTACTTTCGGTGATCGATATTCTTCCAGCGCTGGTTAATCCGACGTCGACATATTCGATGAATGTTCAATAGATGGCGTGTGGAGATATTGTCAGTGGTGCTGTTTTTCCCGCCGGAACCACAACTCAAGGTGAAAGAAGGCGGCAGGGTGTTGAACATCCCTCCTAATGCTCCCTGGGTGGATGGGGTGTTTACCAGAATCCGGGCCACGTCCAGGTTTCTGGAGAAGTACTCGATTCGCTCCGGGTTGTTGGAGTAGATTACGGCTGTGTGGCCAATGCCTCCGAAGCGAGTTATTTCCATGCAGCGAGCGATGGCGCCTTCGAAGGTCTCCTCGACATAAAATGCCAGAATCGGTGCCAGGATTTCGGCGGACAGGGGGTGCTCGCGCGAAACCTGATCCAGTTCGGCCACAAGAACCGAGGCATCCGGAGGAACCTGGATGCCGGCCATCTCCGCAATCCGTTGAACCGACTGACCCACTACCCCCACCGACATCATACCTCTCTGTTTATCATAAGCAATACTACCCACTTTTTCGATCTCTTCCGGCGACAAGAAATGCGCCCTCTGTATCCTAAACTCGGCCATCACCTTTTCGGCAATCTCGTTCCTTACCACGACAGCCTGTTCACTGGCACATATGGAGCCGTTGTCAAACGACTTTGACATCAGAATGTTCTGAACGGCGAAAGGGATATCGGCGGTGACGCCGACGTAAACCGGGACATTGCCGGATCCAACCCCTATTGTCGGCGTGCCGGAGCTGTAACTCGCTTTAACCAACTCACCGGTACCGGTGGCCAAAATGAGCGCCAATCCATGATGGCTCATCAATTCCTTGGTCGTCTTCGGATTGGGCTTGGTCAGCCATTGAATGCAATGTTCGGGTGCTCCCGCCTTGAGTGCCGATTCGTAACAGACCCGGGCTGTCTCCGCCACGCAATTCTTAGCTATGGCGTTGCCGCTGATAATCAACGGATTGCGGGTTTTCATGGTGACGAGAATCTTGAAGATGGTGGTGGACGTGGGATTGATCGCCGGGACCAATGCCAGAATCGGGCCCAGCGGATGAGCCATTTCGATGATGCCCGAAAACGAGTCTTCTGAGATGACGCCCACCGTCTTCTGATTCTTGATGTGCTCGTAAACCAACTGGCCGGCGATGACATTCTTGATGACCTTGTGTGGCCCAAAACCCATGCCGGTCTCCTCAACCGCCATTCTGGCCAGACGAACACGATTGTCCATGGCCGCAAAATAGACCTCTCGCACAATGCGATCTGTTTTCGGCTGGTTCAGTTCTTTGAAAGCTGTAGCGGCTTTTAGGGCTCGCTGGATGATCTCTTCGGTATTGGCCATCGTCGGTTCTCGTACCTTCGGCAACGTACCACTGGTCCGTTACCTTGATTTAATTCAGCGTCACAGGCATCGAGGGCTCGTTCGGAAAGTCTCTGTGACGAACAAAAGCTGCTTCGTGGGTTTCCCCTCGACGTGCTCTATGCAAATTGAGCGTTCTCTCTTTTCCATCTCATAAATGGCGCTGATCTCGGGAGGATCTAACTTAGACCACACCTGTGCATCTTTATCCCCACTTCTCTGCGACGCCTTCATTAAATGCACCCTTTAGGATCACTCCGGAAACCTCATTTTCTTTATTATCTCGATAAACCTGGGATCCGACTGCAGTTTTTCAAAGGCGTCATCGCTCATCAAACCAGTAATGCCTTTATCACGTTTTTCGTATGCCTTCTCTAAGCTCTCGATCGCTTTCTTTGTGTCGTCAAGACGTGCGTGTAGCGAGGCTATTTCATAGTGTAGCACATATCCTTTATCTGCCTTTTGCTGAAGTATCTCCAGCCGCTTTCGAAGATAGCCGGGCCAACCTGAGGATGAATAAGCATCTCGTAAGGCGGCAAGCTCCTGCTGGCTAAAGAGCCCAGCAAGGGTAACTCCTTTCAGATACCTTTCCACCGCTTCACCATATCTTCCTCGGCGCTCGCTCACAAGAGTAGAGATGAGGTGCGCAAAGTCGAAGGTTGGGTCCATGTCCAAAATCTTTTCGGCTTGCTTCAATGCTTTTTCCTCTTGTCCAGAATATACATACACAAAACCCGCACTGGTATTTATTATAAGTGAGAGGGGATCAAGCTCCAATGCTTTCTTTATCTCTTGAATTGCTTCGGAAGTCCGCCCCAGGGAAGTGAGGGCCATAGCAAACCACTGGTGAGCCGTAGCATAGTTGGGATTCAACTCTATCGCCCTTCTGAACTCTCGCTCCATGCCGAGCCAGTCCCAGTCGTAGGACTGAAGCACGAAGGCAAGGGAGGTATGCGCTTCAGCTAGAGTTTCGTCTATCTCCAAAGCCTTTTTTGCCAGTTCCCTGGCTTTGGGAAAGGCTTCCTTAGCTGGAATGACGAGGACCTGCTCCAACATGCTGTAACAATCGGCTAGTCCAGCATAGGCCAGCGCATAGTTGGGATCCTTCCGTATCACCTGCTCGAAATGGTCAATGGCCTTCTTCAAGGCACCCGGAGTTCTTTTGTTCCAATGGTATCGACCCTTCAGATAGAGGTCGTAAGCCTCCAGGTCGTGAGTGTACCGTTTGAGCATCTTTCTCTTTTGATCACCGAGCAATTCGATTTTCAACTTGTCTACTATGGCCAAAGAGATCTCATCCTGGATGGCGAACACGTCAGCTAAGTCCCGGTCGAATCTCTCCGACCAAAGGTGGTATCCGTCCGTCACGTTGATCAGCTGCGCAGTGATTCGTACCCGGTTGCCTGCTTTACGCACACTCCCCTCCAGGACCGTGCCCACGCTCAATTTTCTGCCGATCTCGCGGATGTCGTCATTCTTGCCCTTAAACGCAAAAGCCGACGTTCTGGCAACAATCCGCAAACCTTCCACTTGGGTCAGGGCATTGATAATGTCTTCAGCCATGCCGTCGCAGAAGTACTCTTGCTCCTTGTCGGCGCTTAGGTTGGCGAACGGCAGAACCGCGATGGA
>CAYMNI010000199.1:0-4724 GCA_964391755.1 uncultured Ignavibacteria bacterium
TCGGTCTATTCGGTCTGGGGTTTTTCATCCACTTCATCGGGGGAGGAATCGACAAGCTCCTATTGGGAGGGGAGGTGGCCTGGGGCCAGCCGGCCATAATCTGGGCATCGCTTACCCTGGCGGTACTCACCCTTCCGGTGGTGATTGTGTCGACCGAGGAAGCTCTAAGAGCCGTGCCCAACGATTACAGAGAAGCCTCCTACGCCCTGGGAGGGACCAAATGGCAGACCATCCGAAGGATCGTTTTGCCTCACTCCGTGCCGGGGATTCTAACCGGCAGCATCCTGGCAGTCAGCCGGGGAGCCGGTGAGGTGGCTCCCATCATGTTCACCGGGGCAGCCTATTTCCTACCATATCTGCCTCATAAGCTGAACGATCAGTTCATGGAATTGGGGTATCACATATTCGTCATGTCCACCCAGTCGCCGGATATCGAAGGCACCAAACCCATTCTCTACGGCACGGTGCTGGTGCTTCTGATGCTCACCTTTGTCCTGAATTTGTTGGCCATTGCAATTCGCAGCCGCATCAGGACCTTACAAAGGAGAGCTCGCTGAGGTCCGAAAGAGAGGAAAGGCGTCTATGACCACCGGAAACAATCAAACCAGATCGCAATCGGGTCTGGAGCTTGAAGAAGGAAATTCCCTTAAGGAGAAAGACGAGATGCCTCAAGTCCCGGAAAGTGAGTCTGTCTCCGACCGCATCAAGATGTCCGTGGAGGGACTGAACTTCTACTATGGGGACACGCCGGCATTGAGGAACGTGAACGTGCCGATCCGGGAGCATCACATCACCGCGCTGATCGGTCCCTCGGGATGCGGCAAGTCGACCTTCCTCCGTACCTTGAACCGGATGAACGACATCATTCCGGGAACCCGGATGGAGGGGAAGGTCCTTCTGGATGGGGTGGACATATACAAGGATAACATCGATCTTTCCATCTTGCGGCGCAGCGTGGGAATGGTTTTCCAGAAATCCAATCCCTTCCCCAAGTCCATTTTCGAAAACGTGGCCTATGGCCTGAAGATAGGAGGAGTCCGGGACAAAAACGTCCTGGAGGAGGCGGTGGAAAAGGCTCTTAAAGACGCCGCCCTGTGGGAGGAGGTCAGCGACAAACTGCGCGGCTCCGCTTTCGACCTCTCCGGAGGCCAGCAACAGAGGGTGTGCATTGCCAGAGCTTTGGCCATACAACCGGAGGTGATCCTGATGGATGAACCGGCGTCTGCCTTGGATCCCATCTCTACCGCCAAGATCGAGGAGTTGATACAAGATCTGAAAAGAGATTACACCATAGTGATAGTCACGCATAACATGCAGCAGGCCGCCAGATGCTCCGACTTCACGGGGTTCTTTCTTTTGGGCGAGTTGATCGAGTTCGACAGAACCTCAAACATATTCACCAATCCGACCGACAAGAGAACCGAAGACTACGTGACCGGTCGCTTCGGATGATACATAAGGGGGAATAGAAGATGACAGTGCAGCGGCATTTGGATAAAGAGCTGAGCCAGGTGAACGAGAAGCTTCTCTTGATGGCCGGTTTGGCAGAATCCATGATCCACAAGGCCATCAAGTCTTTGCTGGAGAGGGACGAATCCCTGTTCGAGCAGGTGAACGCCGACGAGAAAAAAGTCAATCTGCTGGAAATCGAGATCGATGACGTTTGCCACAAGCTTCTGGCCCTCAAGCAGCCCATGGCAACGGATCTGAGGTTCATCACCTCGGCCATGAGAATCGACACCGAGCTGGAGAGAATCGGCGATTTGGCAATAAACATCACCGAGGGCGTCGCCAGACTGATCAAGCAGCCACAACTGAAACCATACATCGACATTCCCCGGCTGGCGGATCTGGTCAAGAAAATGGTTCGGGACAGCCTGGATTCCTTCATCAAGCAGGACGTGAATCTGGCCCGGTCAGTTCTCACCCGCGACGATCAAATAGACGATCTGTGCGACCAGATATTCCGCGAGCTTCTGACCTTCATGATCAGCGATCCCTCCACCATACCCAGGGCTCTGCAGTTGGTTTTGGTCTCCCGGCATCTGGAGAGAATAGGGGATCACTCCACCAACATTGCGGAGAACGTAATCTACCTGGTGCAGGGAAAAGACATCCGGCATCATATAGAGGAAGATGGAACCCGCCGCAGGTAGGCGGTTTGATGCCAAGGGCTGGCTTGGACATTCCCTGTTTTAGCTGGGGGAGGAAGAGAGGGTTCTGCCTCTATTTTGGATGTTGATCTGCAATTTTAGATTTTGTTCTTTGATTTTTGCTTTCTATCTTCCCCTCCCCCCCCGTCTATGGCGGGGTCTTCGATCTAACTCTTTCCCCAGAGGGGAGAGGGAACCACACAATGTCTCCGTTCTTACAGGAGTTCTGTATCACTTTCCTCAATGAACGGACTAGCAATTCCCGTCCTAACAGGAGTGTTGTCCATCCAAGTTTGATTTCCTTCTTTTCCGTATCCAGTATATCCATCCAACGATGATGTAAAACGTCACGTAGCATTAAAGTCTTCCTGTTCAGAGATAACAGTTTGTGACGATATAACTTATGATGGAGTCCATCCGCTGGAATTAGGATAAGAACAGCCTTGTTTTAGGAAAAGGGTGTTTGATGATCTATAATAATGTGCTGGAAACCATAGGAAAAACTCCGCTGATCAGGATCAACAAGTTGACTGGAAAACAGGATGCTACGGTGCTTGCCAAACTGGAGTCTTTCAATCCCTGTGGATCGGTTAAGGACCGAATCGGGCTTTCCATGATAGAGGCCGCGGAGAAAGATGGTCTTATCAAGCCAGGTATGACGATCGTAGAACCCACTTCCGGCAACACCGGCATAGGCTTGGCCATGGTCGCCGCAGTGAAAGGCTACAAGTGTGTTCTTACCATGCCGGAGACTATGAGCCTGGAGAGACGAGCGCTGCTTGAGTTTCTGGGTGCGCAGATCGTCCTGACCGAGGGAAAGAAGGGAATGAAAGGAGCCATAGAAAAGGCGCAGGAGCTTTCCCTAAAGCCGGGATACTTCCAGCCTCTGCAGTTCGTCAACCCGGCCAATCCGGAGGTACATCGCCGCACCACGGCACGCGAGATAATAGAGGATCTGGGCGAATCGAAACTGGACTACTTCGTCGTCGGGGTGGGTACCGGAGGAACCATAACCGGAGCCGGCCAAATTCTAAAGCAGAAATACGGCAACAAGAACGTGGCAGTGGAACCCAAAGACTCGCCGGTTCTGTCCGGAGGAAAGCCCGGCCCGCACAAGATTCAAGGCATCGGCGCGGGTTTCGTTCCCCAGGTGTACGATCCCCGGAATGTGGATGAGATCATTCAGGTTTCGTCCGAGGATGCCATCTTTACTTCCAGAGAATTAGCCCGGAAAGAGGGGATCTTGGCGGGAATATCAGCCGGAGCCAATTTGTGGGCTGCTGTGAATATTGCCAGAAGGGAGGGGGTGGGGAGAGTGGTGCTGGTGATCCTTCCCGACTCGGCCGAAAGATACTTGAGTACGGATTTGTTCGATAAATGATGTTTATGGTCGGGCAATAGAAACCTTTCCGGTCGATCTGTGTAAGCAATCAAGACTCGATTCTATCGACTGTTATAAAAACCATTCTTCCGAGGTGTTAAAATGCTTGCCATCATCGAAGATATCAAAGCCATATACCGGAACGATCCGGCAGTGAGAAACATCGAATTTCTGCTCTATCCCGGACTTCACGCCATCCTGGTTCACCGCTTCTGCCATCTCCTCTGGAAGCTGAAGATACCCTTCTTTCCACGACTGCTCTCTCAAATCTCCAGGTTTTTCACCGGGATCGAGATCCATCCGGGAGCCACCATCGGGAAAGGTTTCTTCATCGATCATGGCATGGGGGTGGTGGTAGGGGAGACCTCGGAGATCGGGAATAACTGCGTTCTTTTCCACAATGTGACCCTGGGGGGCACGGGCAAACACAAGGGCAAAAGACATCCTACCATCGGCAATAACGTGATGATCGGAACCGGAGCGATTCTTCTGGGTCCCATAACGGTGGGAGACAATGTGAGGATCGGGGCCAACACCTTTATCCTGATGCGGGACGTCCCCGACAACACCACGGTAGCAGGCACGCCCGGAAGGATAGTGAAAATGAACGGAAGGCAGGTGGGAATTAAGCTACCCAGGGCAAAAGAAAGCCAAACAGAACTTGTGGAAAAAACGTAAAATTTTTCTTGACAAGCGAAACGCGGTACGTATATTAAGAGCTTGTTATATTGGGAATTAACATCTCAAGATGTTAATTCTGCTTTTTATTGGAAAAAATATTTTGAATCGAAGAGGTCTTTGAGCAGGATTTTTGCACTCTGTGCTAAGGGTCTGAGTAGAGTGCAAAGAGGATTACCGCCCAGGTAGCTCAGTTGATAGGCATCCGTACGGAAGGTCACCAGTTCGGGCTCAATGACCAGCTTAGGTTTGAAGGTGGTATAATCTTCGGTGATGAAACGACAAGTTACCATATTTGAATTCTGCCCAGGTAGCTCAGTTGGTAGAGCACATCCTTGGTAAGGATGAGGTCACCAGTTCAATCCTGGTCCTGGGCTCCAGAAGAGAGGACACCAGTCGTCAAGATTACCCCAAAAGGAAAACGAGAAAAGAGAATAAATTTCCGGAGGTAGGTTTCTATGGCCAAGGAGAAATTTGTACGGACCAAGCCGCATATAAACGTGGGGACGATA
>CAYMNI010000200.1:0-4719 GCA_964391755.1 uncultured Ignavibacteria bacterium
CGTCCTCATGATCAGGCCCGGCCACCCACCCATCATCTCTTCGGCATCATCAGAAGAACGCCGAAGTAGCCACATCCACAAAGGACTTGCAAAAACCTCGGATGGAGTTTATATTCGGTTTTTAGGGTGGGGGGCTTTTTGTTTGTGCCTTATGGCGAAAATGGTAATAGCCATAGACGGACCGGCAGGTTCGGGAAAGAGCACCACAGCCAAACTGGTGGCTCAGAAGTTGGGTTTTCTATACCTGGATACGGGAGCCATGTATCGCGCCATTACCTTTAAGGCCCTGGAAACCGGCATTGACGTTAACGACGAAGAGAGCCTGGAGAAGCTGACCAAAGGTTCTGCGATCAGGTTTCAAAACGAAGAGGGAGTCAACAGGATTCTGCTGGACGGCAGGGACGTGACGGAGGAAATAAGGGAGCCGGAGGTGAACAAGAACGTCTCTTACGTCTCCATGCATAAAAAGGTGAGAAAGCTGCTGGTTGAGATGCAGAAGAGGATGGGCCAAGAAAACGATCTGGTGGCGGAGGGAAGGGATACCACCACCGTCGTTTTCCCTGGTGCGTTCAAAGTGTATCTAGATGCTAATCTAAAGGAGAGAGCCAGGCGGCGCTTTCTTGAGCTTGAGCAGAAGGGAATCAAGACCACGCTGGAAGAGCAGATTGAAGAGCTGTCCAAACGGGACAAGCTGGATTCGGGGCGGGAGGCCAGCCCGCTCTCAAGGCACAAGGATGCGGTGATCGTGGACACCACCGGTCTGACCATCGAACAGCAGGTGGACCGGGTCGTTCAGCTGTTCGCAAAGTGGAGAGATTCCTCGAATCAACCAGCACGGTAATCGAAGATTAGTTAGGGAAAGCAGCCAGGCTAAGGGAAAGTGAGAACCCACTATTACATGGCTTGTGTGATCATCAGACTCTGTCTTAGGATCTTTTGGCGCTATAGGAGGATCGGCATCGAAAACGTACCCACCAGCGGCGGTGTAATTATCGCATCTAATCATACGGCCTACGTCGACCCGCCGTTTCTGGGAGGTGTCACCCCCAGGGAGCTTTTCTATCTGGCCAAGGCGGAGTTGTTCTCCAACGCCCTCTTCGGTTGGCTGATAAGCAAATACAACGCCATTCCGGTCACCCGGGGCGCTTTTGACAGAAGGGCCATCAGCCGGGCGGTAGAGCTGCTGAAGGAGGGCAAGGCTTTGCTCCTGTTCCCGGAGGGCACCAGAAACAAAGGAGAGGGATTCTTGGAACCCAAGCTGGGCGTGGGCAAAATCGCACTCGAATCCGGGGTGCCGATCGTGCCGGCCTACATCCATAACTCGGGAAGTTTGCTGAGCACTCTCTTGAGAAGGGAAAGGTTGGTCATCGGATTCGATGAGCCTATCAGCAGCGCCTTTCTAAAGAGCCTGCCCAGGGACAAGACCGGATACAAGAGGGTGGGGGAAGAGATAATGGCCAGGATCGGGAGGATAAAAGAAAGAGTCCGGAACAAAAAATTTTGATTTGTCTACAGGGGGAAATTTAGTAAATTGTCAGCACAGGTGTTCAAATGAAGATACATGTGGTAAAGGAGGCCGGCTTCTGCTTTGGTGTGAAGAGAGCCATCAAGCTTGCCTTCGATGCGGCTAAAAGCAAAAACGGCAAAGCGTATACCCTGGGTCCGCTGATTCACAACCCGCAGGTGGTCGACGACCTGCGGAAGAAGGGAGTTCACGTCGCCAGGGACGCCGGCCGCATCAAAAACGGTACGGTGATAATTCGTTCGCACGGGGTCCATCCCCAGGTGCTGAGACGGGTAAGGAACAAGGGCCTCAAGGTGGTCGATGCTACCTGTCCCTTTGTGAAAAAAGCCCAGAGGATGGCCCGCCTGCTGTACGACGAGGGATATAGGGTGGCTGTGGTGGGTGAGGCGGATCATCCCGAGGTTCAGGGAATCGTGGGATACGTGGATGGCTCGGCCATAGTGATAAATCATAATCGAATGAGAAAGACCTTTCCGCACTATGCTAAATTGGGCGTGGTGGCTCAGACTACCTTGAACATCGATGCCTTCAGGCACGTGGTAGCCGGATTGGTCGAGAGTACCGACGAGCTGAAGGTCTGCAACACCATCTGCGATGCCACAGCCAAAGCCCAGAAAGCCACACTGAGGTTGGCGGCCAGGGTGGATCTGATGATCGTGGTGGGAGGGCATAATTCCGCCAATACCACCCGGCTGGCAAAACTGTGTCGGAAGCTGGGTACACCTACTCACCACGTGGAAACCGCCGGGGAGTTACGGAAGGCTTGGTTTAAGAATAAGAAGTCAACGGGAGTGACGGCAGGAACCTCCACCCCGGAGTGGTTGATAAAACAAGTTGTGGAACGCATTAAAACCTTCGATTAGTACGTATATGAAAAGCATCCCCTTCGGGGGAAATCTAGGATAAAGGAGGATCAGTTTAATGGCTGAGGAGCAAAAACCGAAAGACGCCTCCGCTTCCAAGGCAAAGGAAAGCAAGGCGAGCAAGACTACATCAAAAGGAGGTGAGAAAAGGACTCCGGCGCAAAGAGGTCCGGCGCGGAGGAGACCCGCTGCCGCAGGCAGGAGGCCACCCGTGAAAAGGCCGGCTGACCGAAAGGAAAGCCCGACCACGCGACAAAAGGCGCCTCCGGCCAAAGCGGAGGAAGTAAAGAAGGCGGAAAAGCCAGCCGCGGTGGCCGTCGAGGAGAAGCCGTCGGTAGTTTCGGCTTGGGACGTAACCTTAGCAACGGAGAAGGAATACTCTCCCGACGAATTCGATAAGTACCTGGGCATGTACGAGCCGACCCTCTGCGACATCCAGGAGGGTGAGATCGTCCAAGGCAAGGTCATGGGAGTTACCAAAGAGGACGTGATCGTTGACGTGGGCTTCAAATCGGAAGGGATCATTCCCATAGGCGAATTCACGGAACCGGTAAACATCAAGGTGGGGGACGAGATCGAGGTGTACCTGGATGCCATAGAGGACCAGGACGGCCAGTTGGTCTTGTCCAAGCAGAAGGCCGATTTCGTGCGAGTGTGGGGAAAAGTAAAAGATGCCCACGACAAGGGAGAACTGATCGAGGGTCGGATTATCAGGAGAATAAAAGGCGGTATGGTGGTGGATATGATGGGAGTGGACGCCTTCCTTCCCGGATCACAGATAGCCTTAAGGCAGGTTCCCGACTTCGACGCCCTCATCGGAGGGAACATGGAGTTCAAGGTGATCAAGCTGAACAAGGCCCGCCGGAACATCGTGGTCTCCCGAAGAGCGGTTTTGGAAGAAGAGAGGCTGAAGCAAAGGGAGACGCTGCTTAAAGAGATCGAACCGGGACAGGTGCGAGAGGGAGTGGTCAAAAACATCACCGACTTCGGAGTGTTTATCGATCTGGGCGGCGTCGACGGCTTGCTCCACATCACCGACATGTCCTGGGGCCGGATCAGCCATCCCAGCGAATTGGTAGCTCTGGGAGATAAAATCAACGTCAAGATCATCGACTTCGACACGAACACCGGCAGGATTTCGCTGGGACTCAAGCAGCTGACCCCCTATCCCTGGGAGGGCATCGAGGAAAGATACGCCATAGGAACGAAGATCAAAGGAAAGGTGGTTTCCATCACCGACTACGGGGCGTTCGTGGAATTGGAGAAGGGAGTAGAGGGTTTGATTCACATCTCGGAGATGTCCTGGACCCAGCACATCAAGCATCCCTCCAAGCTGATGGCCATCGGAGACATGGTGGAGGCGAAGGTGTTGTCGGTGGACAAGGATAACGAAAAGATCTCGCTGGGAATCAAGCAGCTGGAGCCGGATCCGTGGGAAAACATCGAACAGAAATACACCCCCGGCACGCGGGTGAACGGACGGGTGAGAAACCTTACCGCCTTCGGCGCATTTGTGGAGCTGGAACTGGGCATAGACGGACTGGTGCATATCTCGGATCTCTCCTGGACCAAGAGGATTCAGCATCCTTCCGAGGTGATGAAAAAGGGCGAGAAGGTGGAGGTGATGGTGTTGAGGGTGGATCGGGAGAATCGCCGGATTTCCTTGGGCTACAAGCAGCTGAAGCAGGATCCCTGGCCGGAGCTGTCCAAGAAATTCGGCATCGGCAAGGAGACCACCGGCAAAATCCTACGTCTTCTGGATCGGGGAGTGATAGTGGATTTGGGAGACGACGTGGAAGGATTCGTGCCCACGCTGCAGCTGGGCAAGACGGAGATAACCAAACCCTCGGATGCCTTCGGCGAAGGAGACGAGCTGCCCTTGAAGGTGGTCGAGTTCGACTCGCAGGGCAAGAAGGTTTTGCTTTCGGTCGAGGCCTACTACAGAGGAAGGGAGCAGAAGGAGCTGGACGAATTCCTGGCCAGATACCCCACCAAGACCCAGAAGGTGGAGGAGATCGTCGAGGAGAGGCCGAAGCTGGAGCCGGAAGAGAAACCTCAGGAGAAAGCACAAGAAGCTGGGGAGCCGGAATCCAAAGCTCCGGAACCTGAGGCGGCCGAAACCACAGCTCCGGAGACACCCTCCGATACCCCGGCAGAACCACAGCCGGAGAAGCCTTCGGAAGCGTCGGATGAGCAAACGCAGGCTGTTCCTGAGGAAAAGAAAGAACCCGAACCTCAGGACGCCGAGACAAAGGACGAAACGCCGCCTGCTCCGGTCGAGGAGCCTTCGGAGAGCAAAGAAGGAGATTCTCCGGACGAGGAGCCGAAGTG
>CAYMNI010000201.1:0-4579 GCA_964391755.1 uncultured Ignavibacteria bacterium
CGGCGCCACCGTCTTTGTGGAACCGCTGGTGGTGGTGAAGTGGAACAACCAACTGCGGGAGTTGGCGCTGGAGGAGAAAGCTGAGATAGAGAAAATCCTCTTGGGCATTTCCGAAATGATCAGAAACCAGCTGGATGATCTGGACGTCACCGTCCGGGTCCTGCAGGAGCTGGATTTCATCCACGCCAAAGCTCAGTTCTCATTCGATTACCACGGAAATCCACCGGTATTGAACGAACAGGGATACATCCGGCTAATCCAGGCTCGGCATCCCTTGCTGGGGATGTCCAACGGCAAAAACGACGTGGTTTCGTTATCTCTGAACCTGGGCCAGGATTATACCGCCCTGATAATAACCGGACCCAACGCCGGCGGCAAAACCGTCACCTTAAAGACCGTCGGTCTTCTGACGCTGATGGCGCAGGCCGGGCTTCACATACCTGCCAAGGCTTACTCGGAGCTCTCGGTCTTCGACAAGGTATACGCCGACATCGGGGATGAGCAGTCCATCGAGATGTCGCTCTCCACCTTCTCCTCCCACATGCTGCATATCAAGGAAGCGGTGGTCAATGCTGACGCAAGTAGTTTGATTCTTTTGGACGAGTTGGGCGGTGGCACCGATCCCAAGGAGGGTGTGGCTTTAGGCGAGGCGATAATAGATGATCTGATAAAAAAAGAGGCCCGGGCGGTGATCACCACCCATCATGGCGCGCTCAAGATGCTGGCTCAAGAATACCCCCAGATTAGAAACGCCTCCATGGAGTTCAACAAGGAGACCTTGGCTCCCACTTACCACTTTCAGATAGGTTATCCCGGCTCCAGTTACGCCATCCAGATAGCGCAGAGACTGGGTATGCCTCAGGAAATCATCCGGAAGGCTCAGGAGGTTCTGGGCAGCGAGGAGCGGGATATGGGAGTGCTGCTGGAGAATCTGGAGAGGGACCTGCAAAAAGTCAGGGAGAATCGCCAGGCAATCGAGGAGCAGAAAAAGATCACCCAGGAACTGATGAATCTGTATCAGGACAGGATGAAGAAACTGGAGGAAAAGGAAAAGGATCTGAAGACCAAAGCCCTCCAGGAGTCAAAGCTGATGGTGGAATCCACCCGGGCGGAGCTGGAGAGATTGGTAGCCCAGATCAGGAAGACTCAGGCGGAGAAGGAAGTGGTCAAGGAAGCTCATCGGGCGGTAGAGGAAAAGAGAGCTTCGCTGACCGAGGAGTTGAAGAAGTTCGAGACCAAGGTTACCAGGAAACTGGGTATAGTCCGGCCCGGTGATGCAGTATGGATCGAACCCTTGGCCATCCGGGGCGAGGTGGTGTCCAAGGACGAGGACTCCAAGAAGTACAAGATACTGGTAGGCAGCGTTACCTACGAGGTGGAGGAGGAGAAGCTCACCCGCATCGAGGATCAGGAGAAGATCGAGACCGAGCAGGAATATGTAAGCACCTCTTCTTACAGTATCCCGCAAGTATCGCCGGAGATCGATCTGAGGGGGCTTATGGCGGAGGAGGCTTTTGATATAGTGGACAAATACTTGGATGACGCCTTCCTGGCAGGGCTCACTACCGTCTCCGTCATTCACGGTAAAGGCACCGGCGCACTGCGCAAGAAGATCGGGGAATTTCTGTCACATCATCATCGTGTGGAAAGCATAAGACTGGGGGAGTGGGACGAAGGCGGCTCGGGGGTCACCATGGTCAAGTTGAAAGAGTGAGGATTTTCCTAACTGAGTCGATGAGCATTTCGAATCAACGATCCAAAACGCAATGCCCTCTGGATGCGGATCCGACAGAGCACCGGCGTCAGCGTAGGCCATAGCATCTCGGCTGACTATCCTGTCGACAGATAGTTGTTACTCAATCAAACAGAAAAGGTCCTCCCTCAAGCGGAAGGACCTTTCTCACACTTGGTCAAAACCTTGAATTCACTTGCTCTATAATGGCGCCGGTCCTCCCTTGTAGAGGTAGTTGAGCAAATATAAGGCATCCGATAGGGTTATTTCTCCATCCCAGTTTATGTCTCCCTTCTCCAGCGGATCGGGAGCAGGTCCGCTCCTGAACAAATAGTTGAGCAGGAAGACTGCATCGGCGATGTCGACTAAGTCGTCTCCGGTGACGTCTCCGGCCACCCATGTCGCGGATCTCGATGCCACGCTCACGTCATCTATGTAAAAACCCTCTCCGTCGTGTGTATCGTCGTAGTCGCTGGCGAAACCGAATCTGAGCCGCACGCTGGTGCCGGCCGGGATGTGCGAAAGATCGTAGCTGTACTCCAGCCAGTCGTTGCCGGTGTTCAAAAGCGAATCCAAGGCCCCGCCGGTTCCGATGAAATCGAGCGTATCGGGCAATCCGGTCGATTCGTCCACTATCTGCACGTGCACTCCATCCACTCCGTAGTTGGTGACGTCGTACCACATCCAGAAGGATAAATAAGACTCCGGCTCCAGCACGAAAGGAACACTTTCCAGCCAACTCTGCATGCCGTTATCGAAGAACCACGAGCCTTCGATGCCGTTGTACCAACTGTAATCGTCGGAGTGCTTTCGGTGGTCGGACAGGTGCCACATGTCCCCGGTGCCGCCGTGCGTCCAGAAACCCGTGCCCGCCTCCATGTCGTCTTCGAATCCTCCCTGGCCCATCCATAGAATGAAACTGTCCTGAAACGAATATCCCTCAGTCGTCTCCAAGCGAAGTTGAAGCTGGGCATAGTGTGTGCCGGGACAGTCGGGAAGAAGATAAACCTCAAACTCAGCGCTTTCGACCGTCCCCGGGCCGATGTCTCCGAAGCTGCCGATGCTGTCTACCAACTCAAGGTACGAATCAGTACTGGACAGGTAGCCGGTAGCCTCGCCGGCCAGCTGCATGCCTACATTCTTGACGGCAACGTTGAGAACCACGGTCTCGCCCGGCTCCGGCTGTCCATTGCCGTTTCCGCCGGAGGCGTCGTCCACCGAATAGCTTCGATGGGTCAATTGAGCCGTAACCACGGTGACCGGGATGGTGGCGCTCCAGGATTTTCCATAGCCTTCGTTTATCTCCAAATCGAAGTAGATTAGGTGATGGTTGGGACAATCGGTGTCGATGGCGAAGCGGTACGTACCCAGGCTGGGAGCGGTTTCACCCGGATTGACGGTTCCGAACTGCCTCAAACTGTCGATTAAGGTAACGTATGAATCGCTGGAGCGCAAAAGGGCATATACGTTGTACACGATTTCGGTTCCGCAATTCTTCAGAACGACGGACATGTCGACTGTTTCGCCGGGATTGGGCCAGCCGTCCCCGTTGCCTGCCGAAGCATCGTCCAAGCTGTTTTGATCGTACAACACGCAGCCTCCGCTGGAAAGCACGGTGACGCTGTCTGCGTGATACAAAAAGTCGTGGGCCGTAACGGTAACCAGCAACTCCCCGCTGGTCGAAGGCGCTATGTCAAAGGTGATCTGTCCCTGCTGGTCGGTCAATCCTCTCTGGTACACCTCTTCTCCTTTCATCAGGCATACCAAAGCTTCGGGCACGGGTTGTGCGTCTCCGGAAGCACTGAAGACGGTGACGGGGAATTGACTGCTCCCCACTATCACCGTATCCGGATGTCGCACCAGCATGTCCTGGGGAGTATCGGTCCAAATGGGCATCTCCGGATCGCCCAGAAGATTGATCTGATATTGACACCACCGGTAGACGTTCTCCCAGCGTGAGAACGGGATGTAGAACGATTTCATGTCAGCCACGGTCGCCCCGATATGGTAAGCGTTCCTGTCAAACAGGGCAGCGTAGAACTGTTGATCGAACCGGTCCGAGTAGCCATACTTGGGATTCCCCGGCGAGCCCCAGCCGTATCTGGAATTGCCGATGAAGGCCACTCCTCCGCCGTTGGGATTGTTCACGAAATGCTCCGCTATGCAGTCGTAATCGATGGCCGCCGGCCAGCAGCCGATGGAGATTAGTATGGAGTTCCGCGGATGGTTGGCCAGGTTATCCATGTCGGAATGACCCAAATATCCGGTCCCCACGCCCATCACCGTATACCAACAGTGGCCATCGTGGTTCACTATATTCTGCCCGTCGTTAAGGGCGTCCATGGTGGTGGTCCAGTTTTCGTTCCCCAAATCCTCATACAGCTTGGTTATGGGATCAAACCGGGTCGGCACGTACTCCTGATCGATCAGCTCCTTGCTGAGAGCCGAGTTGGTGTAGGGATTAGACCATAGGATCTCCGCTAAAAAGAGCATCTTCGTGGGATAATCGGCCGGAGGGCTTTTCTCATAAGTCAAAAGCTTGTTCACCAACGCCTCCGCCTCCAGACGGTTGCTGCAAGAAGCTCTGCCTACGAAAACGTCCGGGTAAAGGTCGACCGAGTCGTCCACCTCCCCGTACCAGTGATTTCCATTGCCGTCCCAATCCCCGTCCAAGTCGGAGAAGTAAAGGTCGCAGGGGATGTAGTTTTCGTCGCTCGCCATCCCCGCCTCGCAGTCGAATGCCCACGCCTCCCGGTGCGCGACGATGTCCGTATCTCCCCCCAGAAGAACCCACACCGTTCCCCAACTCTGATAGCAGCTTTTTATGAAATTCCGGATCTGCTCCGC
>CAYMNI010000202.1:0-4480 GCA_964391755.1 uncultured Ignavibacteria bacterium
GAGGTGGTCACCATGTGTTTCTTAAGCTCTATGCACAGATTGGCCACGGTGACGTGATGCGCGTAAGGAACCATGCTGATGGCCAGGTCGGCATCCGAAATCAGCCTCTTCAGCTCGGCGGTGTCATTCACGTTTAAGGGCAAAGCTTCTCCTCGGGGATGGTCGCCCACCAGCTTCTCCGCCTTGCTCACCGTCCGGCTGGCAACCCTCACGTGAAAATCGGGCTGGTCCAGAAGATAACGTACCAGAGGCTTGGCCACCAGACCCGCGCCTAACACCAAAACCTTTTTCATGTTGCTGCTCCTTTGTGAAGAAATTCACTAACTCCAAATTATTAGCTATATAACGCAGCCTGCGGGGAATAGTTTGGGAAAACCGTGAATTGGCGCTGAAAGCGACTTTCCGGCGGCGAGGGCTTCGGCCGGGGTAGGTGATCAGAGGAATTCCTGCATGTAGACGTAATCCGGGGTCAGTTTTCCGTGATAGAGGATAACCGCTTTCTTGATGGCTGAGGGTAGAGCCAGGCGCTCGAAGCTCACCGAGTAATCCGCTGCGACGATTTCGGGGATGAAGGGCTTGAGGGCGTGGCTGAAGTCGATGGAGGCCCGTCTGGAAAGTTCGCAGGGGAAATTGTCCACCGGTATGTCGACCACCCCCCTCCCCGTGTAACCATCTGAGAATTCGTCGGTTATCGGATCGTACAGATAAGCCGGATGGTCCGGCTGGGTGACTTTGACGGTGAACTCGATGGAGCCCTGGATGTCGCAACTGATATCTCCAATGACGCGCAGGCGGGGTTTTTCCTCTTCGCTGAAAAGCTTCTTCAACAGGCTCTTGGTCACCAGCCGGGGATAACGTTCATCCCAGTAGATGCAGTTGACCAACGCGCTCAGGTGGGGGAGGTAATGCTCGAATTGCGACCGGTATTTTTCCGGATGCTGGTAGTAGTCCTCCAGCTCGAAGTGGTGGCCGGAGGAGACCGGCTCCACTAAATGTTCCTCCTTGAACACCACCTTGCAGACGTGGTTTCTCGACAAGGAAGAGCTTCCGTCCAAAGACGACAGCTCATGGGGATCTATGCGTTTATGCGGTAAAAGATCCAGTATCTCCTGTGTTCCGGCAGAGACGTGCCCGTAGCCGGTGATCCCGAAGACCAAGGGTCTCAAAGCCTCGGGCAGTCCCTCCTGTCTTATCCTCTTTCCGACTTTGGATACGCTCTCCTTGGCCTCCATCAGAGTGGCATATTTGTAGGCATTTTTGACTTCGACAAAGGGATTTGAGATGCCCTCCCATCTCAACCGCTGTCCCAGCACACACAGCGTGTCTATCATCCCGGCCAAACCGGCATGGCGGCCGAAGAAGATCAGCCGTTTTCCGTCCTCATCCGCCACCTTCTCGTAATCGATCAGATTGCAGCCCAGCTCCATCATTCTTCTCAACATGGGCATGTTCTTCTTCTGCCCTTTGATGGTGTGGGAGAAGAAAACGTAGGTACTCTTAGGCTGGAAGAGGTGCTCCGGGATTTCCTTCACCGCGAACACGATAGGGCACGAAGACAAATCTTCTTCGAGCTTGGCCCCGGCTTCTGAATACTTGTCGTCGGTGAAGATTCTAATCTCGGAGGGCTGGACAAACACGTCCAAGGGATGGCTCCGCAGCAGCTCCTCTACGTCCCCCGGCACCAGAGGAACCCTTCTCTCCCATTTGTTCTTGTCTTCGCGTCGGATGCCGATTTTGTGTCTCATCCTGTCTGCTCCGGGTTTAAAAGAGGCCAGCCCTCAACCGGAATGGCCTCCGCACCTGGGAAATCCCGCTTCATATGTAATAGGGAAAACCCCTTTTGTCAAGAGGATTCAGCCGGACAGGAGGCATCAGACAGCCGTCAAGCCCCTTCTTTTAGGGCACCGGGCTGCACAGCCAACCCGATCACCGTCAGTTTTGCAAACCACCTGCTTTCCCGCCGGATGGGTATGCAACGTTTTCGAATCTCCCCATACCAGGACCTGGCTTTAGCCAGGTTCCGGTTCAACCATTGCATTCCTCCCCATCGGATAATTCGATTGACATATACTCTCATCGCATGCTATTTGTCAGGCAAAGACTGCGAAGGATGGAAAACTTTCGCTGTGTTTGAGATAGCTTGAAACTCAAAGGAGGATATCATGTTGAAGTGGAGAAGATTCGGAATCAGGTTGCTGCTGTTTATGCTTCTGCTTGCGCCTTTCCTGCTCCCTTCGTCTCTTTGCGCGCAGGAGGAATTTCTTCCTGCTATTGAGGACACCATCTTGCCGACGGATTGGCTGTACGTCGGCCCGTTCTCCGTGGGCGCCCGGGAGGATATAGCCGGCGTCTTCGAGGATTTGGAGAACTTAAGCCCCCAAGAAGGGGACCAACTACTCAGCATCCTTCCACAGGGCGGCCGGGTAAGCTGGAAGAAAGTGGCTCCGGACTCTTCCGGCTGGGTAACCCTGGAGTATGAGGACGTCTGGTGGGATACTCTCATGACTTTCTACGGGGTGGCAGGCATTGTGGATGCAGGCTATGCCTATGCCGAATTCGAAAACCACGGGGTAAGAAGGGCTTTGGTCATCGCCGAGCGAGTGGGTTCTTTTTACCTGAACGGGAAGCGCTTTCCGGGAGACCCCTATGCTCACGACTTCGTCAGAACTCCGGTGATCTTAGATGGTGGGATCAATCGGGTTCTGTTGCAGTTGAGCGGCTACGGCGATCATCGTTTCTTGTTCAAGATCATACCGCCGCCCTCTCCGTTGATGCTGATCGGCAAAGACGCCACCCTTCCTGATCTGATTGAGGGAAAGGCACAGGAGCTTTGGGCCGGCGTGGCCGTGCTCAATACCACCTCGCAGCGACTGGAAGATGTCAAGCTGTCTGTGGGGGGTGAGGGCCGATTCAACAAGACCGAAACGATCATCTCACCCCTCCTGCCGCTCTGCGTCAAGAAGATCCCCGTTCGGTTGGCGTTGTCTGAGCCGGTAAAAGATACAGATACCATCTCCATCCCTATTGAAGTCTCCTATGGCGAATTCAGTGACAAAGATCGCCTGCTTTTGAGAGTGCGAAAAGCGGGGCAATCGTACAAAGCGACTTTCCTGTCGGAGATCGACGGCTCCTGCCAGTACTGCGCCATCTTGCCGCCGAAGGACTATGATCCTCAGAAGGAGTATGGGCTTATTCTTGCCCTGCACGGGGCGGGCGTGGAAGCCTCCGGCCTGGTGGACTGTCATGCCCCCAAGGACTGGGCTTTTGTGGTAACCCCCACCAATCGAAGAAAGTTCGGCTTCGACTGGCAGGATTGGGGCCGGCTGGATGCGCTGGAGGTCCTGAAGCTGGCGCAGGAGACCTTCCCCATCGACGCCAACCGAATTTACCTGACCGGCCATTCCATGGGCGGACATGGAGCCTGGCATATCGCTCTGGCGCATTCGGATCTGTTTGCTGCCGCTGCCCCCATGGCCGGATGGACCTGCTTTCAGCTCTATGTGCCCTGGTTTCTCCAGAAAAGTTACGTCTTCGCAGAGCCCCGGCAGATCGCCATCAGAGATATGAGCCTGAGGGAGGATTTCGTGCCCAACTTCGTGGAGAACGCTTTAAATCTGCCCATTTTCATCACCCAGGGAGGCAGCGACGACAACGTACCTCCGCTTCACGCCAGGATGTTCGCCTCCCTTCTCGAAGATCTGGGATACCAATACGAATATAATGAGATTCCGGGGAAGGGACATTGGTACGACCTGGACGATTCCAACCATACCGTGTGCGTGGACGATCCGCAGGTGATGGATTTTCTGAAGCGTCATACCCGGAATCCGTTTCCCGCACGTGTCTTGTTCAAGACCAACAACCCCGGCCAGAGCCACAGAAGCTACTGGGTGGAGATAATCCGGCAGAATAAGCCTTACTATGAATCGCGAATCGAGGCGCAGGTGTGGGGGAACAGAATCGAAATCCAAACCGGAAACGTCCGGGAATTCGCCTTGACTCTCTCGGATGAGCTGCTGCCTTATGGCCGGATCGGCTTCATCGTAAATGGGCAGGATATCGGCTATAGTTTCAGAAAGAACGAGAGGGTGTTCTTCTACATGAAAGACCACGGATTTCGGATGGGCAGAGCCAAGCATCCGGCCATGACCAAATCGCCCCAATTCTACGGGCCCATTAAACAGGCATACTTCTCCCCCTTCGTGCTGGTTTACGGCACCCGGGGCGACTCGCTTTCGACCGAGATCGCACTGCATCAGGCCAGGCTCGAAGCAACCAGATGGTGGATGAGAGCCAACGGCTCTGTGGACGTTCTCCCCGACACCGAGGTAACCCAAGAGGTGATGGAAAACTACAACTTGATTCTCTTCGGCGGTCCGGAACAGAATCAAGTGACGTTTGAATTGGGAAGCCGGCTGCCTATACGAATCGAAAACGGCAAGTTGTTTTTGGGAAAGAGAGAGCTGCCCGGAGAGAACCT
>CAYMNI010000203.1:0-4469 GCA_964391755.1 uncultured Ignavibacteria bacterium
GTCCCGATTGATTGTTCCCGTCCCAGGTAAGCGAATACGAGCCGGTGTCCCTGGTGGCATCCAACAGCGTCTTCACTTCCTGGCCTCGCAGGTTGTAGACAACCAACTTAACCCGGGCAGGTATGGATAACTCAAACCGTATAACAGTCTGATCGTTGAACGGATTCGGGAAATTTTGGCCCAGGGAGAAGCTGCGGCATTCGTGTTCCTCGCCGGTTTCCCCCACGCCGGTTCCGCTGGTTGTGATCTGGAGAAAGGGCAGCTCCAGAGGTTTTTCGTCGAAGTAGCGACGACTGCGGAAACGGACGTACGGGCCGTCGGGGGGCGGGGAGTCTTCCACGGGATCTTTGATCAGAAATCCGCAAGCTGCCACATTGCTTAAGCGGCCGATCACCATGTCCGTGACGTCCCACTCGACCAGTGCCGCAACCTCCTCCGGCAGCTCCGGGGCATCGGCGGAGGCGCCGATGCTGTTGTCGAAGTCCCCACCAGCCGTAACCCAAGGGTAGTTCCAGGTGGCGGTGGATTCGTCGAATGCCGTGGTTAGTGGATATACGTTTATGGTCCGCGAAACCGAGTAGTTACCTCCCCGATACCGATAGAGACCTAATTTAACCTCGGAAATCGAATCGGCAGACCATCCTTCCAGGTCGAAGTGGATAACGATCCGAGCGTTTTCGTTCAACTCAGATGCAACCAGCAGACCTCGCTTGTTGACGAAATTGTCGTCGGGGTCGCGTTGGTCGATGTAGGCCGACTTATCCTCGGGTCCAATAACGTAGGTGGTGGCAGAACAGAGCGCGCACAGACCGGAGATAAAGCAGATCAGCAGCAGGAAGAAAGACTGAATTTTTCGCCCAAGATACATGGCCGGATTCCTTTCTTCAAAATAAAACACCAGGCTTCCCCGGCCTGGTTCGATAAATCGCTTCTTCTCCTTTCCAAGCACGGGAGGCAGAGGCGTTTCCGCCCAAACCCTATCGGCCAACCGCCATGGATCGCTCTTTAGGCGGACAGGCTCGGAGATTTTCCCCCAATATAGAAAACATCCTCCTGGGGTCAAGTGTTTTTTTACTTCGCCTTCAAGAGACCATTCTTTTAAACTCCTTCACCGAAAAAGAGACGGCCGGGCGACATAAGTCGCCCGGTTGCTTCAGTATTGAGATTTCGCGGTTACAGATCAACTCCGGGCCGGGATCATCTCCGGTTGATCTGTCCTCAGAATCACTCCGGCGGGCTAAAGCAGCCGGGCGGGGATTGGCCTTTAAACAGATAGTTGAGTAAATACAGCGCATCGTTTAAGTCGATCTCATCATCACAATTGGCATCCCCGGCCTGCATCGGATCGGGAGCGGGACCACTCCTGAACAGATAGTTCAGAATACGCAGCGCATCTCCCACGTCTATGACTCCGTCTCCGTTGGCGTCCCCTGAAGGCGGTCCGATTTGCACCGTAAGATAGGGAAGCTCCGCCGGAGCTTCATCCGCGTAACGATAACTGCGGAATCGGACGTACGGCCCGTCAGGAGGCGCCGAGTCCTCAATCGGGTCTTTGAGGAGGAATCCGTAATCCGCCACGTTGCCCCATCGTTCCTTCAGCAACTGGGTAACGTCCCACTCCACCCAATTCTCCCAGGCCTCGGGTACGTCGGCAGAAGTGCCGACGCTGACGTCGTAATCTCCTCCCGGCACAGCCCAGGGAGAGTTCCAGGTGGCTGTGGATTCGTCAAATGCCGAGGTAAGCGAGTATAGGTCGACGGTTCTGGAACCGGCGTAACTCCCTCCCCGGTAATGAAAGAGGCGAAGTGCGCCGTAAGAAATGGAATCGGCCTCCGGTTCCCAGTCCCCGAGGTCAAACTGGATCACCGCCCTGGCATTCTCGTCAAGTTCCGAGGCCACCAGGATTCCTCTCTTGTCGACGAAATTGTCGTCCGGGTCCCGTTGATCTAGGTAAACCGACTGGCGCTCCGGATTCAGTACATAGGTTGTGGCTCGGGCGGATTGAGCCGGAACAAGCAGCATCAAACTCAACGAAACCAGGTACAAACCGATTCTTGACATCCGATACATGGGTAAATCTCCCTCCTGCCTTTCGCTTCGTGCTGCGGTTATCTTTCATGCCGGGACGATTCCCGCAGCTGATCTGCGGAGCCTGTTGGCCGATTCGGTCGACCTTACGGCGAGCTTATCACAGCCGGCCTGCGTCTCAAGAACATCCAGGTGATGAATCCCAGCAGCAGTACCACGAAGATGATCATGCCCCATTCGGTGAGAGTGGGGACGTCCTCTCCCGAGGTCACAATCTCTAAGTAGGGTACTTCCTGCGGGTACTCATCCGAATACCTGTGGCTGCGAAATCGCACGTATGGTCCGTCACCGGTGTCGTCCTCCAGCGGGTCCCGGATCAAAAATCCGAAGCTGGTTGCGTTGCTCCATTGGTTCTTAACGATATCCGTGACGTCCCACTCCACCCAGTTTTCCCAATCCTCGGGCACGTCGGCGGAAGCGGAAACTCCGTTGTCATAATCGCCTCCGGGCGTGGTCCAGGGAAAATTCCAGGTGGCGGTGGCTTCGTCGAAGCCGTTAGTGAGAGGATATACGTTCAAAGTTCTGGTGCCGGTGTAACTTCCTCCCCGGTAATGGTAGAGGTGAAGCTTGGCCTGGGTGATGGAAGCCGGATCGGGAGCCCAGGCCCCGACATTGAAATGAATCACGATTCTGGCGTTCTCATCTAAAGTCGATGCAGTTAGAATTCCCGCTTTGGAGGATTTATTTTCGTCGGGATCGCGCTGATCGATATACACGGAGCGATCCTCCGGGGTGAAGACATGAGCAGCAGCTAAGCAAAGCTGGGTTGCCAGAACAACAACCAGGGCTGACAGAAACAAAACCGATGTTATTCTTCCAGCGGTACGCATGACGAAGACTCCTTCTTGAAGTAAGGGTATTTTAGGACAGAGTTGACGCTTCGAGATGCAAGGCTTGGTGGAGGCCGATCTCGATTTTTACCCAAAGCCCCTTCGCAAAAACAATGACCATTCAACCTCCTTTCCTTAAAAGAAAATACCAGGCCTCCTCAGCCTGGTTGCATGAAGTCTTGATCTCCTTTCCAAGCACGGGAGGCAGAGGCGTTTCCGCCAGAACCCTATCGGCCAGCCGCCATAGATCGCTCCTTAGGACGGATGGCTCGGAGACTTTTGTACTAAAATAATCACGCCCTCCCGTTGAGTCAAGTTTTTTTTCGCCTAAATTATCTATCAGATATCAAAGGTATTTCTATGTTCCGCAGCCTGTGAAAAGTCTTTTGAATTGGGCTCTGCTTTACTATATTCCATTGAAGCTACATAACAAGGTTGGGAGGTTCTGACAGATACATCGGAATGCTCAAGATATGCCCGACAACCAAGACCAAAAATGGATGCGACAGGCCTTGGCCGAAGCCAGGTTAGCCCTGAAGAAGGATGAAGTCCCAATTGGTGCGGTGGTGGTGTACGAAGACAAGGTCATCGGACGGGGCCACAACCAGGTGGAGACTCTCAAGGATCCCACTGCGCATGCCGAGATCATAGCGGTGGGGGCGGCTGCCGGATACTTAGGCTCGTGGAGACTCTCCGGTGCAACACTTTACGTTACTTTGGAGCCATGCGCCATGTGCGCCGGGGCGTTGGTTCTTAGCAGAATCGACCGGCTGGTTTTTGGAACGAAAGATCCCAAGGCCGGGGCATGCGGTTCTTTGTTCAACTTGGTTCAGGATCCCCGCTTGAATCATCAGGTTCAGGTGCTGGCGCATGTCTTAGAAGACGATTGCAGTCGAATGCTTCAGGCCTTCTTCGAGAAGGTTCGCCGGAGGGATGCAGAAGCTAAAACAGGAGGTGGGGATGGAACGGTGGGGTAGCCCGGTGGATGCAGAAAGAATACACTCCAGGCTTTTCAACCTGGGTCTGTCGATGAACGTTTTGGCTCCGGTCATGCTGATTATCGTGGGTGCAGTCCTCAGGGCAAAAGGGGTGAGCATAGAAGGGCAGAAGGATCTTAACGTCCTTTTCTGGGTTTTGCTGGCTGTTGCTTTAAGTGAGATTCCGGCCATCCACATTGTCAGGAAGACTCTGCTTAGCAGCAGGAGATTGTCCGAAAAAAAGCGTGTGCATCTTACCGTTGAGCAACTTCTCGTGCGGTGGGGCGTCATCACTTTCTCCCTTGCCCTCGCGCCGAGCATCTATGGCTTGATATATTATCTTCTCGGCGGAAGCCTTGAGAGGTTCGTGCTTTTCGCGGCCATTACGCTTTTCTGTTTTCTCGTATTCAAGCCGAAGGAGGAGCAGATAAGCTCCTTCATAAGAGATAGATCAACTTCGGAAGAGTCAGCATAAGGAGTTTGAAGTCCCTTTACTGTGGTCAACTGTATTCTGCTTGCATCGGAGAGGTGCCGGAGTGGTTTTCCCGCCTTTGGCGGGATCCGCCTATGGCGG
>CAYMNI010000204.1:0-4467 GCA_964391755.1 uncultured Ignavibacteria bacterium
ATCCGAAATCTCTAATGGAACCCCTGCAACACGCAGATCCGGCACATGATCGTGCGGCTATGCTACAGCCGCAGACTACTAAGCCAAGAAAAGGAGTTGTATGCAGGAAGAAGTCGCGGGTTATCTGGCGCAAATCCATGAAGTCTTCAAACGTTACGAACTTACCGATCCGATCAAAGACGGGGAGTACTTGAAGAAGTTCGCGGATGAAATAGGTCATCTGCGTCAGTGCTTCAACAAAGACGGAGAAGTGGACTTCCAAGAGGAGGACCTGTTGTACATAGTTCGCGAGACGCGATTCTCGATCGCTAATACGATTCTCTTCTTTGAAGCCGGCCTCACTACCTTTCAGATCAGCCGTACCCAGTACGGGCCGGTCGGGCATTTCTTTGGAACTGAAGTGGATAGCCGTTTCTTCTACTTCGTTGATGACGCATTCATGCGTCTCTACAACTTCTGGAATCGGGTTGCGAACTTTCTCAACATCTTCTTTCAGATAGAGGCTGACGCAGAGAAGGTTTACTTCGCACCGCTGATGGACAGACTGGAGCCAGTCGTGGGAACCGACCCAAACTACCAAAAACTGAAGGAGTTCAAAAACGGCGAATTCAAAGACATAATCAACCGAAAACGTCGAGCCATAGTCCACAGAAAGTGTTCGTCTTTCACTTACTTCGAGTCGTTCTCAAGAAACATTCAGAAACCGGACGAGTTGTCCAGGCTTCAAGGGGAAAGGGACGAGTTGGTCGGTTTCCTTGTGAGGAGCTACCATAGGACGTTTCAAGGACTTGACGAGATATTGGTTCTGATCCGAGACAATTCCCAATGCGATGCGAGATGATCACAAGGTTAGAAGTCTCGGGTCCGTCGGGTCCCCCGACCCGATGGGAATGAAAAGATGGGAGGATTCTCCTGATGAAGAAACTTAACCTGGTTGTATTGGCCTCCGGGGGTGGTACCAACCTGCAGGCCATAATCGACAACATCGAGGCGGGAAAACTGAACGCCCAAATCAAGGCGGTGATAAGCAACAACAGCAAAGCTTTCGCCCTGGAGCGCGCCCGGAATCACCACATTCCGACGATGCACTTAAGCCATAAGCAGTTCAATACTTCGGAGGAGTTCGATCAAAAGCTGCTTTCGGTGCTGAAGGAAAACGAAACCGACATGATCGTTTTGGCCGGCTACATGAAGATGATCGCTCCTACGGTCATCCGGCAATACAAGAACAGAATCATCAACATCCATCCGGCGCTGCTTCCGTCGTTCGGCGGAAAGGGCATGTATGGTATCCACGTGCACGAGGCGGTGATAAAATCGGGCGCCAAGGTCACAGGGGTGAGTGTGCACCTGGTGGACGAGATTTACGATCACGGCGCCATCGTGATGCAGAAGACGGTGCCGGTGTCGGACGACGACACGCCCGAAAGTCTGGCTGAGAGGGTTCTGAAAGTCGAACACCAGGCATATTCGGAAGCCATCCAGCTATTCGCCGAGGACAAAATCGAAGTCAGAGGAAACCGATCCTACCTTAAGCAATGATCCCCGAACCTCTCGCAGAAGACAACTCCAAATATTCCAGATACTTAGTCTACCTCATTCTGGGCACGGCCCTTCTTCGCCTGATTTATATCAACGCATTGAATTTAGCTCCCCAGGAAGCCTACTATTGGAACTACTCCCGTCATCTGGCCCTCAGCTACCTGGATCATCCCCCCATGTTGGCCTATCTGATTTTCCTCTTTACCAGCATCGGCGGGCACAGCGAGTTTTTCGTAAGGATCGGCTGCGTATTGATCGCCACCGGACTGACCTACGTTACCTACATTACCGCCAAGACGCTTTTTGACGTTAGGGTTGGCTTTTACTCCGCCGTGCTTTTGAACAGCATCTTGGTCTTCTTCGTGGGATCCATGATCGCCACGCCGGACACCCCCATGATTTTCTTCTGGGCGCTCAGCTTTTTCTTCTTCTGTAAGCTGATTTTGACCCAAGAGAGAAAGTGGTGGTATCTTGTGGGGATCAGCACCGGGTTGGCTTTGCTCTCCAAATACACAGCGGTCTTCATCTTTGTCTCGGTTTTCTTCTTCCTGATCCTCTCTAAGGAGAATCGAAGGTGGCTTTTCTCAAAGGAGCCTTACCTGGCTTTGGCGTTGTCCTTGGTTTTCTTCTCCCCGGTGATCGTCTGGAACGCTCAAAACCACTGGGCTTCGTTTCTGTTTCAATCCTCCCGCCGGGCCGGTGAGCTGGGCTCGTTCTCCGCATCCAATTTCTTCGGCTACCTGGGTGCGCAGATAGGCGTGGTTTCTCCCTTGCTTTTCGGGGGGTTGGTTTACGCCATTATCAAAAGCGGCACATTGGGACTCAAAAAAAAGAATCTAAGTTTCTTGCTCTGCTTTTCCTGGTCCTTTCCTCTGATTGGGTTCTTCACCCTGGTGGCTACCCATTACTGGGTCAAAATGAACTGGATCACAGCTGCTTACTTCCCTCTCTCGATTGCTGGCGTAGCCCTGTACTTCGCCTTTGTCAGACGGGGTCGAAGGTGGGTCGAAGTTTATGCCATATCGGCCCTCATTGTTAGCTTGATTTTTGTTTTGATTGGACTTATCTTGCCGGTTGCCAAATTCATCCCGGTGTCGTCGTCGCTGGACACCGTCAGCGGGTGGGAACAATTGACCCAGAGAGTGGAAAAAGAGATGACCGGAATGCCGGAAGGGACCATAGTCATAGGCTATGAATACAAAACTGCCAGCGAGATGGCGTTCTATGCATCGATGGAGACCTATTCCAACAATTTCGTGGGCCAGAAGGGACTGTCATACGACTACTGGTCGGTTCCCGACGATTTTGTGGGAAGGGATGCGATCTTCGTATATGATCAGAGAAACAGGTACAAAGATCCGGAAAGTCTGAAGGAATTCTTCGATTCCGTGGAGGAATCGAAGCCGCTTGAGATACACCGGGCAGGTCGGCTGCTGACCACCTTTCACCTTTTCAGATGTTACGGATACAGAGGTTTGGGGGGAGTTTCTGCATCCGGCGGGTGATCGGCAAAACGTTTTCTTGAAAAACGGCAAATGGAATTGAGGTAGCAAATGGAAGAAGCTCTTCTGGAGACCCGCATCGCCGAATTCCCCCTGTTCGCGAAGGGAAAGGTGCGGGACGTTTACGATCTGGATGACAATCTGTTGATTGTGGCCACCGATAGGATTTCTGCATTCGACGTGGTTCTTCCCAACGGCATTCCCGGCAAGGGGAAGGTTCTGACCCAGATGTCTCTCTTCTGGTTTGATCTGGTCAAAAACGTGGCCGAGAGCCATCTGGTCACCGGGACTGTGGACGAATATCCGGATGCACTTAAGAAACACCGGGACGTCCTGGAGGGGCGATCCATGCTGGTTAAGAAGGCCGAGAGAATCGACGTGGAATGTGTGGTGAGGGGTTACATAGCCGGTTCCCTGTGGAAAGAATACAAGGCTAAAACGCTGTACGAAGGTAAGTCCGACAGCATAGAGCTGTATGGGGTCCAACTTCCCTCCTATCTCACCGAGTCGCAGAGGCTTCCCTATCCCATATTCACCCCCACCACCAAGGCAGAAGAGGGACACGACCTGCCCTTGACCTTCGAAGAGGTGAAGAAGATGGTGGGCGAGGAACAGGCATTGGAGTTGAGGAGCAGGAGCATACAGGTCTTCAGGAAGGCGGCGGATTACGCGGAGAGAAGAGGGATGATCATCGCCGACACCAAGTTCGAGTTCGGGACGATCGACGGCAAGCTGATCTTAATCGACGAGATTTTCTCCTCCGATTCTTCCAGGTTCTGGGATAAGAGCATTTACAAAAGGGGCCGGCCGCAGGAAGCCTTCGACAAACAGATAGTGCGGGATTATCTGGAGTCGATCCACTGGAACAAGAAGCCCCCTGCCCCCTCCCTGCCGGAGGAGATCGTCCAAAAGACCTTAGAGAGGTATCAAGAAGCATACGCCAGGCTGGTGAATTAGATATCGAGCTTACCCTATCCCCTCCCTTTCCCCTTTTCATTAAAATCGAGGGGAAGGGGTATCATAGCGAAGGAGAATAATGATGGCAAATGTAGCATCCGGATCTGTCAAGATAAGGCGCGCGCTGCTCAGTGTGTCGGATAAGACCAACCTCATAGATCTGGCCAAGGCGCTGGCCAAATTGGGTGTGGAGATCATATCCACCGGCGGCACTCAGGCCGCGCTGAAGAAAGCTGGGATACAGTCGGTGTCCATCTCATCCTTCACCGGCTTTCCCGAGATACTGGGTGGAAGGGTCAAGACGCTTCATCCCAAGGTATTTGGAGGCATACTGGCCAAAAGGGAGGACCAACAGCAGAAAAAGGAGGTGACCGAGCAGGACATCAGATACATCGATCTGGTGGTGGTCAACCTCTATCCTTTCGGCAAGGTGATAAGCCAAGACGAGGTCAAGCAGGATGAGGCC
>CAYMNI010000205.1:0-4467 GCA_964391755.1 uncultured Ignavibacteria bacterium
CAATAAGCCGGGCCAAAATAGCGACGGACCATGGACTACGGACCACGGACCGACGGGAGGTGTAGGGATGAGGGTTCTACTACATACCTGCTGCGCCAACTGCGCCATCTATCCTTTGAAAGTGCTCTCGGAAGAGGGACACCAGGTTTTCGGATACTGGTACAATCCCAACATTCACCCCTTCACCGAATATCAAAGAAGGCTGGAAGCGGTGAAAACCCTGGAAGGAAAGAAATCGTTTCCCGTGTTCTACCACGATTCGTATGATCTGGAGAAGTTCCTGAAGGCAGCGATCCAGGACGTGCAAAACCGATGTGTCTTCTGCTACAAGATAAGACTGATCAAGGCCGCCAGTCATGCCAAGGAACAGAACTTCGACTGTTTCACCACCACGCTTCTAGTCAGTCCCTACCAAAAGCACGACTCGATCCGGGAGCTGGGCGAGAAGATCGGGGCGGATTTGGGAATCAAATTCCTGTATAGGGATTTTCGCCCGGGTTTCTACGAAGGAAAGAACGAAGCTAAAAGTTTGGAGCTTTACAGCCAGAAATACTGCGGCTGCATCTTCAGCGAAAAGGAACGCTACTCCAATAAGTCGAAGGTGCCGGACCCGAAAAAGAGTCTAAGAGTCGATTCCACTTAAGTCCCACGTGACGTCTTGGTGCTCAATGTACAGCTCAGTCGGGAAGATATTCGTCGGCCTTGGAATCCTGCTGATTCTGATGGGAGTTGTGTTGTTGGCATTAGACAGAGTTGGCATTCTGGGAAAGCTGCCGGGGGACATCCACATCCGAAAGCAGAACTCCGAGTTTCACTTTCCCCTAACCACCTGTATCGCAGTCAGCGTGGTTCTTTCGCTTCTCCTCACAGCCTTTCTCAAGTGGTTTAAAAAATGAGCGTCTCGCTTAGAGATTTCGACTATACACTTCCCAAGGAGCTAATCGCTTATCACCCGGCTAAAAGGAGAGATCACTCCCGGCTTTTGGTGGTGGACAGGAAAACCGGGGATGTCCGGCACAAGATATTCCACGAGGTTATCGACTACCTGGACGAAGGCGACGGATTGGTCATCAACCAAACCAAGGTGTTTCCTGCCCGCGTCTTTGGAATGAATCAGGAGAACACCCGCAAGGTGGAAGTCTTCTTCCTGAAGAGATTGGATGATGGATTATGGGAAGTTCTGCTCAGACCATCAAAAAGGATCTTGCCAGGTGCCTGGATAACCTTCGAGAAAAACGGCCTGAGCTGCGAAATCACCAAACGTAGCGAATCGGGGAGCTGGGAGGCGAGGGTCGACTTCGAAGGTGATTTCTTTGAAGTGCTCGAAAGAATCGGGAAGGTGCCTCTTCCTCCGTACATCAAGAGGGAGGCAGAGGAGATCGACAGGACAACCTACCAAACCGTATACGCCAAAGAGACCGGGGCGGTAGCCGCCCCTACTGCCGGGCTTCATTTCACCGACGAGTTGCTGAAAAGAATCGAGGACAAGGGTGTGCTGAAGATACCTATAACGTTGCACGTGGGTTGGGACAGCTTCAGGCCGGTGCGCAAGGACGATCCAAGGGATCACGTTCTTGCCTCCGAGTACTTCGAGATCAATGAAGCAGCTACGCAAAAGATGATTTCAGTGAAAAAGAGTGGAAAAAGACTGGTGGCGGTGGGAACCACCACGGTCAGAGCACTGGAGACGGCGGCAGACGCCATGGATCGCGACAGCTTGAAGCCGCAGTCGGGATGGACCAAGAAATTCATCTATCCTCCTTACCGTTTCAGAATGGTCGACTCGCTGATAACCAATTTCCACCTTCCGCGGTCGACTCTTCTGCTTTTGGTCTCGGCGTTTGCGACGAGAGAGCTGATCCTCGAGGCCTACCGGGAGGCGATAAGGGAGAGGTATCGGTTTTACAGTTACGGGGATGCGATGTTGATAGTCTGAAGAAACGGTCAACGGATGGGTCAAAAGACCGGTCAACGGATGAAACGGATTCAACGGATGAGACAAAAGGCCGGTCAACGGATGGAATGGATTAAACGGATGGAACGAACAAGTCAGGGGATGGAATTGAACTTGTGGGATCGGATTTATCCGACCCGAAATGAGGATTGAATTCTTGAAGACGGTTGCGATCATAGTCGGGGGCGGTAAAGGAACAAGGATCAAAGGAGACTTGCCCAAGCAGTTTCTCATGCTGGGAGACAAGCCCATCCTGGCACACGCTGTGGAGAAATTCGAGAGCTGCGAGTTGATAGACGAAATCATCCTGGTGGTGCCTGAGGATTACTTGGGCTATTCCACACAGAGGATCATCGACAAGTTCGGCTTCAGGAAGGCGGACAAAATCGTGCCGGGAGGGGAAACAAGGCAGGATTCGGTCTACGCGGGACTTAAGGCGTGTCCCGCCAGCACCTCGATGGTGGTCATTCACGATGCGGTCAGACCGTTGGTCTCTCCGGATAAGATTTCAGCATCGGTCAGGTTGTGCGAAAAAAAGAGGGCGGTGGTTTTGGCGGTTCCCCCCAAGGATACCATAAAGAGGGGAGAGGGTGGTTTGATCGTAACCACGCTGGATCGGGACAAACTGTGGTTGATCCAAACTCCCCAGGTATTTGAATACCGGCTCATTCTGGATGCCCATGAAAAAGCGAAAGAGGAGGGCTTCGTCGGAACGGACGATTCGGTCCTGGTGGAACGCTTGGACAAAGAAGTTGCCATTCTAAAGGGGGATTATGCCAACATCAAGATCACCACGGCAGAAGATTTGGCTATGGCTGAGACACTCATCCGATTGGCGAGAAAGGACAACCCCTCTGGTTAGCAGAGAGAGGAAAAGATGCTCAGAATAGGATTCGGTTACGACGCACACAGATTGGAAGTAGGCAGGAATTTAGTTCTGGGGGGGGTGAAGATAACGCATCCGAAGGGCCTTTTGGGGCACTCCGATGCCGACGTTTTATGCCATGCCATAGGGGATGCAATACTGGGCGCTCTGGCCCTGGGCGATCTGGGAAAGCACTTCCCCGATACCGATCCGAAGTTCAAGGATGTCTCCAGCCTGAAGATTCTGTCCTGGATCAAAGACATGGTCACGAAAGAGAGGGCAAAAGTAGTAAACGTAGATTCGACCATCGTTGCCGAAGAACCGAAGCTATCCGGTTACGTTCAGAGGATGCGAGAGAATGTTTCTTTTGCTCTGCAAATCGACGCCAATCAAGTCTCGGTGAAAGCCACAACCACGGAAAAAATGGGCTTTGCCGGCAGGAAGGAAGGCATCGCCGCTTACGCGGTAGTCTTGGTAGAAGGGGAATAGACGGGAAACCGGATGAGCGAACTTCTGTGGATAAAAGTAGAGCACATTTTGAACCTGGCTCTGACCCACGGTGCGGTCTGGTTCTACCTCTTCATATTCTTGAGCAACTTTGTCGAAAACGTCTTTCCGCCATACCCCGGGGATACGGTCACCTTTGTCGGCGGCTATTTAGCCGGCACCGGTCGGCTCACTTTCCCGTTGGTGTTTCTTTGTGCCGGCTTAGGTTGTCTATCGGGTGCGATGCTTCTCTACGTTTTGGGCAGAACCAAAGGAAGAAAGGCGTTTCTGAAAAACGGCAGATGGATTTTGGACCGGGAGCATCTGGAGAGAATGGAGAGGTGGTTCAAGAAATATGGGGAGAAGGTTCTGGTTGTGAGCAGGTTTCTGACGGGAGTCAGATCCGTTGTGGCTCTGGCTGCAGGCGTGGGGAACGTCGGCATCAAGAAGATGACAGCTTACACTTCCATCAGCATCGTTCTGTGGAACGGCATAATTCTGTTCTCCGCGTTCAAGGTGCATCAGAATTGGCGCGAGATACTGCAGATGATTCAGATTTACAACAAGGTGGTGCTGGCGGTTGTGGTGCTGGTGGGCATAGTATTGTTGGTTAAGGTCTTGGGAAGAAAACGGTCAATGGATGAGACTAACTGACCTGTCAACGGATTAAGCGGATTGAACGGATGGAATGAGGTTGCGGTGTACGGTCGACCGTGGACGGTGGACGTAAAGAGCTGTCAACGGATGCAACGGATTGAACGGATCAAGTAAGGTAGTGGTGGTCAGCAAGGTAAAGTGACTGAGGGTTTATCTACGGACCACGGACAACAGACTACGGACGGAATCTAACAAGGAGTGACGTTGAAGATACTGGTGCTAATGGGAGGAACCTCGGCGGAGAGAGACGTATCTTTGGCCTCCGGCGAGGCCATAGTCAAGGCGTTGAAAAGCGTCGGACATCAGGTGCTGGCTTTGGATACGGCACAGGGAAGCAGGCTTCTCTCGGACAATGGAAAATACATCCCCGGAGGTGTGAAAGACAAACCGCCGGATGTGAGAGATTTGGCAAGGTCCGACAAGCAGCAGACTCTGGAAGCCATCCATTCCTTCGACTTCTCGGAAGTGGACGGGATATTCCTTGCTCTTCACGGAGGGCAGGGCG
>CAYMNI010000206.1:0-4457 GCA_964391755.1 uncultured Ignavibacteria bacterium
TACCTCTCCCCTGTTTCCCCCTCTCCATTTTATGGAGAGGGGGACAAAAGGGGGTGAGGTCATTTCAGCTTCATCTGCTTAATCAGCTGTGAATCTCTCTTGAACACGTTTATTCACCCTTTTCGGATTCCGCCTGCTTTTGTTTCTCTAACATCTCTTTCACCTTCTTTATGTTCTCCGCCACCTTGGCGGCATCCTCCTTCGAGCCGATGTCTTCGAAGATTTTCTGTGATTCTCTGGCCATTTGCAGACCTTTGTCTGAATCTCCCATAGAAATGTGTATAAAGGCTAAGCTGGTTAGAATGATTGCTTCGCTGTGTCGATCGTTTGTCTCCCAGGTTAACCTCAAAACTTCCTCCAAGGCCAGCCGTGCTTGTTCCAATTGACCCTGGTTTCTATAAACCTGGGCCATGCTGCGGAGCTCTCGCGATTGGCCGTTTTTGTCGTGGATTTCAAGGCAAAGGTTAAGTGCCTGCTGATAATACGCAAGAGCGCTGTCCAACTGTGCCTGGCTTTCGTGAACTATGCCCATCATGTGCAATAAACCGGCGTCAGCCGGCTTGTTTCCGGTGATCCGGTTGGCAATCAGAGCCTGATCGAAAGAACTTAAAGCCTTCTCCGGATCACCCAGCATTTGTTGAACCATGGCCTGACTTCTGAGTGCGTTTACCTCGCCCATAGTGTAGCCGGTTTTTCGGTTGATCTTCACCGAGCTTTTGTATCTCTTCAGCGCTTCCTTAAGGTCCCCTTTCTGTTCGTAGATCCACCCGATAGTCAGCAGATCCTGCGCCTCTCCTTTTTTGAACCCAATGCTCCTGTCCAGCTCTAGGGCCTGCTGATAATAATCCAGGGCCATATCAGGCAAACCCTTGTTTTGAAAAATCAAACCGATGTTGCTGAGCTGGTTGGCCTGGCCCCGCGCGAATTCCATGTCTTTAGCGATTTCCAGAGCGTTTTGATAGTAGGTCAGCGCGCTGTCCATCTCCCCCAGGGTCTGCAGAATCCAGGCCACCTGTCCAAGCTGACTCATCTTCCCCAGCGCATCGTCCGTCTCCCTAAATGCATTCAGAGCCTCCCTGTGATATCGCAAAGCCTGTTCAAAATCCCCTTTCGTCTGAAAAACCATTCCCAGGTTTCCCAACTGGATGGCTTGTTCCCTTTTGCTGTCGGTTTCCCGAACCAGATACAACGCCCTTTGATGAAAGACCTGGGCGCTGTCCGGGTTGGCCGTTCTCAGATATGCGGCGCCCAGGTTACCCCAAACGGATGCGATGGCGCTTGTGTCTTCGGTCTTCTCGGCAAAGACCCATGCCCGCCGGTATTCGATTTGGGCCTGCATGGGATTGCCCATCATGAGAAGACTGTTTCCGTTCAACGTCAGAAGCGCCACTCGCTCTTCGTTTTCGGTCTTCAGTTGCAGGCAAGCAGTCAAATCGGATATAGTCTGGGGATATTCTCCCTCCAGATATGATGAGAGAGCTCTGCCGACCATCTTTTTGAGTTGAACGTTCTCGGTTTCTTCAAGTCCGTCCCAGTAATCCGTCAATCCCACGGAGGTTCTCTCCATCTCCGAACCTAACCTTAGCTCCCGTTCGGAGACGGATGGGGGGAGGTGGGATAAAACCAGATAGATTATGATAAGCACAACCACGCCGCCCGTCACCGCCAGCACACTCTTGATATTGAGTCGTCCGGATGCCGGGATCTGGTCTTCTTCATTTTTCATTTTGATTCCTTTCTTTGACTAAAGAGGAGTTAGCACTCGCCTTTAAAATACTGTCTTCCGACCTGCTCTCTGGCCAGGCCTTGGATCAAGTCCGATGGCAGCGAGTCCCCGTAGCCGCAGAATTTATGATTACTCTGCCTTTTTCTTAAGCTCGTTTAGTTTGTTCAGTGCCTCTATGGGCGTAAGCTGATCCGGATTCAGCTCTCTCAGTTCTTTGATAACCGAGTTGTCCGATGGGGAGAAAATGCTCAACTGGTAGCCGACCGGCTGAGAGTCGGCCAACGGCGAAGCCAATGAGTCCCCCTTGGCTTCCAGGTCTGCCAGTATGCTTCTGGCTCGCTTTAGAACCCGGTGTGGAATGCCGGCCAGCCGGGCCACGTGAATTCCGTAACTATCGTCGCAACCACCGGGCACTATTTTTCTCAAGAAGATTATCTCCCCCTCCCACTGCTTCACAGCTACCTGGTAGTTCCTCACCCGGGGAAGGAGTTTGGCCAGCTCCGTCAACTCGTGATAATGTGTGGCAAATAAAGCCTTCGCCGCCAACTTCGGGTTATGGTGAATCTCCTCCGCCACCGACCAGGCTATGGATAGACCGTCGAAGGTGGAGGTGCCGCGCCCCACCTCGTCCAACAGGATCAAACTCTTGGGAGTGGCATTGTTCAAGATGTTCGCCGTCTCCATCATTTCCACCAGGAACGTGCTTTGGCCCAGGGTCAGATAATCGGTGGCACCCACCCGGGTGAAAATCCTGTCCACCAGTCCTATACGGGCCGACTTGGCAGGAACGAAGGAACCCATCTGGGCCATCAGAACAATCAAACCCACCTGCCTTAAGTAGGTCGATTTCCCCGCCATATTGGGTCCGGTGATTATGTGAATCTGTTCGACCTCCGGGTCCATTTGGGTATCGTTGGGAACGAAGCTTCCGGGCTCCAGAATGTTCTCTATGACCGGATGCCGTCCGTCTCCGATGGAGATCTGCCCGCTTTGATCCACCTGCGGTCGGACGTAGTTGTGTCGAAGAGCTACCTCCCTCAAGCTCAGACAGACGTCCAGTATCGCCACCAGCTCTGCGGTTTTTTGAATGTTTGCAGTCTGCTTCGCCACTTCGGATTTGATTTCAAGAAAGAGGTCGTACTCCAACTTGAAGATTTTCTCCTGGGCGCTCAAAATCTGCTCTTCCCTCTCCTTCAACTCGGGCGTGACGAATCTCTCCGTATTCACCATGGTCTGCTTCCGGATGTAATCCGAAGGGACCTTCGAGAGGTGAGGCTTAGTGACTTCGATGTAGTAACCGAAGACCCGGTTGAAGCCCACCTTGAGGGAGGGTATCTTTGTTCTTTCCCTCTCCTTCTGCTGCAGACTCCCGATCCAGGTCCTGCTTTCTTTTATGTCTCCCTTCAGACAGTCCAACTCATCAGAGAATCCCGATCTGATAATGCCTCCCTCTCCCAAAGCCACTGGGGGATCGTCCACGATGGAGTCTTCTATCAGACGGACTACCTCCCGGGTATCGGGAAAAGCCTCCCTGATAGATTTCAGAAGGTTGGAGTCCGCCTTTTCTAAAATGCGACCGACCTCCGGCATCTTCTCCAGGGAGCCCTTCAGCCAGACTAAGTCTCTGGGATTGATCTTGCCATATCCTATCTTCCCGGCCAGCCTCTCCAGATCCGAGATCCCCTTGATCCTGTCCACCAGAGAGTCCGATAAATCCTTCTTGGTTTTCAACTCCTCGACCGCATCCTGTCTTTCTCTGACCTCGTCCACTCGGAGAAGAGGATTCACAATCCAGTTTTTCAAGAGGCGGGCTCCCATGGCCGTTTTGGTTTTGTTCAGCAGGGAAAAGAGAGTAAATCCCCTTGTGGTATCCTGCAGAGGCGAGATCAGCTCCAGATTTCGGATGGTGTTGGCGTCCAAAAACATGGTTCGGTCTTGGAAGAAGGGTGTGATCCTGCGTATGTGAGAAAGCAACGGCTTCTTGGTCTGCTTGAGATAAGCCAGGATGGCTCCGGCTGCAGAGATTCCCAACTGCATCTTCTGGCAGCCGAATCCATCCAGAGACTTGACGCCCAACTGTTGGATGAGCACCTGGTAAGCGAAATCGAAGTCGAACTTCCACATCTCCAGCGTAGTGACCGTACTCCCCCCCAAAAGCGACATCCATTTTTCGGCCTTGCCCTGCTGCCAGTTGCCCGGGATGAGTATCTCTGAGGGACCTACCACCGACAGTCTCTCCAGAATCCTGGACCGGCTGCCCTGATCCAACTTGAATTCCCCGGTGGTAAGATCCAGAACCGACAAACCCAAATTCTCTTCGTCTCCCCACAGGCTGGCCAAGTAGTTGTTTTGAGTCCCTTCGACCACGCCGTCTACGGTAATGGTCCCCGGGGTCATGATCTCCACCACCTCCCTTTTGACGATTCCCTTGGACAGCTTGGGATCTTCCACCTGTTCACACACCACCACTTTCCTTCCCGCTTTGAGCAGTTGAGAAAGATACTTATCCGCAGCATGATACGGGATGCCGGCCAAAGGTATCTTCTCTCCTTTGATCTGACCACGAGAGGTAAGGGCGATTCTCAATATCTCCGAGGCCACCCGGGCATCGTCGCCGAACATCTCGTAGAAATCCCCCATGCGGAAGAAGACTATGTCCTCCGGATATTGGTTTTTGATCTTGAAATACTGCTTCATTAAGGGAGTAATATCTTCCGCCATGCTTATATCC
>CAYMNI010000207.1:0-4443 GCA_964391755.1 uncultured Ignavibacteria bacterium
AAAGGTTCGAAAGCCGGTAGTCAGCTTTTATGAAGGGAAACTCGGCGATTCTGTATGTCTGATCATCCTGAACATAGTCCACCGTCAGATCCGCTATCGTCAACTCCTTCCAGAAGGGACCGCTTACGTCTCCGACTTCTACCCTGAGGGAGTATCTGCTCTCCAGCCACACATTGACCAAACGGGTGACTTGATTCTCCAACAACCTGGTCTGATTAAGAAGCACCCAGAAGATGAGAACTGCCAAGATCAGAAATGCAAGAAAGAAAAGAGGGATTTTGAATCTCTTTTTCATAAAAGAAAGGTCTTCCTAAAGTCCAACTTCCTTCGGTTGTACGTGCCCGGCGCTTGAGGTTTTGTGTGTGCTCTAATCCCAAGAGGAAAAAGACCTTAAGCTCCCAGGTCGTCATTAAACTTATACGATTATATCCGCGAAAATTCTCCGGTCAAGGTCAAAATCCAACAGGAAGATTGAATCCCGTTCACCGGGCGGTGGGAAAAGGGATTGCAGCGTCAAGCTTCGACCTGACCAGAGGAAGTCGGGTGAGCTCGTCCGGAATGAGGTTTGCCTTAAAGCAAACGCTTTGGCTTCGTACGGACCAGGACCTAACTTAAGTTAGGTTCTGGTCCACCTATGCCTGGTCTAGTTGACGCTCGGTTCGTTCTCGCCGGCTCTAATGGATTAAGAAGTTCATCCCCTCTTGTATTCGTAAGTGCCCGAGAAAGCATGTGTTGCCGGGCCGGTCATATATAGGTGGCCGTTGCTTTCTCTCCACTCTATCTTTAGCTTCCCTTTATCGAAGAAAGCGGTTACACTCCTTTTCAGTTTCCCGGCCAGCACCCCAGCCACGGTCGCTGCCGAAGCTCCGGTTCCGGATGCCAATGTCTCCCCTGCCGCTCTCTCCCAAACCTTAAGCCTGATTCTGTTGGGGCTGAGCACTTGAACGAACTCTACATTGGTTAGCCGGGGAAAGATGGGATGGTGCTCCACCATTCTGCCAATCTTCTGCCATCCGGGATCGAATTTTTTCACGAAGATCAACGTGTGCGGATTACCTAGTGATACGCTGGTAATTTTCACTTTTCTTCCGGACAGGCTCAAGCTTTCGTCTATGCAGAATTTACCTTTGCCCTTCGCCGGTATTTTCTTTCTTTCCAGTATGGGCTTTCCGATATCCGCCCGAACCATGAAGTCCTGGCCCGTTTTGACTATTTCGGTGTGTATGATGCCGGCCTGGGTTTCGATATCCTGTGATTTGCTTCTGGAAAGACCCTGCTCATAGACGAAGCGGGCAAAACACCGGATTCCGTTACCGCACATCTCCGCCTCCGAACCATCCGGATTGTAGAAGATCATTCTGAATTTATGCTCCTTCCCCGGCGCCGCCAGAATCAGGCCATCGGCGCCCACCCCGAAATGCCTGTCGCAGATTTTCCGGGCCAGGCGGGGAAGGATGGATTTCGGTAATCCTTTCTTGAGACAATCCACATAAAGGTAATCGTTGCCCAGAGCCTGCAGTTTGGAGAATCTGATTTTCATTTCCCTGCTCGTCCGCTGAAGTTTCGACTCGTCCCCGGTGGCTTCAGAATCTCTTGGCCACCAATTCAGCCGAGTTATTCAACGCCCGCTCGAATTCCCCTTCGGTAAGACCGGCTCCCAAACCCACCTTGCGAAGCATGGCTTTCGAGAACAGCTCCTTGGGCCTATGCGCATCGGTGTTCATCACCAGCTTGGCGTCATACTTTCTGGCCAGTGCGGCTAATCGGCCATTGGTCAGGCAGTGCCCTTTGCGGGCGGAAAGCTCCAGATAGATGCCTCTCTCTGCAGCCAGTTTGATCTCTTCCTCTTCGATCATTCCGGGATGTGCCAGAATGTCGACGTCACTCTGCAGTGCAGCTAAGTTGGTCCCCGGATGAACCGGCTCGACCGGCGATTCGCCATGCACGACCACGATCTTCGCCCCCAGCCTTCTGGCCGCTCCGGCCATTTCTGAAATGAGGTCGGGTGGGAGGTGCGTTATCTCAACTCCCGGCAGGACCTTGATCTTCCCCAGCCGGTTCAGATCATTGGCTAAGGGGATAAGCTGTTTCAGGATAAGCTCCATGCTTCCCGAGTCTACGTGATCGGTGAGGCCGATGGCTTGGTAACCCTGGATCTCGGCGTATCTGACCAGCTCCGAAGGAAGCACGATTCCATCGCTTAAAACCGTATGGGTGTGCAGGTCGATCATAAGGGCAATCCTCCCGGCAATTGAGGTCATGGGTTCTCAATTTAACTCTATTTGCCCGTAATGCAACCGGTTTTTGCATGTTAGCTCAGACACAAACCCGTTGGGCATGGAGACTCGGAAAGCCATCTCGTCTTGCTTTGATTTGTCCTTATTTGCTTTTGACAAGTAGCCCCAATCCGGCTATATTCACAAAAGGAGACGGAGAAACACAGGAGAATGAAAAAACGTACCGGCCTTAAGTCATATACAGACAGGCAAGCCGATCTGAGATTTCTCAGAAGCAAAACCATAGCCGTCTTGGGCTACGGCAACCAGGGTAGAGCACAGGCGCTCAACCTCAGGGATTTCGGTCTGGAAGTCGTGATCGGCTTGCCCGCGAGAAGCCAAAGCATCAAACGCGCCCGGCGAGACGGATTCCAGGTTCGCTCGACTGAAAAAGCAGTCCAATCGGCGGACGTTATCTCTGTGTTGGCTCCTGATCATCTCCACGGCAGGATTTACAAACGGCAGATCGAACAGAATCTGCGTCCCGGAAAGACCCTGCTTTTTTCCTGCGGTTTGTCGATTCATTTCAAGCTGATCCTGCCGCCCGATCGTGTGGACGTTGTCATGGTGGCGCCTCATGCTCCCGGAGTGGTGATGAGGAATCTGTTTGTGGAAGGAAAAGGGATCCCCTGCTTCATTGCCGTGAAGCAAAACCTGAGTGGAGAAGCAAAGAAAACTGCCCTGGCGTATGCCAAGGCCATCGGCTGTACCAGATCGGGTGTTTTCGAGACCACCTTTGAACAGGAGGCGATTGGCGATCTGTTCGGAGAGCAGGCCGTGCTTTGCGGCGGTGTCCCCGAGCTTATGAGAGCAGGTTTTGACATCTTGGTAGAGGCAGGACTTCCGGAGGAGAATGCCTATCTGGAGTGCGTGCACCAACTGGACTTCATCGTAAGCACCATCAAGAAACACGGCATCGCGGGGATGTTCGACCGGATCAGCAAGACGGCGGAATACGGGTCTTATCTCTCCGGGAGGAAAATCATCAACAGACAGGTCAAAGAGCGGATGAAGAAGACTCTGGAGGAAATTCAGGATGGTACTTTTGTGAGAGGTTGGATGAAAGAGTGCCGGAGCGGAATGAGGAATTATCGCAGACTGAAAGCTCAGGCCCGCCGACATCCCATCGAGGAAGTCGGGAAAAGAATAAACAAGCACTCAAAATAGACTGATCATTAGCGCGATCCCGGATATCTGATGATTTCGAAGACAAGGCTGAAAGAGCTCGACAGGCTCAAGACAAAGAAGGAACGCGCCCGGCAGAGACGATTCTTGATCGAGGGGCTGCGCCTATGCGAAGAAGCGGCAGGCTCATCCTGGTCGATCGAGACAGTGCTTTTCACCCCATCATTCGGGGAGAAAGCCAGGGAGAAAGCGCTGCTCAAGAAGCTGCAATCGCTGAACGCAGAGCTGACCCAAGCGAAAAGCCGTGAACTGTCCCAGCTTTCCGAGACCGTGACCGCCCAGGGAATCATCTGCGTGGTGAAGGCCAAGAAGCGTTCGGTTGAGGACATCTGGAAGAAAAACCTGCTTGGGGATTCAAAAACCGAGTTGCTGCTGGCCTTGGACGGTATCAGCGACCCGGGAAACGTGGGAACTTTGATAAGAACTGCAGATGCCTTTGGATTGGCTGCTGTGCTTTTGTCCACCGACACGGTGGAGTTATACAATCCAAAAGTGATGCGCTCAACCATGGGTTCGATCTTTCACCTGTCGGTTTTCGACGAAGTCGACCTAAAGAAAGCCATACCTCAGATGAAGAAGAGGGGATTCCGAATCCTGGGCACTCACGTCAAGGAGGGAAAGAGTCTTGATAGGCTACAACCTGCCCGAAAAACCTGTCTTCTGATCGGAAGCGAAGCCGAGGGATTGAGTAAAGGCTTGGTAGAATTCTCCGACGAGATAGTTCACATTCCTTGCCGGGGCGAGACCGAATCTTTAAACGTGGCCGTGGCCGGAGGCATCCTCCTGTATGAGATCGGCAAAAAGTTGATGCGCGCTTAGACTCAGCAGAAGAGCGAATCATGAACGAATAAATGTTGTAGCCATCGCATTTGACAATAGTCTTGACCTTCCGGTTAAGCTGTGGTACACTTGTTTTATAGAAGACAGACAATCTTGAGCTCAAAGCTCCGGTGAAAGCATAGCTCTCGCACGGAGACTATAC
>CAYMNI010000208.1:0-4441 GCA_964391755.1 uncultured Ignavibacteria bacterium
CCTTTTGGATCTCACCGGTAAGCCCTATACCGGATCGGGTGTGCTGGCCAGCTCTCTGTCCATGGATAAAGCCATGTCGAAGAAGATATTCGAACGCGAGGGCATTCCGACCCCTGAGTGGTTCTCGGTGCAGGGAGCGGAGTCAGACGACGTCTCCTCCGTCGCCGGGAGAATCGAATCTACGTTCAGCTTTCCTTGTGTGGTGAAACCCAACGATCAGGGTTCTACCGTGGGATTGACGGTTGTCAAACAGAATACCGAACTGAAGAAAGCAATCGACTGTGCCACTGAATACTCCGGTCACATTCTTGTGGAGAAGTACATACCGGGAAGAGAGCTGACCGTGGGTGTTCTTGGCGACATGCCTTTGCCCGTGGTAGAGATCATACCGGAACATGGAATATATGACTATCACTGCAAATATACACACGGCAAGAGCAAATATGTCTGTCCCGCCGAGATTCCCGAGGAGAAGGCCAAGGAGATTCAGAAGCTGGGCCTGAGAGCTTTCCAGTCCCTGGGATGCGAAGGGTACGCCAGGGTTGATTTTCGGTATGGAGAAGACGACAAGTTCTACTGCCTGGAAGTGAACACCCTCCCCGGCATGACTTCTCTCAGCTTGGTGCCCATGGCAGCTAAAGCTTTAGGAATTGAGTTCCCGGAACTGGTGGACAGAATTGCCAATCTGGCTTTGAAGAAGAAATCGAGATAGTATCACCATCAACCACAACGGACCGGATGGATGGTGCAGGCATTCCTTCCTGTGATGCAGTTGATGGAGATGGTCATACCGCAGGCAGTTTCCGTCTACAAGGCCGTACCGGGAGCGATATGATCCCTAAATTGTATGGGATTACCCTTTTGCTTTTAACCTTCGTTCTTTTGGGTTGCTCAACAGAGGGAATCAAGCCAATACCTCCTGAGTTGGAAAACAAGATCATTTTCTTATGCTCCGAAGGCATCTGTACGATCAATGCGGACGGCAGCCAAAGGTAGGTTGTAATCCCATCAGATAGTGGAGGGCCATTCTCAAATCCAAGATGGTCGCCCGATAAGCAGATGATTGCTTTTACCGGGCACGTCGCCGGCCGAGCCCGGATTATGCTCGTTAACTCAGATGGTTCTAACCTAAGAATTTTCGATCTTCCGAAAGAGAGGAAATCGAAGAAGAAGGATGCCGGTTCAAAGCGAGAAGTGTTAAGGCATGTTGAAAAAGATTCCCGCAGGAGAAAGGTCTCCCCGCCTGTTGTTGCGTTGGCTCCATATGATTTCTATTTTTCCGGTTGGTCTGCGGGGGGAGACTGTTTGTGCGGGACTTATCCCGGCGGATATGATTATCCGGGGGCTGCAGTGATAATGGATACCCAGGGGAAGGGGTTGTTTCGTATAGAGGGAGCACCGCATTCGAGATTCTGCGGGGATTCCAAAATCGTGTGGAGGTTAACATCCGGGCCTTGGGGATCGGGCGAAGAATCTCTGGTTTGTTACGACCTGAACAGCAAGAAAAGAGTTGATCTGGCATTCGACCCCATGCATTCCTTTGACACACCTGTTCCTTCTGCTGATGGGATGAAGATCGCATATACCTTTAACCCTCTTGAAAATCGAGGGGAGTTGTGGGTGGTAAACATAGACGGGTCAAACCGACTGAGGCTGCTTGGTGGGAAAGACTTTGACGATCAGTACTTGTCGAACGTTTCGTTCTCTCCAAATGGAAACTCCATCTTGTTTATCCCCATCAAGAAAAGAGGGTATGATCGTGAGCCGAGAGGAGCTATCCACGTTGTGGATGTAGACGGAAGCAATCTACGTGCGATAACGGACGCGATTGTAAGGTGGCGCGGAGAGGTCAGTTGGTCTCCGGATGGAACACAGATAGTCTTTACGTCAGATAAGGACAGTAACGACGAACTCTATACAGTCAATGTCGACGGTTCTGCTCTTAGAAGAATAACCGACAATACAACAATGGACTGTTGCCCTGATTGGTGACAGGACAAGGTTTTGGTAGCGCAGGCATTCCTGCCTGCAACGAAGATGTTTAGGTAAGAAATCGCTTTTTTCGTTGCCGCTTAAGATCTCGTTTCTGAAAACGATAAACAAATCCATCCGGCCAGCGTATTTCAATTAATTCCCGATTGGACCCGCAAGGCCGAATTGTCGGCGTTTTTGTAGGTTTTTAGGAAGTCAGCATGAAGAAAAACGAACTGAAAGCCATTCTGTTCGACATGGGCAGCACTCTTATCGAGTTCGAGAACTCGACCTGGGACGTGCTGGGTAAGTTGTGCGCAGAGCGGGGATACGATTTTCTGAAAAAGAGAGATTTCAACTTACCTGGATTCTTGGAGTTCTCCAAAGCCTTAGATGACGAATTCTTGAAGGCTCGCATCGAAGTGCAGGACAACCTTAAGGAGTTCCGGGTTGAACAGGTAGCCAGGAGCCTATGCGAGGTTTTGAATATCACCACTTCCGATGGACTCTGCCGGGGTTTCCTGGAAACGTACTATCAGCCCATCACCGAGCAGTTGACCTTAATGGACGGCGCTCAGGACATTCTGAAGCGATTCAGAGAGATGGGTCTGAAGATCGGGTTGGTATCGAATACCATTTTCCCGAAGGAATACCATTTGGGAGAATTGAAACGGTTCGGCCTCTTGCCATATCTAAACGCTTATCATTTCTCCTCGGAGATGGGTGTGAGGAAGCCCCATCCGGAGATGTTTCTGAGGACGTTAAGCGATTTAGGTGTAGATGCATCCGAGGCGGCTTTCGTCGGAGACAGGTTGGTGGAGGACGTGGGAGGGGCGCAGAAGGTGGGAATGAAGGGAATCCTGGTAAAACACCAAATGAGAGATTATTCGGCGCTGATTGATCCCGACGCTCAAATCGACCGGCTGGAGGAACTGCCACAAACCGTGTTAAGTCTCTTCTAAAACCGAGCGATAAGAGATGTACAGGTTAAATGGTGGACTAAGGGCCTGTTGTCGCCCGTTCAATGGGCGACAAAATAAACGCAAGGGGATAGTGTATCTTGTAACCAGAATCGTTTACCACTAAGGAAGCGAGGTAATCAAAATGGCTCTTAGATTCTATAACACTCTGACCAGAACGAAAGAAGAGTTTCGCACGGTTCATCCCGGGGAGGTCAGGATGTACACCTGCGGACCCACTATCTATGATTTCGCCCACATAGGCAACTTCAGGGCTTACGTCTTTGGCGACATCGTGCGCCGCTATTTGGAGTACAAGGGCTACCAGGTCACCTATGTGATGAATATAACCGACGTGGACGACAAAACCATCAAGGGATCGCAGAAGGAAGACATTCCGCTTTCCGAGTACACCCAGCGGTACAGGGAGGCCTTCTTCCAAGACATAAAAGCGCTCAACATCAAGCCGGCCAGTATGTACCCTGAGGCCACGGCCCACATCGCGGAAATGGAAGCTTTGGTGAAGACGCTTCTGGATAAGGGCTACGCTTATCAGAATGAAGGCTCGACCTATTTCAAGATAGCCTCCTATCCGGATTACGGCAAGCTCTCGCACATGGACATGTCCGGACTGAGGTCCGGGGCGCGGGTGGCTGCGGACGAATATGAAAAGGAGGAGGTCGCCGATTTCGCCTTGTGGAAAGGATGGGATCAAGATGACGGCAAGATCTTCTGGGAGACTCAGGTGGGCAAGGGTCGACCCGGTTGGCATATAGAATGCTCGGCCATGAGCATGAAATATCTGGGCAGGCATTTCGACATCCATACCGGCGGTGTAGATCTCATCTTCCCGCATCACGAGAACGAAATCGCCCAATCCCAGGCCGCAACCGGAGAGAAGTTCGTCAACTTCTGGCTTCACAACGAGCATCTGATGGTGGAAGGGCGAAAGATGGCCAAATCCTACGGCAACTACTACACCCTGCGAGACCTGCTGGACAAGGGCTATCATCCCGTCGCCATCAGATACCTGTTGTTCGCCACTCATCACCGGCAGCAGCTGAATTTTACCTTCGACGGGCTGGAGGGGGCGAAGAATGCCCTTCAGAGGCTTTATGATTTCGTGGACAATCTAAAGCTGGTTAAGGAGGAGCAGGATGATCCGGAAGTGGCACAGATTCTACAGAAGGCCAAGAGGGATTTTGAGGAGGCGCTGGACGACGATCTTAACACCTCCGAAGCCTTGGGTATCCTCTTTACGCTGGTCAAGGACATCAACCGGCTGATGGATGAGAATCGGGTGTCGAAATCGAACGCCAAAGAAACATTGGATTTGATGAACGGCTTCGACTCGGTGTTCGGAATCCTGAAAAGAGAAGAGTTGACTTTGGACGACGAAGTCAAGGCTCTCATAGACAAAAGGATCAAAGCCCGCAAGGAGAAGGATTTCCAGCTAGCGGATCAAATCCGAAAGGATCTGGAAGATAAGGGCATCATCCTGGAGGATACCG
>CAYMNI010000209.1:0-4440 GCA_964391755.1 uncultured Ignavibacteria bacterium
GCCTTATCTGCTTATCCCTCCAAATAGAAATTTACACAAAAGAATTTACACAATAGCGGAAAAGCGCCCCCCGGAAAATCGAGTTAAACACTCGGGATGTGGATGGACGTTTTGTTTGAAGAGGACAAAATTCTTGACAAGTACGTCAGCTTGAGCTTATATACACGGGGATACCGAAGATTCACACGGAGGTTTCCGCCGATGCGCAAGATTTCCTACTTCGCAGTCCTATGTATGACGCTCTCTGTGGCGATTTCCGTTGCCGATGCCCAAGATTTCAGCAGAAGATTCACTCTGGGACTCTCGGGAAGTCTATGGAAGTCGGGGCTCACCGAGCATTCAGACGTTTATACCATAGGGAAGTCCGGCAGCCTATGCTTCAGATACGGCCTCAAGGAGAAAATCTCCCTGGGCTTTTCCGCAACATACGCCAGAGCCTGGGAGGCTGACCTGTCCGGAAGAGAGGGAGGGGGAGCAGGATTCACCTTCTCCACACTGGAGAACGGAAACCGCCTGATCCAGGTGTGGCTGGATTTTTGCCTGATGCACAGCTTCAGACCTTGGGAGCGCCTTAATCCTTATGTCTTCTCTGGAATAGGTCTTGCCTGGTGGAACGTAAAAGACAAAAACGGCGATTACGTACAGGTATTGGACCTGAACGGAAAGCCCTTCGATCTCAAAGATCAGGAACTGACCTTCTCCGGAGGTGCCGGAATCGAGCATCGATTCAGGGAGAGATGGGGCTTGAATTTCGGCGTTCGGTTTCGGATATTAAGCCGCATTCTTACCAGCTTGGAGGGTTCGAAGGATATCGTGGGCAGCGAAACCGACGAATTGGATCTGCCTAAAGGCACTATGGAAATGTTCCTGGGGGTCAATTACTACTTCGGTAAACTAAAGGACTCGGACAAGGATGGAGTGCCGGATCGGGGGGATTTCTGCTCGGACACGCCGTTTGGGGCACTGGTTGACGAGCGAGGCTGCCCATTGGATTCAGACGGCGACGGCATATATGATGGGCTGGACAGATGTCCGGCCACTCCACCGGGAACCAGCGTGGACGTAAACGGATGTCCGCGTTAGTACCGACATACCGCTGCAAACAGAAGTCGGGTTTTAGACCGACGCTCCAGAAAGAATGACCCTCTTTCTCATTCCGGCTCCGGAGCAGGCTCTCACGATGTCAACTTAAAACAACTTGTAGGTCAGTCCCATAGACAAGGTCTCCTTGAAGCGGCCTGTTTTGCTGATTTCCTTGTCATACAGCAACTGGGTGTAAAGTGAGACGGTGACGTATTTAGCGACGGCAACGGAAACCGTGTTCTCCCAGTTGACATCCGGCTGCTTCCAGTAATCACCCCCTGGGGTTCCCTTGAGCTGATCCGATTTCGAGTAAAACAGGGCTTTGTACAGGGACAGCTTCGATGTATAGGAGATCTTGTCCGAGAAGGTCAGCTTCAGGTCGGTGACGGATTCGATGCCCCCGTCGTTGGAGGAGTTGACCTCCGTCCTCTCGGCCGTCGTATCTGTGATTTCCTCCGTGATGATCTGCCTTAAGGCGAATCCCAATCGCGATAGTATCTCGTCTTTCTCGGTTTTATAGAACTGCCTGGAGATGCCTCCGGACTCGGTCAGCTTTTTGGGATTTAAGTACCTGGGAATCTGCAGGACGCTGGCGTCCAGAAACTGGCTTTCAAATCTCAGAGCCAGGTAAGGATCCACCCAGAGTTTTAGAGTGAATCTGGCCAGACTCTCGATGTCTATCAGATCGGTGGATTTCTGCGGTTTGGACCAATCCTTGGTCTGTTCGTTCTGACTATGGGTCTGGCCGAAGGCCAGCTTGACGGTGGTTTTGGAATTCAGTTTTTCAGAGAGCTGCTTCTGAAAGACGGAGTTGCCGTTGGCCACCCAGGTTACGTTTCCGGCCTCGCCGCCGGTCCAGTTATCCGTGTAGGAGTTCTGAGTCAAAGAAAGGTTCAAATCCATGAACTTCTGCCAACCTTCATCTGCCCGAGATACTCCCGCCAAGGCGAGGCTTAAAAGGATGGTCGATGACATCAGGGTACGTTTTCTCACTGCCTACCTCCTTTTTATGGTTAACCGAGCTTCCTATATTTCTGAATCTATCCAACACGTCACTTTTGTCAAGCGGAAGGACGAGAAAAATGAGCTTGCAAAAAAGATATGATTGACTAAATTTCTCTGAAGTAGAGTCCCGGAGGTTTGAGCTAATTCCTGCATTTGAAGCAGCAAACTCAAAGTTGGAGGAGGTTAATGTGTATCGTTTGAAAGCAAGTTTTGTGATGCTAATCATGGCATTGGTATGCTTCGATCTCGGCATGGCTTCAGCCGAAGAGTCGGGCATTCTGCGGTTTCCGGATATCCATAAAGATAAGATTGTGTTCGTGCACGGGGGTGATCTATGGCTGGTCAACTCGGAGGGCGGGATTGCCCGGAGGCTGACCTCGGATAAGGGCCTGGAGATCTTCCCCAAGTTCTCTCCGGGCGGGAAATGGATCGCCTTTACAGGTCAGTACGACGGCAACACAGACGTTTATGTTATTCCGGCCGAAGGGGGCGAACCGAAAAGGCTGACCTATCGTCCCGGTTTTGAGAACATGGCCGAGAGACATGGCTTTGACGACATGGTTTTGGACTGGCATCCCCGTGGCGATAAGATACTTTTTCGCTCATGGAGGGAGAGCTACAATAGCTGGTTTCAGACCCTCTTCTTAATAGGAAAAGAGGGGGGACTCCCCGAAAGCCTACCTCTGCCCGAAGCAGGACTCACCTGTTACTCTCCCGACGGCTCAAAGATAGCATACAATCGCACCTTCCGGAATTTCCGCACCTGGAAACGATACAAAGGCGGTCTGGCGCAGGATGTCTGGATCTACGATTTCGACAAGAACACCGTACAGCGAATAACCGATTACCAGGGGACGGATACCTCACCCATGTGGCACCAGGACGAGATCTACTTCGTATCTGATCGGGATCGTATCGCGAACATCTTCTGTTATGACTTGACCACCCAACAGACCAGAAAGATCACCCAGCATACGGATTTCGACGTGAAATGGCCCAGCCTGGGACCGGAGTCGATAGTCTACGAAGACGGAGGCTATCTTTACGTGCTTGATCTGAAGATGGAGGAATCCAGGCGTATTTCAGTTCAGATTCCGGACGACAAGGTTCTAATTCGCCCCGAGTTCATCTCAGTTGAAGATTACGTCTCGGATTTCGGCCTGTCCCCGGGTGGCAAGAGAGCCGTTTTCGAAGCCCGGGGAGAAATCTTCACCGTGCCGGCAGAGAAGGGGAACACCAGGAACCTTACCAATGCCAGCGGAAGCAGAGAGAAGAATCCCACCTGGTCGCCGGACGGCAAATGGATCGCCTATATGTCGGATAAAAGCGGCGAAGACGAGCTATACGTGATCTCGCAAGACGGGAGTAGGGAAGAGATGAGAATCACCAAAGACGGACATTGCTATCGCTTTGTTCCGGCCTGGTCGCCGGATAGCAAGAAGCTGCTGTTCGCGGACAAGGAGCTTAAGCTTTATTACATCGACGTTGAAGACAAGAAACTGATCCCGGTGGATAGCACCAAGAACTGGGAGATTCGGGATTACTCTTGGTCGCCGGACAATAGATGGATTGCCTACGCCAAGCCGGCTCGAAACTACATGAACTCCGTCTTTCTCTACTCGCTGGATCGCAAGGAGATTTACCGGGTGACCGACGATTTCACCGACGACACGGAGCCGGTTTTCGATCCTCAGGGGAGATACCTCTACTTTCTATCCAAACGCGACTTCAACGCCCAACTGGATCAATTCGACCCGAGCTACACTTATAGCCAGATGACCAAAATCTATGTGGCTACGCTGCAAGCCGACAGCTTGTCGCCCTTTGCCCCCCTGAGCGATGAGGCAGAGTCTCCACAGGAGAGATGGCAAAGAAAGGAGAAGGAGGAGGAAGAGAGAGAGAAGGAAAAACCGAAACGCATCGAGGAGATTCGCATCGACATCGAGGGAATCCGGGAGCGAATAGTGGCATTCCCCACCGATCCCGGGAATTTCTCTGCCTTGAGGGCCGCGAAGGATAAGATATTCTACCTTTCTTCTCCTGATTGGACCCTCACCGGAAGGAAGCCGGGTCCCAAAGGAACGCTGCATCTTTTCGATCTGGAAGAAAGAAAAGACCACGCTCTGATCCATCCTGTGGATGCTTACGATCTCTCGGCGGATGGAAAGAAGATCATCTACAGAACCGGAAAGCAATACGGCATCGTAGATGTTAAGCCGGGTGAGGTCAAAGTCGGCGACGGGGCTTTGAAGCTGGATCAGATGCAGATGAGACTGGACCGCAGGGAGGAATGGGCTCAGATATTCAACGAGGTCTGGCGCCGGGAGCGCGATTTCTTCTACGCCCCCAACA
>CAYMNI010000210.1:0-4401 GCA_964391755.1 uncultured Ignavibacteria bacterium
CTTCCCATCAAAGCCAAGGCCAAGATAGCGCTTAATATCTGATGGTCGAAAACGGCTATGACCAGGAATGCTCCGGCAGAAATGACGGAGATTCCCGCACAGAGACCGTCCATGGCATCCAGGAAGTTAACCGCGTTGATCAGGCCTACTATCCACAGCGCCAGAATCAAGATATCCCAGCCGGAACCGGTGAGTATTCTGGTATTGCGGCTTATCATCAAAAACAGTATGGCTGCGATGATCTGCCCCAGCAGCTTATAACTGGGAGACAGCCCCTTTTTATCGTCCACCAAGCCGAAAGCAACCATGACTGATCCACCGACAAGGAGTCCCAAAGTATCCGCATTGAGAGGTAACGCGAAAACAAAAGAAGCCAGCAGCAGCCCCAGCCAGAATCCGACAAAAACGGCCAGCCCTCCTAGAAGTGGAGTGGGTCGGCTGTGGATCTTCAACGCGGAGGGATAATCCAAAAAGTTCAGTCTCCTGGCCAATGCAACCAGTGCGGGAGTGATGGCCAGAACCATAGTGAATGACACAAGAAAAGCCGTCAGGTAATTCACAGTCGCACCCGGTAAAAAGGGTCAATCCTTGGGACGAGCAACCACGCAGTAGAGCTTTCCAACTTTCTCCATTTTGCCGATGTCGAGCCTTGCTGCTTCAAGCAGCGACATGACTCGGGATTTAGAATAGAAGTAGACGTCACATCTGCGGAGCAGGAGCCTGAGTCTTCTGATCGGTGCCCGCCAGGTGAAAAGTCTTGGAAACGAGAGAATGATCAGCCCCTGGCTCAAATTGGCCAGCCTGACTAACGTGGGCAGAGGATCTCTGATGTAGTCCAAAATCCCCACGGCGATGGAGGCGTCATACTTGGTCTCCGACTCGAACTCCAATATTGACGATTTGCGGAAATCGCAGACCTCCTGAACTCCCGCCTCTCTGGCTAATCGATCAGCCAGCCTGATCATGTTTTGAGATACATCAATCCCAGTGACTCTTTTGGCACCTCTTTTGGCAAACTCCAAACAGAAACGGCCACTGCCGCAACCCACGTCCAGAAAGGTTTTGCCTGGAATCGGCTCGGAATTGGCCAGCGTAAACTCCAACCTTTGATACATATCCCGGCGAAGGATCTTATCCAACAGATTTCCCAACCCAGACTTCTGATGTGAGTAAATCTGGTCGAACTCCCGAAAATGCATATCCCAATAAGCCTCCTGCTTGTCACCACTCGCGTTCATAGGCCCAGCACCTCCCTGATTGGGGCGAATTCGAACTCATCCAGCAGCCGGGTGAATCGTCTCTCAGTTTTGTCCAGATTCTTATAATGCCTGAATCTCTTCGAAAGGGGCAACTTCAACCTGGGTTGATCAGGATCCAGCTCCCACGGATGCAGGTAGAAGACCACCGGCCGACCCTCCAGGTTTGCCCTTCTTATGCCGTATCGAACGAAGCTGTAGGGGAGAATTCGAAAATAGCCGCCTCCGCTGATGGGAATGTTTCTACCCATTATTTTCACCACGGACAACGGGAACTCCCATACCTCCTCGGTAATCTTGTAGGGCGCCAGGGGCGCGTCCGGGACTCCGTAATCCGGATGGAAGGAAACCGGAAACACCGAGGAATCGTATTTCAGTCCATGCCGGGCCAAGATATCCAGAGCCCAAAGGGTCTTCTCGGTCATGGTAAACGACGGAGCCCGGTGACCGATCACCTTCTTTCCGGTGTTTTTCTCAATCAACTGGAGGGATAGCTTCAACTCCTCTTCGAATTGCTCCGGGGTTAACTCGGTGAGCAGTCTGTGGGATAGACCGTGCGTGGCGATCTCATGACCCTGCCGGTTTATCATTCGGACCAACTCAGGGTGACGTTGGGCAATCCATCCCAGGACGAAAAAGGTTGCCCTTACCTTCTTTTCCTCCAGAATCCCCAGGATTCGGGTCAGGCTTTTTTGAATTCTTTGCTCACACTTGGGCCAGTCTTCCCTTTTTATAACGTCACTCAGATTATGCACGCAGAACCAATCCTCAACGTCTATGGAAAGCGCGTTCCTCATGCGGGGTCTCCGGGATTTTCCAGAGCCGCCGCCCAGATGCTCTGTATGCACCGTCCCGGACACAGGAATGCCCCCATGATGGACGGTTTTGCTCCGACGGTCAATCACCCGGCAACACCATTATCCATTTCCATCCTGAGTTTGATCTCACCGCTCCTGGTCTGAAAACTCATGCTTTAGGCAACGCCAGCAGACCGACAACCTTATTGTGTAAGTACGACAGTCAAACCCGCTCCTGCAGCTTGGGAAACCACCACTCTACCTATGGCCCCGGTTGATGTTGCCGCCCAGGCTCGGCAGTTCCCTAAGGGCGGCTGGCGATCTGAAGAAGAATGCGCTCAAGTCTTTCCGCCTGGATCCTTCTGGAGAAATGTCTTTTAACGTATTCTCTTCCGTTTTTCCCATACTCCTCGCCCAACTCAGGGTTGTGTGACAAGTACCTGATGGCATCGGCGATTCCCCGGGAGTCCTCCGGCTCGACCCACAGCCCAGCTTGTGCTTTTTTCAGATGCTCCTGGGCTTCTCCATCCACGCTCAGGATGATGGGCCGCCCACATGCCCAGGCATCGAACATCTTTACCGGCAGGAGGACGCAGGAGAACTGGTTCCTTTTAGCAGGCACCAAGCAGACGTCGGCGAGATTGATGTACTCGACTATCTGGTTTGTGGGAACGTCATCCAGAACCTTCAGATTTGGCAGAGGACGCTCTTCCCGCAGGCGCATCACCTCGGCCTTCAAGGGACCCTCACCCACGAACAGAAACTCCGTCTGCTTCTCGCCGACCATGAGGCTAACCGTCTCCACCAGAGTATGCATTCCGTGCACCAAGCCAAAATTCCCGGCATACAGGACCACGAATTTCCCTTCATAACCATGCTTTCTCTTAATCTCTCTCCGGTCCTTCAAGGGTTTAAACAAGTCCACGTTTGCTCCGTTGTACACTATCTCTGCTTTCTTGGGATCCAATCTCTTCTCCAAAGCATTCCGGTAACATCCCTTGGTGACCGCCACCACCCTCGTGGCGCCGTGATAGCAGAGATTTTCCATCCAGCGGGCCGCCCTAATGAACAGCTTGTTTTTCGCCTCTCCCAAGGCCACGGCAGCGTCAAGCCAGAGGTCCCTGACCTCGAAGACGAAGGGTATACCCTTCATCTTGCCGATTATGTGCCCAGACAGGCCGACGAAAAGGGGTGATGAGGTGGCGTAGACCAGATCGTACCTGGATTTCAGTTTTGCCGCCGCTATTATGGATGTCAGCAGAAAGGATAGATGAAACACCATGCGGTTTATGAGATTCTTTCTGGGGGAGGGTTTCACGTAGCACCTAATTACCTCCACGCCGTCAAGCAGCTCTCTGGCAAAGAAGGTCAATTTGTACTTCGGGGGAATGATGCCCAGGGGGTGATTGGGGAATTCCGTCACCACGGTGATTTTGTGCCCCAGCCTGGTCAGGTTCTGCGCCATCTCCCAGGCTCTGATCTGGGCCGCACCTTTGTCAGGCGGGAAGTACTGGGTAAGGTAGAGGATGTTCATCCTTTTTGGCCTATCAACCGTCATTGCTTCGGACCCACTTTAACTCCGCCAGAATTCGCCCAAGGCTCTCAACACAAGCCAGGAAACCTGACATCAGAAGCATCTAACGGCCCAATTGCCCCACAGTGCGGAGCAATGCGTCTTGCCTTTTCTCCAAAGCAAACAACGCTTTGATTCTCTCCCTGGCCCGCACCCCGAGTTTCATGTCAGCGCTTAGTGCTTTGCTGATCAAAGCTGCCAACTCTTCCGGGGACTGACTCGTCAGGTAGAATCCGCAGTCACCCACAACCTCTGGCAGCGCCGTACTCTTAGCAACTACCGGTATGCATTGGCACAGCATGGCCTCTGCCAACGCGCAGCCGAATCCTTCGTGTAGGGAGGCCTGTACGTAGACCTTCGACCTAGACATCAGCCCGGCCAACTCTTCCTGGTCAACCTCGCCCAGAAACCTAACGTTGGGAGTGGCAATCGCCTTCAAATGCTTTACCGCATCGTCCACCCATCTGCCTGCCATAATGAACTCCGTTTCCGGCATCAATGCACCCGTCCGCACGAACAGCCCCAAACCCTTTCGAGATATGGTGGATCTCGATACACCTCCTATGGTCAAGACGAGGTCTTCCTTGGCGGTGCTGGCAGGGTTTCCGAAGCTGGTGTCGAAACCGTGGTAGATTAATCTGATTTTGCCTGAGTCAACCTTTGCATTCTCGATGGCCTCCAGTGTGTTGCTTCGAGACACCGTCAACACCAGATCCGTCTGACTGAAAATGAACCGAGGAACCCACTTCTTCCACCTGCGACAGAAGAGGCCGTA
>CAYMNI010000211.1:0-4382 GCA_964391755.1 uncultured Ignavibacteria bacterium
AGTTTATGGCAGAGGACCAATGCTGTAAAGATGAAGACCTCTAGGTCTTCAGCAAGTGTTCTATACTTACGAACAAGCTGCTTCAAATCTTTCTTAAACTGTGGCAGTTGTACGACTTCACGAAACTTCATCTGTATAATCTCTTGTTGAGTAAGGGGCTGTCCGATAGAACACAGATTCGTACTCGATGACCTTGCCTTGTTCGGTGGTCAACCAGGGAATATCCTTGTGCGAATAATCACGTATCTCACTGGCGTTCTTACGGGCCAGTCGACTCAACACGTTGTCGATCAGCTTAATCTCCTTCGCACTTAGCGAAGTAAGATCTTCATACCTTAGAGCAAGATACTTTGTCTGCGGATACTGGAAATAACTGTCTTTGACTTTGGTGATCTCTCCATCTCTTATCATTCCGTCGACTATCTGCTTGAACTCGACTGGAGTGGGACCATAATGATTCTTAATATAACTTGCCCCGATCAATTGCTCCTCGTATCTCTCGTAATAGTCGAAGTCGATGAAGTAAAGAAGCTTGTAGATCACCGTCTCTCCGACATTGGGTCTTGAGCCAACTCGGTTCAAGATGTACAACAGAACTTCTTTGAATTTCTGCAAGTTCTTCTGAGGAACATTGATCCTGATTTGCGGCTCGCCTTCTCTTTTCGCACTCTTATCAAGGGTCACCTTCGGCTCTTTTTTGGGATCCAGCAAAGCTTCAATCCCGATGTTGAACACGTCAGACAAACTAATCAACTCATCCGTAGACAGTTTCCTCTCGCCTGCTTCTATCTGGGATACAGTTGGGCGTTTCATCCTCAGTTTCTTGGCCAGCTCTTCCTGAGTCATTCCGATTCCAACCCTCAACGCTCTCACTCTCCGACCCAGCCTCGTGTATATGCTGGACATAGTTTACCTCCTCTTTGCGTTCCATTATAATATACGGCATGTAAGATAACTTGTCAAGTATTTGTTGGAATAATTTACGCAGCGAATGTGGAAGGATGGCCTTTCCCCGGCAACCGATTCACCTTGCCTGGTACCCTACGCATCTGAGTGCCTAGGGTGCCAGCGTGTATCCACTTTGCATACGGTGACCGCTGTCTTTTGCGGATTTTCACGGACGATTACAGACTAGTACGGACAATGAAGATTTCAGCTAATCCATAGAGCATTTGCGACTACGTTGATCTGTATGGAGTTAGGCCAAAAGCTTCATTCGGGCTGAATGCCCGGTCCTTTTTTTGTTCAACCTATCTGATGTATACAGGAATCGTTCCCGTCTCTTGATCTTTTCTTCCCTCTCTTTTTTCATTTCGCAGTTTTCCGTTGACTTGGCGTGGTTATGTGGTAAATTATCTAAGATTTGTCGCAAGGTGAGGCCACATATGCCCAGACTGGTGCGAAAGATCCTTCAAAAGCTTTATGTTAAAGGACAGATCTAGTCCCTCAACGGCCTGTTGCGTTCACACAGCGTTGTTTCATTTCATTAATAAAGCATCAAATCCGAGAAGGGAGAAAAGATGGTTTCATACAGATGTCCAAAGGTCAGGACCAGATTGCCCGGTCCCAAAAGCAAAAGACTAATCGCCAAGGACGAGAGATTCGTCTCACAGTCGTATACCAGAGCCTACCCGGCAGTGCTCTCACATGCTCTGGGACCATATCTCTGGGACGTCGACGGGAACTGCTATATAGACTTTCATACGGGAATCGGCGTATGCTCCACCGGAAACTGCCATCCCCAGGTGGTGCAGGCTATAAAGGAACAGGCGGAGAAGTCCATTCATTTTCCCTCCGCCGATTTCTACCACGAGCCGGTGGGGAAATTAGCGCAGAGGCTTTCCGAAATCGTGCCGGGAGACGGCCCCAAGAGAACGTTTTTCTCCAACTCCGGTGCGGAGGCGGTGGAAACCGGCTTCAAGCTTGCCCGTTACAACCAAAAGAAGCCCCGGACCATTGCTTTCATCAACGGCTTCCACGGAAGGACCATGGGAGCGTTATCCTTAACCTGCAGCAAGATCACCCAGAGGAGATACTTCGCTCCGCTGGTTCCGGAGGTGACCCACGTCCCTTATGCTTACTGCTATCGCTGCCCTTTCAATCTTTCCTATCCCAAATGCGACTTGGCCTGCGTCAAGTTCATAGAAGAGGAGATTCTGATGAAGGTGGCGCCGGCGGAAGAAGTGGCGGCCATAGTGGTGGAACCAATCCAGGGAGAGGGAGGATACGTTGTTCCGCCGCCCAAGTGGCTTCCGGCGATCAAAGCTTTAGCGGAGAAATACGGAATTCTGTTGATTATGGACGAGATCCAGTCGGGAATGGGCAAGACCGGAAAGATGTTTGCCATGGAGCACTGGAACGTGACCGCAGACATCGTGGTGATGGCCAAGGCTTTGGCGTCCGGAATGCCTTTGGGCGCGTGTGTGGCCGACAGGAAGCTGATGTCCTGGGAACCCGGCGCACACTCCACCACCTTCGGCGGTAATCCCATCGCCTGTGCCGCCGCTTTGGTCACCATCGATCTTTTGCAGAACGGCCTAATGCGAAATGCCACCCGGATGGGCGGTTACATCATGAAACGCTTAAACGGCATGATGAGACGATACCCCATCATGGGAGACGTCCGGGGCAAGGGTCTGATGATCGGAATCGAGTTCGTGAAAAGCAGAAAGACGAAGGAGAGAGCGCCGGAGACGGCCGACTGGATAGCCAATGAATGTTTCCGAAACGGCCTGATGCTTCTCACCTGCGGACAGAATTCGATTCGCTTCATCCCGCCTTTGATTATCAGTCAGGACACCATAGACCAGGCGTTGGAGATCTTTGAGAAAGCGGTTGCAAAGGCGCAGGCAAGAAAGAAGTAAAGCTGTCAACGGATGGAACGCCCAGACGCCCATACGGGCCCGTCCGGGGGCGTCCGTAGGACGGATTAAACGAATCAAACTGTCAACGGATTAAACGGATGCAACGGATATTGCAGTAGCGGTGGATGGATAAAACGGTTCGCGGTTTATAGTTCATGGTTCACAGTCCCAACCGCATCGCTGGAAAAGACGGTCAACGGATTAAACGGATGCAACGGATAAACAGTCAGTTGATTAAACAGACGAAAGTGGTGGTTATGGACCGTGGAAGGTGGACTGCGGACGGTTAGCATAGAAAGGAGTGGCTTTTGAGACTTTATGAATACGAGGCCAAGAAGCTCCTCTCCAAGTTCGGCATTCCCATCAGCTTCGGCGAGGTGGTGGAAACCAAAAAACAAGCTAAGGCCTTTGCGGAGAAGCTGGGGAAGCCGGTTGTTCTAAAAGCTCAGATTCTCTCCGGAGGCAGGGGAAAGGCGGGCGGAGTGAAGTTCGCCCAATCTCCCCAGGAAGCAGAAAAGAAGGCCGAAGAGCTTCTGACCGCAAAAATCAAGGGATTCCCGGTCAGCAGGATACTGGTGGATGAAAAGCTGGAAATAGAACAGGAGTTCTACTTAGGGATCACCCTGGATCGAGTCAATTACAAGATAGTAATGCTGGCATGCTCTGAGGGTGGAGTGGAGATCGAAGAGGTGGCCAGAAGAAACCCGGATCGGATCAAGCGAATCAGCGTGGACTCAGATCAGAATTTCTATCCCTTCATGGGGAATGGTCTGGCCGGATGGATGGGGGCTAAGGGCGATGGGCTGAAAAGCGTCAGCAAGATTGCGGTTTCACTGTTCAAGCTCTTCAAGGCATGCGATGCCAAGCTGGTGGAGATCAATCCTCTGATCCTGACCAAAGAAGGCAACTGGGTGGCTGCCGATGGCCGGATGAGCATCGATGACGACGCCCTGTTCCGGCATCCCGAGCTTTCGGAGATGGGCATCGAGAAGAGGCACGAAGAGGGGGAGATGACCGACAGGGAAAAGCAGGCCAGAGAATGGGGAATTCCCTATCTGGATCTGGATGGCGATATCGGCATGTTTCCCGGAGGCGCCGGCTTCGGTATAATGGGGAACGATTTCATCCACTACTATGGAGGAAAACCGGCCAACTTCATGGACTCCGGTGGCGGTCCCTCTCCCGAAAGGCTGGCCAAGATGCTCATCCTGCTGGATGAAAACCCGAAGGTCAAGGCCATCTTCGGTGCGCGATTTGGCGGAATATCGCGTTGCGACGATTTCGCCAAGGGCGTGGTGATGTTCTTAAAAGAGCATGGACTCTCCAAGCCCATGGTCTTGCGCATGACCGGCAACGTGTGGCAGGAGGGCGTCAGAATTTTCAAAGAGGAAAAGGAGTCGAATCCGGAGATATTCAAGAACATCGAGATACACGGGATCGAAACGCCCATAGAAGAGATTTCAAAGAGAGCCGTGGAGCTGGCCAAGAGAGCATGATACGCAGTAGCATAGTTTATCT
>CAYMNI010000212.1:0-4359 GCA_964391755.1 uncultured Ignavibacteria bacterium
CGGATTCACCCGATACCGATTGGGTTAGAGACAACATCAGCAAGCTGAAAGGTGAGGAAGAAAAAGAGTGACCGGTAGAAACGTGAACCTGTCAACGGATTAAACGGATGAAGGCAGTTGCTATGGACTGCGGACTACCGACCACGGACGAATCAACCCGGTCAACGGATTTAACGGATTAAACGGATGAAGGCTACTGCTGCGGACTACGGACTATCGATCACGGACGACTAAATCCTGTCAACGGATTGAACGTATTAAACGGATGGGGGCAGTTGCCGCGGACTACTCAACACGATTAACGGATTGAGCGCCCAGACGGGGGCGTCAATATAGACGGATGAAGGCTACTGCTGCGGACTACGGACTATCGATCACGGACGACTAAATCCTGTCAATGGATTGAACGTATTAAACGGATGGGGGCAGTTGCCGCGGACTACTGACTACCGACCACGGACAACGAATCAGCTCTGTGTTTTCAGGTCGAAGCCTTGTAGTACGTCGGAGATGACCTCGAAGCGGCCGAAGGAGGGCATCAAGTAAACCCCTTCCACCTTATCTTTTGCCTGAGTTAGTATCTCCCTGGCGACTGCCGTTCCCACCTCGGCGCTGTTGTCTTTGGCTTCTCGCATTCTGTGTCTGATTTCCTCCGGCACGCTCATCCCCGGCACCTCATAATGCATAAATTCAGCTTGCCTGTAACTGCGAAGCGGGAGAACGCCCAGGATAATGGGGATACTTACGCCGGAGACCTTCTTGAGGAATCTCTCCAGAACTTCCAGGTCGTACAAAGGCTGGGTAAAGGCAAAGTCGGCACCTGCCTGGGCTTTTTTTTCGAATCGGTCGATCTCCTTTTCCAAATCGTCGGCGTTGGGATTTACCGCCACTCCCACGCAGAAAAAGGTGGGCGATCCGATGGAGTTGCCCACCCAGTCGGCACCCTGATTGAGCTTCTTGATGGTCTTCACCAGTCCTATGGAATCCACGTCATACACCGCGGTTGCCTGGGGATAGTCGCCCAAAACCGGTGGATCGCCTGTCACCGCCAATACGTTGTGAATGCCCAAGGCATGGATTCCCAGAAGGTCCGACTGCAGGCCCATGATATTTCTGTCCCGGCAGGTGAGATGCAGGATGGTCTCTATGCCGATCTCTTGTTTTATCAGCGCAGCCAGCGAGGTGCAGCTCATCCTCACTCTTGCCATGGGACTATCGGCGATGTTTATCGCATCCACGCCGATTTCCTTCAGCCGTCTCACGTTCTTCAATATCTTCTCGGTGTTGACCCCTTTGGGAGGATCTACTTCCACCGAAACTAAAAACTTCTTACCCAGCTTGCCGGCGAACTCAGACGCCTTGCCCGCTTCCATAAGCCCTGGTCTTTCTTCCGTGGTTCTCTCCTCCACGGTGGTGAAAGTAGCGGCCTCTGGCGCTGTCTTATCGGTTCTGCTCTTCAACATCTCGGAGAGTGCGCTGATGTATTCCGGAGTTGTGCCGCAGCAGCCGCCAATTACCTTGACTCCGACGTCCAAGTATTCCCCGGCATACCGGGCGAAGTATTCGGGCGAGGAGAGATAGACGAATCTTCCGTCCACGTACCGGGGTAGGCCCGCGTTGGGTTGAATCGAGAGCATCCTGCTGGTGGCGTTACGGAGCCTTCCGGCCACGTCCAGCATGGTCTGTGGTCCCACGCTGCAGTTGGCCCCTATAATCTCCACGTCCAGACTCTCCAGGGCACGAGCCACCTCCTCGACTGTGTAACCCATGAAGGTCTTTCCTTCTTCGTCGAACGTCATGGACGCTATTATGGGAAGACGGCAGGCGCTTCTTATGGCTTTCACTGCTTGTTCTATTTCTGGAAGGTCCGAGAAGGTTTCTACGATAAACAGGTCTACCCCACCGGCCAACAACGCCTCCGCCTGCCGCTGGAAAACCTCAAAGGCCTCTTCAAGTGAGATCTTTCCCAAAGGTGATAAAGGTTTCCCCAAAGGTCCCATGGAGCCGGCTACGAAAATCTCCCGTCCCTCTATCTCCCTGGCCTCTCTGGCGATCTTGGCACCTTTGAGGTTTATCTCCCCCACTCTGTTCTCTAATCCGAAGTTCCTGAGCCGAACCTGATTTGCCCCAAAGGTATTGGTCTCGATTATCTCCGATCCGGCCTTGATATAATCGCGGTGTACGTCCAGTACTATTCTGGGATTAGACAGGTTCTGCTCGTCGAAGGAGCGTTCGTAGGAAACCCCTCGCATATACAAAAGAGTCCCCATTGCTCCGTCGCAGAGCACCGGACCTTGCTTTAGCCTCTCCAGAAACGGATCAGGCATTTTGCCTCCCCAGGCAAGGATGTGCCGACTCAAAACCTCTTTCGACGAATCCGGCAGATCGGAAATATATACTTTGAAACCGGCTTTATGCTTCTTTCAATCGGTCTTTGTAAAGAGGGAATCTCCGACAGAGTTCAACCACCTCCTGCTTCACCCGGGCGTAGACCTCCTCGTCGCCGATGCGGGAGATGACCTTGTCTATCAGAGCAGCGATCTGCTCCATCTCCGGCTCCCTCATTCCTCTGGTGGTCAAAGCCGGCGTGCCCATGCGTATGCCGGAGGTGATAAACGGCTTTTGGGGATCGAATGGGACGGTGTTTTTATTGACGGTGATGGCTGCTTTTTCCAATGCCTCCTCCACCGCCTTTCCGGTGAGGTTTTTCTCGATGAAGCTGATCAACATCAGATGATTGTCGGTTCCGCCCGACACCACGTGATGGCCCGCCTTGGCCATCTCGGCTGCCAAGGCACTGGCGTTGCTGACGATCCGGCGCTGGTAGTCTTTGAAGGATGGCTGCAGGGCTTCTTTGAACGCCACCGCTTTGGCCGCGATAACGTGCATCAGAGGCCCACCCTGAATGCCGGGCATGACCTCCCGGTCCAGATCCTTGGCATATTTCTTTTTGCACATGATCATGCCGCCTCGCGGACCTCTTAAGGTTTTGTGGGTGGTGGTGGTCACGAAGTCGGCATGGGGAACTGGCGATTGATGAAGGCCCGCCACGATCAAACCGGCGATATGAGCGATATCCACCATCAGATACGCCCCCACCTCGTCCGCCACCTGCCTGAACTTGGCGAAGTCCAGCTCGCGGGGATAGGCAGATGCTCCAGCTATGATCATCTTGGGCTGGGCTTCTCTGGCGATGCTCATCAGCTCATCGTAGTCTATAACCTCCTTTTCCCTGCTCACACCGTACGCCGCCACGTTGAAGAACTTGCCAGAGAAGTTGATCGGATGTCCGTGAGTCAGATGTCCGCCGTGGGACAGATTCATGCCCAGAATGGTATCTCCGGGCTTGAGAACGCAGAAATAGACGGCCATGTTGGCCTGTGAGCCGGAATGGGGCTGAACGTTGACGTGCTCGCAGCCGAACAACTCCTTGGCCCGCTCACGCGCCAGATTCTCCGCCTTATCCATGAACTCACAACCACCGTAATATCTCTTCCCCGGATAGCCCTCGGAGTACTTGTTGGTCATCACCGATCCGGTGGCCTCCATCACCGCCTCCGACACGAAATTCTCCGAGGCGATAAGCTCCAGACCAAAAGCCTGCCTCTCGGTCTCTTTTAATATGATCTGATATATCTCGGGATCGATTTCTTTTAGCTTCATCATGTTAGCACTCCTTCATTTTAGATATCGACTGCTGGATGGGTGAGATAACCACAACCGTGTTCAAACCCGGTTCTGACCACGATCGCTGTTCTCTGCGTCTGCATTCTGGCCGCCGATTCTGCCGATGTTGTTCTCCACCAGTTCAACCTTCTCCCCCTCGTCCAGCTTTCGGAATATGAGCTGCGACGCAGTGTAGTGAGCCAGAGCGCTCTCCAGGTCGCCTTTGTTTTCATACAGCAGGCCCAGTGTGTTCAGATCGATGGCCTCCCCGCGGGTCTGACCCAGCTTCTGATCCAAGCTGATGGCCTCATGATAATTGGCGATGGCTTCATCCCATCTTTTGTCCGCCGCACCAGCCAGCCCCAGGTTTATCAGACAGGAGAGCCGACCGTTTTCGTCGTTCGATTCCGCCGAAAGAAGACCCGCCTTCCGGTAACAATCTTGCGCCGATGGAAGTTGGTTGACCGCGAAATGGCAGTTGCCGGTGGTCACCAAAAGCCCGGTTTGCTGTCTGGGAGTCAGATCCCGTTTCAAGCATTCCTCAAATGCTGTGATTGCTGTTCGGAACCTGCCTCTCTTTTTTAGGGCCAGACCTTTCTCGAACAGCAGCTTCAGCTTTCTGTCGGTTGCTTTCTTTAAACCTCCATGATACTCCGCCAGCATCCGAAAGCTCACCGTCTGATTCCGGAGATC
>CAYMNI010000213.1:0-4286 GCA_964391755.1 uncultured Ignavibacteria bacterium
ACCGGCCCACCGGGCTGTGGATATTCGACGACAAACTGTATGCTGTCGATCGGGCCAACTTGGTCGAGATAGACATCGACTCGGCCCGGATAGCGAACAAATACCCGGTGCCGGGAGCGGCATTCATCAACGACGTAGCCTTTGACTCCGAGGGAAATGCCTACATTACGGATACACGGGCGAGTGCGATTTACAAGTTCAGTAATGGTGAGTTTGAGATTTGGCTGCAAGGCGGTGAGATCGGCAGCCCAAACGGCTTGTACGTCGACAAAGACAAGTTGATCGTGGGCAACTCCGGCGACGGATGTCTGAAGTCCGTTAATCTCTCCGACAAGAAACTCCGCACGATTGCTTGCTTGGGCAGCGGCTCCAACATGGACGGAATCAGAAGTGACGGAAGGGGGAATTATATCATCTCGGACTACAACGGCAGAGTATTTCGCATCACTCCATCCGGGCAGAAGACGGAGCTTCTGAACACAAAGACTCCCAGCTTGTTCTGTGCCGACTTGGAGTATATCCCGGAGCAGAGATTGCTTGTAATTCCCAGTCTCTACGACAACCGGGTCGTGGCATATCGTCTTGCAGAATGAAGACCCGCTGGTTTGACTTCCACTTCCCGTACCCGTCGGATCTCCAGACCCGATCCCGCAGAATGCGGGACCAGGTCGGGGGGCTTGGGGTACGGAATAAAATCTTCCGGTACCCGGCAAGCTGTAGCACACCCGTCTTCTCGAAACATTTTCCTTGACACTTCTTGCTCTTGGCGATTATTTGATCAGTGACTCATCCAATTGCAGCTTTCAGCGACGATCATCGCCTCCTTAACCGGGCACTTATGAACCTCAAGGCAGGAAAATACGTTTACCCTCTCCTTTTCGTTGCCATCGTATTTTTGGTCATCGGCATCTGGGGCACCATCCGGTTAAGCCAGCAGCCGGAAATCGACGTTCCATTTGAGCGGTCAGAAGAGGGACTTCGGGTAGGGGAGGTGGTCGAAGGCAGCAAAGCCCAACAGGCAGGATTGAATGCCGGAGATGTGCTCCTGAGAATCGACGATAACCTTGTCCGAGACAAGACCGACCTGAAATTCAGCATACAGCACAGGAGGATCGGAGAACCAATCCACCTGACCCTGTGGAGAGATGGAGAGACGGTCGTCGCCTCCCTGCGTTTGACCAGACAATACGACTGGTTCTTCCTGATAGTCAACTTTTTAGCCGGGCTTTTCGTGTGGGTCATGGGTGTGTCGGTATTCGTCAAAAGGCCCGAGGGCCAGGTGGTCAGGCTCTACCTGTTCTCCTCTCTATCCCTTTCTCTGGCCCTGTTCGTTCCCCGCCCCGGCTATCCCTTCGGGCCCGAGCAGGTCAGCTTCATTTTACCCTCCTTTCAGATCCTGGCTTATACCGTGCTTCCCGCACTGTTTTTCCACTTCACGATGATTTTTCCCCGGGAGGAAGAGATCTCGCCGAAGCGCAGGCTTTTGATCTATTCCAGTTATCTTCCCGGCTTGGCACTCATAGGACTTATGGAGCTATTCTACTGGAGGTCTGTCTCCGGCAGCTCCCTTTCATTGTTCCACACCTATACCACACTTTTTCTCTTTTTCAGAATATATATGGTGGTTTACGTGCTTTTGGGGCTGTCCGCCTTGTATCAGACCTATAAGCGACTGGAGTTTCTGGAGGAGAGAAGAAAGATCAGATGGATTTTCTGGGGTATCGCTGCGGGGATATTTCCTTTCATCTTTCTTCATACACTACCTGACATTCTGGTTGGCCACTCATTTGTCCCGGAAGTGGTCAAGTCTCTCTTCGTATTGCTTATACCGATCTCCTTCGCCTTCTCTATTCTTAAGTATCAGGCCATGAACGTGGACGTGGTGATCAACCGAAGCTTGGTCTACACCCTTCTTACCGGCTTCATCTTGGGGGTTTATCTATTGGTGGCCGGGCTTCTGGGCAACATTTTGTACAAGCTGACCGGCTACGAAGGAAGTTTGTTCCCTATACTGGCCACGCTGGCTGCCGCGGTGCTCTTTACTCCGGCCAAGAACAGGATAAGGACTTTGGTGGACAAAACCTTCTATCGGGTCAGATACGATTATCGAAAGGCCATTCAGGAATTCACCCGTCAGGTGGATCGGGCTTTCACCCAAAACCAACTTCTGGATTTGCTCCTGAAGAAAATCGATTTTCTGTTGGCAGTTAAAAGGTCGTTGATTTTCCTTAAATCCAAAGGTCCGGATGAACCAGAAATTGCCGGATCTGACGGTTTTTCTTTGGGTGAGTTGGACGAGCTCGGAAGAGAAAAAATGAGTTTGTTGTCGGATCTGCTTGAGACAGATCAAACAAGCGGAGTCGCCGGCTCTACCGCCTTTGAAGAATTTCCGGTGTTGCCCGAAAACCCGGTTCTCAAAAAGTCCGAAATCTACCTGTGTTTTCCAATGACCGAAAGAGCGGAGCTCGTCGGTTGGCTGCTTCTGGGAGCGAAGAAATCGGAAGCAAGGTACTCTGCAGAAGACGTAGAACTCGTTTCCCTGATGGTTCAAGAAGTGGCTCGGGCTTTGCAGAACCTGAAAATGAGGCAAAGGATAGTTGCAGAACAACTGGAGAAGGAGAAGCTTCAGGAGCTAAACCAGCTTAAGACCAAGTTCATCTCCAACGTATCCCATGACCTGAGGACGCCGCTGACTGCCATCAGGTTCTCGGCGGACAACATGTTGGCGGGTGTCTACGGCGGCGTGTCAGATGACAACCAAAGAAATCTTCGGATGATCCGGAACAATGCCCTGCACGTCTCCCGTACCATAGACAATCTGCTGACCCTGTGCATGAGTGAATCCGGCAAGCTGGTGCTGAATAAAGAAAGGCTTCCTTTAGCCATGGTAATAGATGAAGCTCTCGGCATGCTGAAAGCCTTGGCTGAAAAGAGAAGCATCCATCTGCTCAGAGAAGAGATGCATGATTTGTTCGTCCTTGCGGACAAACACTGCCTGCTGGAGATCCTTCTTAATCTGCTGGACAATGCCGTCAAGTACACGAATGAGGGAGGCGAAGTCTCCATTTCGGCCGCAGCGGCAGAGGATGACGACTTCATTCGGATCTCGGTCACCGACAATGGGGCGGGAATTCCGGCAGAAGATCTGGAGAGGATATTCGAAAGGTTCCAGACGGCCGAGCCAGCAGGCGTCAACGCAGAGAAGGGCACCGGCATTGGCTTGGATATAGTGAGAAACTTAGTCCTTCTTCACGGGGGCAAGGTGAAAGTCGAAAGCCCGATTTTCGGAACCAACCAAGGCACCAGGTTCAGCTTTACTCTCAGGCGAGGCTGATCAAAAGAAAGGCAGAATCATGGCACAGGAGAAAATACTGATCGTCGATGATGATTCCCAGATAAGAACTCTTCTTGCTGAGAGGTTGAAGTTTCACCAGTATCAGGTGTCATCGGCGCAAGACGGTGAGGAGGGTTTGCAGATATTCAAAAAGCAAGGGGCAGACGTGGTGCTTCTGGATCTGATGATGCCCAAGCTGGACGGAATTCAAACTCTGAAGCGTATGAAAAAAGAAGAGCCGGAGGTGCTGGTGATCATGATGACCGCCTTCGGCACCATAGAGAAGGCGGTCGAAGCCATGAAAATGGGCGCCTACGACTTCATTCCCAAGCCCTGCGAGCCGGATCACATTCTCCTGACCATCGAAAAGGCTCTTCGCGCCAGGGGATTGGCTCAAGAGAAGGAGTATTTGAAGCAGGAGATAGACAGCTGGTACGATATGGTCTGGGGCGAGAGCGCCGAGATGAATCAGATTCGCGGAATAATCGAGAAGGCGGCAGAAACGAAATCCACCATTCTGATATTGGGTGAGAGCGGCACGGGCAAACAGGTGCTGGCCCGAGCCATTCACAACTTGAGCCTCAGAAAGGACAAACCGTTCGTCCATGTTAACTGTGTAGCTTTATCCGAGCAGCTTCTGGAGAGCGATCTCTTCGGGCACGAGAAAGGAGCGTTTACCGGAGCGCACCAGCGTAAGAAGGGGAGATTGGAGACTGCTCATACCGGAACGGTCTTTCTGGATGAGATCGGAGACATCACTCCAACGATTCAGACAAAATTCCTGCATTTTCTGGAATCGGGCGAGTTCGAGAGGGTGGGAGGCACTCAGACTCTCAAAGTAGACACCAGGATAATCGCTGCCACCAACCGGGATCTATCTCAGGCAGTGGAGGATAAGAAATTCAGAGAGGACCTCTTCTTCCGTTTAAACGTCATCTCCATAACGCTTCCT
>CAYMNI010000214.1:0-4211 GCA_964391755.1 uncultured Ignavibacteria bacterium
TCTCTTCCAATCGTCTCCATTCTGGCCATGATCTGGCTTTACATCGACACCAGCAGCGTGGAAAAGGTCTGTCGCCTATCCGCCAGCATCTTCTGGATGGTTCTACCCTCTCTTTCGTTGTTTGTGGTGCTTCCGTTACTCCTGAAAAGCAAAGTTCCGTTTTATCCGGCGCTGGCGGTTTCAGCGGCGGTAATGATTCTCCTTTACTGGGTCATGATCTTAATCTTGAGGAAATTAGGGGTGGCACCATGACTATCTTCAGACAGCCCGGTTTGCCCCAACAGTCGACCATAATGGCGTGATTCGGCACTAATTACCCATAAACAGAAGGAGGTTGATGATGCAGAAGAACCCGGGATTAGCAGCCATCCTGTGCTTCTTTTTCACAGGCTTGGGACAGATCTATAACGGTCAGGTAGGCAAGGGAATCCTGTTTATCGTCATCCAGTTCGTAAACATCGGCTTGATGTTCGTCTTAATCGGCTTCGTCACCTATCCCATCGTCTGGATCTGGGGGATGATAGACGCTTACAGGACGGCGGAGAAAATAAACAGGGCTGGTGCGCCCCCCGCGCAGAGCAGCACATCTTAAGATACGGTGAAACTTCTGCGGGCAGATTTCGAAAAACATCTCCACCTTATCAGAGATATCCTCGAGGAATACGCGAAGTCTCTGGGTTTCGAGCTCCACTTTCAGGAGTTCCAAAAGGAGATGGCCGGGCTGCCGGGAGACTATGCTCCTCCCAGCGGACGGTTCCTCCTGGCCGCAGAAGATGACGAGGTCGCCGGGTGCGTGGCTCTCCGGAAGATCGAAGACGGGATTTGCGAGATGAAAAGACTGTACGTCCGGCCCGAGTTTCGAGGCAAGCGAGTGGGAAGAGATTTAGCGGAGGCTGTCATCGAAGAGGCGCGGAAAATCGGCTACCAACGCATGCGTCTGGACACGGTGCCCTTCATGAAAGAGGCCATAGCGCTTTATCGATCGTTGGGCTTCGAGGAGATCGAGGCCTATCGTTACAATCCCATAGAGGGGGCCAAATTCATGGAACTGAAGCTGGCTTGAGAGGGCAGGTTCCGTTCATTCCCCTATCCAGAGCCTTGCGCAACGTACATGAAGAGTCGTTGACCGGGGAGATTAGTGCATGAAGAAGAACATTGTGTTATCCATTCTGCTTGTCGCAGTCACCCTCTGTCTGGGCCTGTACATGAATTGGGATGCATTCGGGGTGAAAAGCGAGCTGCAGTTCTCGAAAGAGATGACATTAAAGCAGCTGGGCCAAAAGAATGCGGTTCCGGTGAAGGAGATACTGCACATACTGAGTCACGATGATCGAAAAGCCTGGGATCTGCCCAAAGACGTTCCGATCAGAGAATTGGAGATGGACCCGTCCACTATTCGAGCCGCAATGGATCACATCAAAGGGGAAGAGAAACCCTCGGTTGAAGTAGTGAAATACGTTCTCTGGGCGGTCTGGCTGTCGCTGGTGTTTCTTTTTGTGTTGAGCCGAAAGAAGATCAGACAAGTTCGAATCCCGCTTTTGATCCTCACGGCGGCAATGTTCGGCTTGCTGCTGGGGGAGACTCCCAATCCGATGGAATCCGTGGTCAAGCTGTTCAAGATGCTCAACCAGATGGAGGGAGGGCCGAAAGTTCTCATCACCAGCATGGTGATTTTCACTCTGTTCTCGCTTTTGGGCAGCAAACTGATATGCAGCTGGGGATGTCAGTTGGGTGCTTTGCAGGAGAGCCTGTTCAACATCCCGGTTCTTAAGAAGAAACGCAAATTTCAGCTGCCCTTCGTCTTGACGCTTGTTTTGCGGCTGGTGCTCTTTGTCCTGTTCTTCTTCCTTCTCTTCGGAATTGCACTGGGCGTGAAGAACTTCGTTTTGTATCATCACATCAATTACTTCAAGATCTACAATTGGGACCTGGCTTCGTTTGCCCTGTATTCCCTGCCGCTTCTCGTTTTAGCCAGCGTTTTCATCTACCGGCCGTTCTGTCAGTTGGTGTGCCCGTTTGGTCTGTATGCGTGGTTTTTGGAGAACCTGGCGTTGAACAGGATCAAGATCATGGAAGACAGATGTATCAAATGCGAAAGCTGCGTGAGAAACTGCCCCACCCAGGCCATGAAGGGCATCTATGAGGCCAAGAGAAAGTTGTTTTTGCCGGACTGCTGGTCTTGCGGAGTCTGCACGGAAGTGTGTCCCACAAATGCCATAAAATACGGCTCCAATCCCCCTCTGCCTGAAGTGAAGAAGAAAGACATTTCGAGTTAGGCACGAATCACGATGATCTGAGAATGGCCCGCCGATTATGGAAAGACAGAAACAAGCTTACCTTTACGCTATCGTCGCGGTCCTCTTCTGGTCAACCGTGGCATCGGCCTTCAAGATCTCGCTTAAATATCTGGATTTCCTGCAACTGCTATTCTTCTCGTCGTTGGCCTCGCTTGCAGTTCTCTTTCTGATTCTGCTGTTCCAAAACAAGCTGGGTCTTCTCAAGCAATATTCGGCAAAAGATTACCTGCACTCGCTGATTTTGGGCTTTCTGAATCCTTTCCTGTATTACGTAGTTTTGTTCAAAGCTTATTCTCTGCTTCCCGCCCAGGAAGCCCAGCCCTTGAACTACACCTGGTCGGTAGTGCTGGTGATACTCTCCATTCCCCTGCTTAAACAGAGGATAGGGATAAAGAGCATTGTCGCGATTCTCATAAGCTATTCTGGCGTGTTCGTGATCTCCACACGCGGCGACATTCTTGGATTTAACTTCAGCAATCCGACCGGTGTGCTTCTGGCCCTGGGAAGCTCGGTCATCTGGGCCTTGTTCTGGATCTACAGTATCAGAGACCGGCGGGACGAGGTGGCCAAGCTGTTTTTGAACTTCGCCTTCGGATTCGTCTTCATATTCATCGCCATGTTGCTTTCTTCGAGAATGAGGATACCGGATTCGGCCGGTTTGTTGGGCGCCGCCTATGTGGGGATATTCGAGATGGGTCTGACCTTCGTTTTGTGGTTGAAGGCTCTGAAGCTGTCCAGAACCACGGCTCAGGTCAGCAATCTAATCTACCTGTCGCCGTTTGTTTCGCTGGTGTTGATCCATGTCGTGGTGGGAGAGACCATACTCGTTTCCACGGTGGTGGGACTGATTTTCATCGTTGCCGGCATATTGATACAGCGACGAACGAGCCGTTTACAGCTTGCCGGTGTGAACTCTACATCCACCAGCCAGGCAGACAGGGACAAAGAGCCTTAACCGAAAGACGATCCGGGGTGTGACCCAGAAAGCCTTGGTTACGGTGCGCAAGGGAGCGGGCCGTTTCTGAAAAGGTAGTTCAGAATATAGATCGCATCCGACAGGTCGAGTATGCCATCGCAGTTGCAGTCGCCTGCTTCCCAGATCACTGGCGGAGATCCTCCCCTGAAGAGATAGTTGAGCAGACCGATGGCGTCGCCCAGCTCGATGATCTCGTCGCCCGTCACATCACCCCTTATGGCGTACACCGCAAGCCAGAGGGAATCCTGGCTTAAGAAGAAAGGATTGCCCTGAGAGGTAGCTTCACAAGAGATGGTGTTGGTGGCGGAGAGCGGCGCGTCGTAAGGGACGCCCACCGTCACCTGCAGGCTGTCAATTCCCCCCGGAATAAGCTCACTTGTATGTGAGTCGGGAGTCAGCTCCCAGCCCTCCTGGTCGGTTACGACCACCTGGAATGTGTCGTTTACCAGACCTGTGTTCTGGATGACAAACCAGACTGATGCGTCGAAGGCGTTTATGGTATTCTGATTGGGACCGGCCTCCACCAGCACGCCGTGAGATGTGTCCGCCTGGGGGACCTGGCAGGAGAACATGGAACGACCGTGAGTGCCAGCCACCAGCTTGCGGGTATCCGGGTGAAAGGCCAGATCGTGCACGGTGGTGATGGGAAGTCCGGTGCCCAAGGGTGCCCAGCTTCCTCCCACGTCGTAAGTCATGTACACGCCCACGTCCGAACCCACATACAGTACCGACGGATTCTGAGGATCGACGACTAAGTCGTTGACGGGACCCTCCGGAAGATCCGAGGAGATGGATTGCCAGCTGGACCCGTAGTTGTCGGTGCGATAGACGTGCGGAAGGGTTTCGCCGGAACTGTGTCCAGAGAAGGTGGCGTAAGCTATGGATTCGTCGAAAGGATCGACCGTCACCCGGGTGACCCAGCGATTCGGCAGCCCGCT
>CAYMNI010000215.1:0-4206 GCA_964391755.1 uncultured Ignavibacteria bacterium
GCTCCCGTATCGACTCTCTCCGCAAAGACATCGCCCTGTTGAGAGAGAAAATTGACGAACAGATGCTTAAGCTGCTGGAAGATAGGATGGCCTCGGTCAGGACAAAAATGGAGGAGCTGTATCAGGCGAAGTAGCTGGTGCGTCGGACCGCGGTCAAGACCACAAGGTTGCCCGACAGAACGAGATTCCACTGTTGTCGCGGCAGCCGCACTCTTCAGAGTGCGAAAGAACCTGGCAGATATGCGCCGTAGGCGGAAAGTCCGCCGCTTGAAAAATCACTGGGCACATCTACATCTTGCGCAAAAAAAGGCCGGGGAACGCATCCCCGGCCTTTCGTATATATCGCCTGTTTGTTCGGTTGCTATTACTTCTCCGCCGTTCCGATCCTAACCCATCCCCAATCACAGACCGCCTTGCGGGTCTTGGGCTCGATCCTTTTGGTTTTCTCCACCCAAATCCAGACAATGCTCTCGTTATACGCCCTGCCCAAATTCACCACCTCACCGACATAGGACATGTCTTTGGTCGCGGGACGGTAGCGGTAAATGTGAGCGCCCACCTTGATGTCTCCGCAGGCATCCCGGTACACGTCACCGTTATTCATCTTGATGGTTTTGCAGTACGACGCGGACGCAAAGAGGACGACCGCAAGCAAAAGCGTCATGCCCAAGATCAGATGTGTCCTTCTCATCTTTTTCACCCCCCGTTTTGGGTGCCGGTGTATCTTATACTAAAGAATACATCGACAAAGTCGGAGCGACTTTTAAACAAAAATGCCCGCCTTATAAGGGCGGGTCGGTTGTGACGCATGGTGATGGGGATTGTCCGTATCTTAAGTCCGGCGTCTGTACCGGGGGGCGCTCAACTGCCGCTTTCGGCTAGCTTTCGGCACCTCTCCGAAAGCTTCTGGATTTTCTTGAGTTTTTCCTTGTGCCGATTTCGGAGCTTTTCGTCCATGGGGAAGTTCAAAATCTCCTGGCAGACCGAGTCGCATTCCGTGTACCGTGCCAGGCCGAAAAGGCAATGGGCGATGAAGAACCTGCATTCCACAAGATTGTAGGACTGATCGACATTTTCATGGTTGTGTTCGACTTCCAGCCTCTCCAATAGCTCCCGGTATCGCAACAAGGCGCCGTTCCAATCCCGTTTGTCATAGTAGGCTTCTGCCAAAGGCCACAGGAAGGATTTCCCCTGCGGATATTCGGATTGCATTTTCTCTGCCAGGTGGATGGCCTGGTCGAAATCACCCTCGCGAATATACATCCAGATAAGCCCGCTGGCTGCGGCCGCCGAGGAGAAGGTGGATTTCTCCAGAGCCAGCTTCATCTCCGCCATCCCCTTTTCCCGGTGATCTCCGATGAAGGGAAGCCAGTGAAAAGCCTTGGTCATCACGCTGGCCCAGTAGTCGTACGATCCCAGCCCCACGTAGGCATCATAAAGCTCCGGATCGCGTTTCACCGCCTCCTTTAAGGCGGACTTGGCCATAAGACCCTCCTGCAGTCCGGATAGCCACTTGCCCTTCCTTGCATCATACACCGCCTTGGCCCCGTACGAGTTGCCCAGAACCAGATAGGTCCAGGCGTCGTTTTTGTGTCTCTTGATCCTCTCTTGGGCTAATTTTTTGGCCTTCTTCACGTTGTGGTCGAACTCCTTTTCCTTGAACCTGCTTTCGTAATCGATCATCTGGGCGTGATACAGGGCGGCTTTGAAGAAGTAACCGGCCGGATCGTTGGACGCCATTCGGACCAGCGAGTCGAACCTTTCTTCGGCCAGTCGATAATCCTCCCGAAAGGAGGCTTGGATGCCTTCCTGCAGAAGTTCTATTATCAGAGGATCGTCATAGTCGAGATAATTCCGGGAAAAACACATGGGGGGACTAAAAAGAAGAAGTAACGCAGCTCCGATTAAGGCCAAGCCGAGCTTTCTTTTCAATCGGTCTTTGCCTCCTTCTTGATCTTCTTCTGTAACTTCCTGGCTTTGCCCACAAAGTCTTTGATGTTCTTGTCGTTCTTGGAGTCCTTCTCGAAAGTCAAGACGGAGTCTACCTGGGCAGATGCATCATCGAAATTGCCCTGCTCATAGTAGGTCAAGGCCAGAAGATACCGGCACTCCACTTCTCCGGCCGGGTGATAATATGGCGATGAGGTCAGAGCCTCAAGCAGGACCCTATACGAGTTGGCCGCACCGTCATACATCTTGTTTTCCCGCTGCGCCTGCGCCAGAAGCCAGAGCAAGAATGGTCTGTTGGGATAGTTCTTCTTGAGCATGTCGATCTGGGCAAAGGCCTTGTCGTATTCCTTGTTCTCCACCCAGATGCGCACCAGGGCCAGCTTGGCATCCTCCGAGGAGTATTTGCCCTTTTCGATGGCCTTCTTGACCATATCTATTCCCATCTGCCGGTTGTCCGCTACGAACGGTAGCCACCAGAATATCCTGGCTTTCAGGCTTTTCCAGAAATGATACGATCCCAGGCCATAGTACACGTCGTAAAGCTCCGGATCGAGCTTCAGCGCCTCATCCAAATAGCCTCTCCCCTTGAGTCCGTCGACGAATGCCCCCGGCCAATTGCCGGTCAGAGCCTTGTGGATTCCCCGGTAACCTATCGCCCCCCCGAAATAAAGATAATCGTATGCAGTGAGGTTTCCCCGTTTCTTCTTGGCCTCGGCCGTCTCGATGGCCAGATCCATGTGTTTGTTGAACTGGTCCTGATAGGTGTAGTTGCGGAAATCGTCCATCATGGTTTCCAGCGTAGCCGCTATGTAGAAGTAACCGATAGGGTCATTGGGAAACAGGCCGACCAACTTCTCGAACTGTTCCACCGCCTCTTTGGTGCTGTCGGCGTGTACCAATTCCATTCCCCGCAGGATGATGGAATCCACCTGGGGCGAATCCATGCTCAGCTGGGGCCAGGATGTACCAGCCAAGCAGAACATGGACAGAACCGTGATGAGAGAAAGGATGAAAGGTCGTGGCTTCATCCCGACGCGCCGTTCGGGCTTATATGAGGGTGGTGCTGATAGGCTTATACCGGAGTGCACCAGCTTGCTGGTGCGGTTTGCCCGTGACTGAACAAACCTAAACGAATCGCGAAAGTCCCGCAAAGCGGGATCTCCGCCCTGCTTCGACGAGCTTTCGCACTCCGAAGAAACTCTTTCGGCGCTCCCTGAAGATTCGCCCTTACGTTTGCGGAGACCTATGGTTAGTCTACTAATCATAATGTATTTCATTTCCCAAAAGATACGGATCAGAGAACGTGTAAACGATTTTAAACCGACGGTTTCTAAACGTCCGCCCTGCCTGCAGGCAGATCGGAGGTCAGCTTGTCCACCTGGGTGGGCGTGGTCTCCTTGACCACATCCCTCAAAAAATGCAGGTAGTCTTCCATAAAAGAGTAAACCCGGACCGGTTTCTGCCTCTTGCTCTCTATGGTAGTACGCTTCCACAAACCGAGAAGTCCCCAGCTTGTGGTTGTGATTTTTTCCACGTCGCCCCAGGGTATATATACGAAAGAAGTGCTCAGCCTTTTCCAGATTACGTTCTCATAAATCAATTTGTCCGGGGTCACGATCACCAGGTGATACTTGGAGTCCAGTCGGATGAAAAACACCAGCAGAATGAAGATCAGAAAGAACAGCATGGAAAGCCAGATGGAATCCCTGAAGCCTAACAGGGCTGCCAGGATACAAAGCAGCGCCAGCAGCGAGAAGAATATCCTCAGCTCGATTCCGAAGAACCTGTAACGGTTTGTGTTCTCTACCAACGCCATCCTTTTTGTACGAAAACTATTAGCCTGATGCTGCACTTCGGGTTCGGGTATTATAAGGGCTTTCCCGGGAAAATCAAGTCTTTTGGCGTTTTCCGAGTGTACGCCATGGTAACAAGAAGAGGGCTCAGATTGGATTCCGGCGGGTTATGGGCTCAACAGGACTGGCCGAAAAATAAACAGACGGGCCGATTGGCTCGTATAGACGCTCATGGGTGAGGAAAGAGATTTATGTTGCTTTTTCAGTCGGTTTGGTTATATTGGCGTATCAAATATGGTAAGGAGGAGTTGACTTGAAGGACAAAATTCATCCCAAGTACTTCGAAACCACGGTTACCTGCGCTTGCGGCAGCGTGATCAAAACCCGCTCCACGGTGAAGGACATAAAGGTGGAAATCTGTTCCGCCTGCCATCCTTTCTTCACCGGAAAGCAGAAGCTGATC
>CAYMNI010000216.1:0-4176 GCA_964391755.1 uncultured Ignavibacteria bacterium
AAACAGGCAGCTTTTCTCTCCCTCGAAGTACAGAACCGTGTCCACCATGTGCTCCAGCACCTTGGGTCCGGCAATGGAGCCGTCCTTGGTGACGTGTCCCACCAGAAAGACCGGGCTCTGGCTCTGCTTGGCAAAGCCGATCAAAGATGCGGCGCATTCCCGAATCTGGCTGATGCTGCCGGGCGTGCTCTCCAGGTTGGGGTTGTAGGTGGTCTGGATGGAATCGATCACGGTCATGTTGGGCACATCCTGCCTCAAGACATCCAGGATCAAATCGAGGTTGGTTTCGGTAAGGATGTCGATTCTATTCGGATTTATCTTTAAGCGTTCAGCCCGGAGCTTAATCTGCTTTAACGACTCCTCGCCGGTAATATACAAAACTCTGTCGAATTGGGAAGCGATTTTTTCGGAAATCTGCAAAAGCAGCGTGGATTTGCCGATTCCCGGGTCGCCGCCGACCAAAACCACCGATCCTTTCACCACTCCCCCGCCCACCACCCGGTCGAATTCCTTGATGCCGGTGGAGATTCGGTCTTCATCCGCCCAATCTACCTCCTTCAAAGGCGTGGGATTGGCCTTCTCCGTGGAGCGCCCGGTTCTACGCCGGGTGACTTTCTCCTCCACCATGCTGTTCCAGGCTCCGCAATCCGGGCATTTTCCTATCCAGCGGACGGATTTATGGCCGCAGGATTGGCAAACATAGATTGTTTTGACTTTGCTGGGATTAGGCATGGCTTAACTCCGTCGACCGTCCACCGTCGACTGTCCACCGCTCACTTCAGTTTCTTCCGAAGAGCCTGGAGTTTGGCAAACAGCTTTTCGCTGAATTCATATACCTGGAAGAAAACTTCCTGATTTACATAGCTCCTTCTTTTCGCCAAATGCAGACAGCCCACAACCTCCGCACAAGATCTGACCGCGATCCCCAGGAACCGATTGAACTCAGCGTCACTCTGGCTCATTGAGCCTTCGGCGATATTCAGAGAAATAGATGTCGTGGCTCTGATCATTTGCGATCGCAGGTTGTGTCGCTCCTTGTCGGGAAGCAAATCTGCAACCTTGTAGATTTGGTCCACAAACTCCAATGATAGTTGCCAGACCTCCAAATTCTCGAACTTGTACGCCATTCACGCCCTTTCTTTCCTTTTGCGGTCGACGGTGGACGGTGGACTGTGGACGTGCTCAAAGCGCGGGGATGGGGCCCTGCGCACTCCCTTCTATAAACTGTCTGACAGTGGGATCCGTGGTGTTCTTGACCTCCTCCGGCGTTCCCACGAAGATGATCTTTCCCTCGTACAGCATGGCGATTCTATCTGCGATCTTGTAAGCCGAGACGATGTCGTGGGTAACGGCTATGGAGGTTATGGAGAGGGTATTTCGCAGGCTGATGATAAGATCGTTTATCACGTCCGCCATGATGGGGTCCAGACCGGTGGTGGGCTCGTCGTAAAGCACGTAGTCGGGGTCCATGGCTATGGCCCGGGCCAGCCCTACTCTTTTTTTCATTCCGCCGGAAAGCTCCGCCGGCTTTTTCTCTTCGACGCCCGAAAGGCCCACCATCTTGAGTCTCTCCTTGACCCTGTGGACGATATCCTCCTCCGACAACTTGGTATGCTCTCTTAAGGCCAAACCCACGTTCTCATCCACAGTCATGGAATCGAAAAGGGCGGAAGCCTGAAAGAGCATGCCGAACTTCTGCCTGAGCTTAGCCATCTGCTTGTCGGTCAGAAAGGTAACGTCCTCCCCGTTCACCAATATTCTCCCCGAGTCCGGTTTAAGAAGTCCCATGATGAGCTTGAGAAGCACGCTTTTGCCGCATCCGCTCCTGCCGATGATGACCATGGTCTCGCCCTTCTTGATGGTCAGATCGACCCCCTGGAGCACCTGGTTATTGCGGAAGCTTTTGAAAACGTTCTTGATTTCGATCATATAACTAACTTCAAACGTCCACGGTCCGTTGTCCGCAGTCCGTGGCTAAAATCTCCATGTCCGCCGGCGTTATCCGTTTAATCCGTTGACCGACTTTCCGTTCCTTCGTCCGCAGTCGGCTGACTGTTGCGTCTTAGCCGAACAGTATGGTCGCCACGACGTAATCTGCGATTAATATCAGCACCGACGCCAAAACCACTGCCCGAGTGGCCGATTGGCCCACACCTTCGGCGCCACCTTTGGTCTTGAAGCCCTGATAGCATCCGATTATGGAGATGATACCGCCGAAGACGACGGCTTTGGCCAGCCCGGAGAACAAGTCCATGGTTTTGAAGAAGGACTTCAGGCTGTTCAAGAACACGTGAGGGGGGACATTCAGCGTAGTGGCTGAAATCCCCAACCCGCCGCCCAAGGCTATGGCATCGGCAAAAACGGTAAGAACCGGAACCATGATGAGGCCGGCAACGACCCTGGGAGCCACCAGGTATTCCACCGGGTCCAAGGCCAGAGTTTTGAGCGCGTCTATTTGTTCGGTGACCTTCATGGTCCCCAATTCCGCAGCTATTCCGGCACCCACCCTGCCGGCCACAACCAGAGCGGTGAGAACCGGGGCCAGCTCTATCATGACCGCTTTCCCCACGGCAGTGCCCAAATATCTCATGGGAACGTATTCCGAAATCTGATAGACCGCCTGCACCGCAGTGACCGCACCGGTGAAGACGGAAACGATCATCACCAGGGGGAGGGAGTTTACCCCCATCATGAGCATCTGCTCCGCGGTGAGATGGAATCTGGTGAAAGCCTTAGGCAAACCCAGAATGATATCCTTGAGGAAGAGAACCAGCCCCCCCACGTCCTCAAAAAACGTGAGGGTTTTTCTCCCCACACAGGCAAAGACGTTCTCCGGACTATATGAAAACCGCGCCACTTTTGCCCCTTTCGGTGCTTAAATGGGAACCTCTCGGCGGATGAATTCCATGTTCTCGAACCTGGCATAGTCCTTGAGGAAGGTCAGGCGCAGCTCGCCTGTAGGTCCGTTTCGGTGTTTGCTGACGATTATCTCCGCCACGCCTTGTGTGGGATTACCGTCCCGAAACTTCTCGATTTGATAGAACTCCGGTCGGTAGACGAACATCACCACGTCGGCATCCTGCTCGATGGCGCCTGATTCCCTTAAGTCGGCCAGCATGGGCCTTTTATCGCCGCCCCGGTCCTCCACCTTTCGGGAAAGCTGGGAGACGGCTATCACCGGGACGTCCAGCTCCTTGGCCAAGCCCTTCAGCGAGCGGGAGATCATGGATATCTCCTGCTGCCGCGATTCTATGCTTCGCGGCCCCTGCATGAGCTGAAGATAGTCCACGATGACCAGTCCCACGTCGTGCTGGGCCTTGAGCCTTCTGGATTTGGCCCGCATCTGCAAAATCCCCAGATTGGGCGTGTCGTCGATGAATATCTTGGCCTCGGCCAGAGGACCTACCGCCATGGCCAGATTGCTGTACTCTTGATCGCTGATTTTTCCGGTTCTCATTTTGTGGGTGGAGAACCTGGCCCGGCTGCAGAGCATCCTCTGAGCCACTTGGCTTTTGGCCATCTCCAGGCTGAAGACCCCCACCGGGATATTGGCCTCGATGGCCACGTGCTCGGCGATGGAAAGGCAAAAGGCGGTTTTTCCCATCGACGGCCGACTGGCCACCACCACCAGATCCGACTTCTGAAGGCCGCCGGTGAGCGTGTCCAGCTCGAAAAAGCCGGTGGGAATGCCGGTGATCATTCCGCCTTTTTTCTGATATTCTTCGATGGCCTCGAAAGTGTGAGGAAGAAGGTCCCCTAAGGGAATGAATCCCTCCCGTATCCTCCTCTCGGAGATGTTGAAAATCCCCTGTTCCGCCCGATCCAAAAGGTCGTCCACCTCCTGGGTGGTGTCGTAGCACTGAGAGACTATCTGGGTGCTGGTATCGATCAGCTTCCTGAGCGTTGATTTTTCCAGGACGATGTTGCAGTGATACTCGACATTGGCGGTGGTGGCTATTTTTTCGGCCAGCTCGATCAAATACATTCTCCCCCCGATTTCGTCCAACTGGCCGCGTTTGGTTAGTTCCTCGGAGACGGTGACGATGTCCACCGGCTGGTTTCTGTCGTATAAACCCACCAGCGCATCGAATATCCTCTGGTGATCGTCCCGATAGAAAGAGTCCCTGTCGATTATCTCCAGCGCTCTTCCGATGGCTTCTTTCTGCAGAAGCATGG
>CAYMNI010000217.1:0-4172 GCA_964391755.1 uncultured Ignavibacteria bacterium
CCCGCGAGAGGCCAAAACCGGAAAGATCGTCGGATTCTTCCAGCCCTCGATCAAAGAAAGCTCCGGCGTGGGAAGACTGTCTTGATCCTCAAAATGGGGCCGGTTCTCGTTATGGTACACCCGATTTCCGATTTTGTATGAGAGACCGGAGATTCGGGAAATGGAGGAAGCATCGTGCCCGTTTTCCAACCAGGAAAGAAGCTCTATCAAGGTCTCCTCCCCCTCCCCTCTCACCACGTAGTCGGCATAGTTGTCAAGAGCCTCTTCGGGCATGAAGGTAACGTGTGCGCCGCCCATCACGATGGAGACGTCCTTTCCCAACACTCGCGCCTTCTCCTTTATCTTCTTGGCGATGTTGAACGCCTCCGGTGCGGTGCTGGTGATGGTGGAAATCATCACCACGTCCGCGGTCAGCAGCTCCGCCCAATCGATAGGGGCTAAGTCCTGAACGAACAACTTGACCTGGTATCCCTTGTTCTTAAGAACCGTGCCCAGGATGGGCAAGCCCAACCGGGGAAGCTTGAACGCGCTGAACACGTGAAAGCCCGGAGGTGCAGGTTCTATTCCGATTATCTTCTTGATTTTCATCCTTTTTCCGCCACCTAACCCTTTCTGTTTGTGAAGAACATCCGAGCTCCTCTGAAGTTACAACAACCTCTACGGCTTTGTCAAGGATTTTCGTTGAAAGCATGCCAAAGCCAAACTTAGAATCGTGCCGGAACGTTTCTTATAAAACCGGTTTGAGACTGCCGCTGGTTTTCTTATATTCAAAAAAGAGACCGCTCGGCAGGGATTGAGCCTCAACCGTCTCAGAATCGAAAAAGAGAAATGGCAATGGACTTCTTGAAAGATCTTAATCCGGTGCAGAGAGAAGCGGTCACTTACTCAGGCGGTCCTCTTCTGGTTCTGGCGGGAGCCGGAAGCGGCAAAACCCGGGTGCTGACCTGCCGCATCGCATACCTGATCGGCTCTGAAGCCGTCAAGCCGTGGAGCGTCCTGGCCGTGACCTTCACCAACAAGGCGGCAGGGGAGATGAAGGAGAGGGTGGCCAAGCTGCTGGGAAGGACCGGAACGGACGTGTGGGTGAGCACGTTTCATTCCTGGTGTGCCCGGATGCTGAGGAGGGAGGCGGAGCTTCTGGGTTACACCAGAAGCTTCAGCATTTACGATGATGACGATCAGCGTTCGGTTATAAAGAAATGTCTGGAGGAGATGAACGTCTCCCCCAAAGACCTATCGCCGGATGCGGTCGCCAAACGCATCTCTTCGGCTAAAGACAAGCTGATCGCCTGGCAGGATTTCTCGCCCCGGGCGGAAGACTTCTTCGAGGAGAGGGTGGCCCGGGTTTACGAAATTTATCAGAAGAAGCTCGAGGAGGCGAACGCTCTGGATTTCGATGATTTGATAATGAAAACGGTTGAGCTTCTAAGCAGACAGGCCCACGTTCTAAAACGATATCAGGACAGATTCCGGCACGTGCTCATCGACGAGTATCAGGACACCAATCATGCCCAGTACGTGCTGGTGAATCTTCTGGCGTCGAGCAACCGGAATCTCTGCGTGGTGGGGGACGAGGATCAGTCCATCTATGGCTGGCGGGGAGCGGACATCAACAACATTCTCGATTTCGAGAAGGATTACCCGGACGCCAAGGTGATAAAACTTGAACAGAATTACCGATCCACCCAGGTGATTCTGGATGCCGCCGGGGCGGTGGTGCGAAACAACTTCAGGCGTAAAGGGAAAACCCTCTACACCCAAATACAAGGAGGAGAGAGGGTGGGACTCATGATCCTGGAGAACGAATATCATGAGGCCGAAGCTCTGGTTCGGCGAATCCAGGATTTCATTCGAGAGGAAGACTATTCCCTGTCGGACTTCGTGATCCTCTACCGCACCAATGCGCAATCCCGGGTTTTGGAACAGCGCCTGAGGGATAACGGTATTCCCTATGTGATCGTGGGCGGTTTGAGGTTCTACGAGCGAAAGGAGGTCAAAGACCTCCTGGCCTACTTGAAGGTTTTGGCCAACCCCAAAGACCATCTCAGCCTCAAGAGGATCATTAACGTGCCGGCACGGGGCGTGGGAGCGAAAACCGTTTCCAGAATAGAGGAGTATGGCCTGCGACAAAAGATGAGCCTGCTGGAGGCGGTAAGAGGAATAGATCAGATCGAAACCATATCGCCCAGACTAAGAAAAACCATAGAAGATTTCGTCAGGATGCTTGACCGGTTTGCCGTGCTCAAAGAAGAACTTCCCATCGACGAGTTAACCCAGATGGTGGTGGATAAGACCGGCTATTTGGATGAACTCCGACAACAGAGAACGGTTGAGGCGGAAAACCGGATGGAGAACGTCAAAGAGCTTATCAACGCCACCGCCGAGTTTAAGGAAAGAACCGAAGATGCAACCATGGAGGCTTTCTTAGAGGAGGTGTCGTTGATCACCGACATTGACACGTGGGACAAAAGCAGGGATGCGGTCACTCTGATGACCTTGCATGCGGTCAAGGGTTTGGAGTTTCGCACGGCCTTTATCGCAGGTTTGGAGGAGGGGCTTTTTCCCCTGTCCCGTTCCCTGGAGAACCCGGACGACCTGGAAGAGGAAAGACGGCTCTTCTATGTGGGCATGACCCGGGCCAAAGAGAGATTGTTTTTATCTTATGCCTACCACCGGAAGAGATTCGCCGATATGACCAATCTCAAGTCCAGGTTTCTTGACGAAATCCCTCCGGAGCTTTTGATCGTAGAAGACCATATCTCCCAAATGAGAGGGGGGCTGTCCGGAGTGGACCTAAAACGAGTGGAGACGTTCTCCCCGGATGAGGATACCGGGTATGATTCCATGCTGCGGGTGGGCGCGAAGGTGATGCACTCTCATTGGGGAGAAGGGCAGATCATTCATCGCCAGGGTTCGGGTGAAAACCTCATGCTCACCGTCGTCTTCAGGGGCGGGATCAAAAAGAAGCTCCTGGCCAAATACGCCAGCCTGGAGATCCTCGGGTTCTAAAGGCACCTCCCGCATCTATCCCCGGAGGCATGTAAAACTACAGTTAGAGTCGGTCGTTTATTGATTCGGATAGACAACAAAAAAACTCAGGCCTGCGTCTTCTCTCAACCGCAGGCCTGAGCAATCTATATGTAAAACTTGAAGAAGGAGGAAACTCACTATATTATATAAGAAAAAAGTGTGCCAAATTCGAAATCTTGCATGCGCAACCGGGTCATTATTGTAAGTGATTGACGGTCAGCCAAGTATGGTATCGGGCCAATAGTTCGTAATCTTGTTTTGGGGGGGATGACAAGCCTGAGCGCAGTAAACTGCGGCGGTCAGACCTCATCCCTTACCAAGCCCATTTGTCATATCGTTATATTTAAGAATCTTAGCCTTGTCGCAGGTTGCTGCGATGGATTGGCCTGTGATCTTGCCGTATTGTTTGCAATATAAAGCTCATAGTCGCCCTTTCTCGGATTAAGACTCCTTGCCTGGATTCAACAAGATCCTACAGTATCCTCAGTGTTAGATGCTCGAATCGGAACGCACGGCAGGATAATCCGAGCAGCAAAAGAAGTTCACACAATTTCAAAATATCTCTTGACATTTATTGTGCACCGCACTATATTTTAGGCAGTAGGCAGTATACTGAAGACTGAGCACTGAAAACTGAACACGGACTCGGTTATAGTATGGGAACCAGGATCATTAAGCGATACAGAAACAGGAGATTGTACGATAGCTCCGAAAAAAGGACGGTCAAGCTTGAGGATCTTACCGAGCTGATAAAACAAGACGTCGGTTTCAAGGTTATAGATAATGCAACCGGCAAGGACGTCACCATCTCCGTTCTGTCCAGAATTCTTTCGGAGACTTTCTCCGAGGACAAGAGGAATCTTAAACAAACCACGAAGTTAGCCCGTTTACTCATTTCCAAGGGAGGAGGGATCACCGTGGATATCTTCAAGAAATCAGTGCTGTTCGGTCTGGGAGTGTTCGACCTGACCAAGGAGAAGGCCGAGAACATCGTGGACGAGATGGTCAAGAGGGGAGAGATGAACCAGTCCGACAAGGCCAAGGCGGTGAAGGAGATTTTAAAGGGCCACGACGAGCGGATGGAGAAGCTGAAGAATAAAATAGACGAGAGCGTGGAGAAGGTGACCGCCAAGGTGAAGGGA
>CAYMNI010000218.1:0-4153 GCA_964391755.1 uncultured Ignavibacteria bacterium
TTTTGACCCGAAGCAACTCCATTCTTGCCAGCCTCCCCTCCCCGGGCAGACTCACCGAGAGCGAAACGCCCGGAAGGGTCTTCTGCCCCAACTGAGACCGGCCCCCAGTGATCATCAACCAAGCTCCCAAAAATCCGGCTAAAAGGACAGACAGGAGCATCGCATATCGCTGCTTACCTTTCATGGCCACCGATCCGATCGACGTACGATGGTGACCGGCGTTCCCATCCTCACGTGCCGCATGAGGTGATTCATATCAGCGTTGCTCAGGGCAACGCAGCCCTCGGTCCAATCCTGGCCTTTGCCGCCATCTCCGTGAATCTCGATCAGCCCGCCGATGTGAGCTTGAGGAGATATGATGCCCTTTTCTTTGTTCTGCTCGAACCGCCTTTTATCGGACTGGTTGGGATAGTCTAAAAGCAGGGCTTTGTAATACTTACTGCCCCGCGATTTAACCGAGACGACTTTGTACTTCCCCTCCGGCGTAGCCCCATCCCCTGAGAAGAACTTATTGTGCGCGGAATTATAGCCTAAGTCGCAGTCGTAGGTGTGCATCAGTTTGCCTGTTCCGACCAGATAGGTCTTATGAGCGGACTTGTCCACGATCACAGCATACGCACCTTTCCTTCGGGATTCCGCCAAGGTTTCCTGCACCCAACTTCTCCACACATCTAATTTCTGTACTTCGTCATTGGAGTACTGAGCCAGCATGTCGCTTAGCTGCCCCAAGAACTTTCGGCCTTTGGCCAGGGACAAAAGCGCGTCTGGGTACTCGCCCTGATCGATGAGCAGTCTGCTTGTTTCCAGCGAAAGTTCCGCAGAAGAAAGATAACCTTGAGCCTTAAGCTTTGTCAGGGAACCGTTCAAAGCCTCACGCCACGCGCTGATCTCGCCGTCCAATTCACCCTGTTCCCTTCGAGCCAGGGAATCCAGATATTCCCTTCGCGCGATAGACTCGACGGCAGCTTGCTGGGCTGTCTTACCAGCCAGACCCAACAGCGAATCAGCCAGGTGATAGGTCCGAAAAGGGGCCAACCGGCCGTTCTGGCGGCCCATCTCCACCCACCCTTTCTTCAACAAAGTCTGGGCGGTCCGGTAGGTTTCCAGGGCATAGCGCAGAGCCTCCGCCTCAGATGCTCGGTCGATAGCCGATTTCGCCTTTTCCAGGGAAACCACCGGTGGATGGGGCCGGGGAAATACCAGCACTCCGACCACGGCCAGGATAATCATACCCCCGGCTACAAGCAGAGTCTGTCTCAATCTGAAAGCCAGTTGCCTCCTCCTGTGATTGCCGGAAAAGAGAGTGCGGGCGTCTCCGGTCTCCCGGCGGCACCCGCCGTCACTTCAGCATTACAGAACTACTTACCTGCTTTCTTGGCCACAGCCTTGGCGATCTCGTCGGATATGCTCTGAGCTTTATTCATCACCGCCTGAAGTTTGGTCTTCGCCGTGGCATAAGATCCGGCGTCGAAATCGATTTTGGCTTCCTCATAAGCTACGTTGGCAGCGTTGAGGTCGTTTTTGATCAACTCGAGGTCCGCCTTGCTACCTTTGCCCCGGGGCGCCTTACTGAGCGCTTGAGCGGCAGCATCCAAAGCGTTCTTGGCATCCACGATCAGATCCGATACCTCCTGCTTGACCCTCTCTTTTCCTGCCTGTGCGGAGGACTGGGCCTGGTTGGCCAGGACCTCGGCCCGGACGAATAGTTCTTTGGATTTGCCATAGCTTCTGAAGAGCGCGAACTTCGAGTCTGCCTCTTCTTTTGCCGCCTTGGCTGCGTTCAGAGTATCCATGGCCATTCTGTAAGCATCGGGGGCATACTGTTCGACTTCATATTCTGCCACCGTTTCAAAGGCTGTCTCTGCCATCTGCATCTCGTTCTCCGGCGCCTTTCCGCAGCCGGTAACCATCACAAAAGCACAGATGGCCGTAATTAGCACGCCGTATTTCAACATGGTTGTACTCCTCCCTGCCGGTTGAAGTGTCCACGACTAACGGGGCCGGCACAAGTCCGGCAATCCCTGCGCCTATCCCGTTCACCTTTCTTTTTGTATTCAAATCCAGTCAAGGCATGTTCTGGATCGTTTCCAAGACCAGCAACTCATATTCATCCCGAGCCGGGTCTAGCAACACCACCTCCTTCGCGGCGACGTCGATTGCCCATAGCAAAATAGGATACCTGCAAACCTCGCCTGCTTGCACGTATCCTGTGCGTATTCCCTGCTTTCCTAACTCCGGCTTCTTGCACCGGATCGCTGTAGCGCCTACCTCCTGATCGTGGGGATACAACCCTTGATCGAATCCAGCATTCCATAGGATTTTTCTTGGAATGCTAATATATCCTTGAGTTCTTCTTTGTCAAGAGTTTTTAAAGGAAATTAATCTCTAGGCGAATTCTGCTGATAACGATATAATCATCGGGACCGATTGGGGCTTTTCATGACGTGAAACTGATTGTCATCCAACAGATTCACGGGGGGGGATTAAGTTAAGGGGAGCTTTGAACCATTCATCCATCTTCTCTCCTTCATCCCAGTCTCTGGCGGGATTTCAAACCAGAACTTCTTCCCCAACGAGAGGAGGTGAAGTCTTTATTACATACAACAGCCGGACCGATCTGATCCAAAAAATCGTGAGATGAGGTTCGTATTACCGGTGAGATTTCCCTTGACACCATGTTCACGGTGAACTAAAATAATCGCCGAGGTGAAGAAATGAATACACTTAAGACCATGTTGCTATTGACCCTGATGACTTTGCTTTTCGTGTTGGTGGGGGGAGTGCTGGGAGGCAGACAGGGGATGGTGGTAGCGCTTATCTTCGCCGCCATCATGAACTTCGGAACCTACTGGTTCTCCGACAAAATCGTCTTAGCCACATATCATGCCCGTCCGGCAGACGAGTCGAGCCACTCCGGGCTTCACCGGGTGGTGAGGAGGGCGGCATCCAATGCGCATCTCCCCATGCCTAAGGTGTACGTCATTCCGACCGAAACCCCCAACGCTTTTGCCACCGGAAGGAATCCCAAGCACTCGGCCGTGGCTGTAACTCAGGGTATATTGAGGATTCTGGATGAGGACGAACTGGAAGGGGTCATCTCTCATGAGATGGCCCACATAAGAAACAGGGACATTTTGACCGGATCCATCGTAGCCACTTTGGCCGGAGCCATCAGCATGCTGGCCTTTATGGCGCGCTTTGCGGCTATCTTCGGTGGTTACGGGGGACGAGAAGGCGAGGGGCGAGGAGGTGGTCTGGGTCTTCTGATTATGGCAATAGTGGCACCTTTGGCTGCCCTTTTAATACAGATGGCCGTCTCCAGATCCAGAGAATATGCCGCGGATGGCGCCGCGGCCAAGAACAGCCACAAGCCGCTGGCATTGGCCAGCGCGCTTCGAAAGCTGCAGCATGCCGCCCGAAGACGACCTCTTGAGGCCAAGCCTTCTACCGCCCATCTTTTCATAGTCAATCCCCTGTCCAGAAGGGGAATGGCCAGTCTCTTCTCTACTCATCCGCCGGTCGAGGAACGCGTGGCAAGGCTGGAGATGATGGCTAAAGGCATTTGAGAATAACGACGTCTGCGGTGAGGCCGATAGACTCTAATGGAGCTTCACCGCTTTTTTTCTGTCTTTAGGGAGGAAGACGGCTTTATATGCAAAGCAGCATAATCGAGATATTGATAATCCTGGCGTTGATAGTGGCCAACGGCTTTTTCTCCTCGTCCGAGATCGCCTTGATCTCCGCCAGAAGAAGCCGCATCAAGCACCTCGCAGAGAAGGGACACAAAAAGGCAATATTGGTAAATAAGCTTCAGAGCAAGCCGGACGTGTTTCTGGCCACCGTTCAGGTGGGCATCACTCTGGTGGGAACTTTGGCTTCGGTAGTGGGCGGAGCTAAGGTGGTTGGCGACTTAAAGCTTCTGATCGAAAGAATCCCGTCGCCGGCCATACGGAACTCCAGTGAATCCATCGCCATCGGCGTCGTGGTGGTGGTCATCACCTACCTGCTTTTGGTGCTGGGAGAGTTGGTTCCCAAGTATCTGGCACTGTCGTTTCCGGAGAGGATCGCCTTCAGGACTGTGGGGCCGGTCAACCTGCTGAGCAAACTCTCATTTTTATTGGTCAGATTGCTCTCCAACTCCAGCAGGTCACTG
>CAYMNI010000219.1:0-4117 GCA_964391755.1 uncultured Ignavibacteria bacterium
GGATTCGGTTCGTCTCTCTGCGCTACGCCAACGTTTATGGTCCCCGGCAGAATCCCTGGGGAGAGGCGGGAGTGGTGGCCATTTTTGCTCAAAGACTCCTTTTGGGCAAACGGGCACTCATCAACGGAGACGGAAAGCAGACCAGGGATTTCGTCTTCGTGGATGACGTGGTCCAGGCCAATTTGCTGGCGCTTGACTATCCTAAAAACGACATTTTCAATATCGGCACCGGAATAGAGACCGACGTCAATGCCATCTTTCGGATATTGAAGAAGCAGGCCGGATCCAAACAGAAAGAGGCACATGCTCCTTCGAAGGCGGGAGAACAGCAGAGGAGCGTATTGAGCAGCTCCAAGGCGGGGAAGCTTCTGGGATGGAAGCCTCGAGTTTCGCTGGACCAGGGGTTGGCCAAGACCGTCAAGTACTTTCATAAGATGAAAGAACCCGTGGTGGCGAATTTGTAGGTTCGCCCGGACTCTTCGTTCCATGAATGGAAGTCAGATAACATTCTTGGGCTCCTCCTCCGGCATGCCCTCCCCTACCCGCTTCTGCTCATCGCTTTTCTTCCAGACCCATAGGCTAAACTTTCTGCTGGATTGCGGGGAGGGAACCAGTTTCTCTCTTTTGAGAAACCGGATTGATCCACTGCTGATAGATACGATTTTCATCTCTCACGCGCACGTGGATCATCTGGGCGGGCTTTTTCTTTTAATTCAAATGATGTACCTTTTGAAAAGAAGAAACCCTTTGAATGTCTACCTTCCATCGGAGGCGGTATCGGGTATCAAGGACTTTCTCAACATCTGTTATCTGTTTCCGGAGAAACTCGACTTCAAGCTATCGATTCTCCCGGTGGAATCTAGCTTCAGATTCGAAAACGGCGGCCTGAGCATCAAAGCCCATCCCAACCGCCACCTTGAAGCGAATCAGAGAGTGCTGGAAGATTTGAAGCTGGCTAACAGAATGCAAAGCTTCTGTTTGGTACTGAAGTTTTCGGACAGAAAGATCGTCTATTCCGGTGACATTCGCTCCGCAGAGGATTTGGATGAGATCACGGAGGATGCCGACCTCCTGATCACCGAATGTGTGCACCCCGGCATTACTGAGCTTCTCTCCCTGATCTCGGAAAAGGGAGTGAAACGCGCCATTCTGACCCATATTCCCCCGGAGCTGGAAGCAAGGCAAGAGGAGATTGTCGAATCCGCCAGGGAAATGGGCTTTGAGAGACTTAGCTTCGCCTCTGACGGTCTAAAGGTGAGCATTTGACTGAGAGGCACGCTTGCTGTATTCTGCGGGATTATCCCTATATTCCAATCACGGGCAGATGTTCAGTAATGGATTGTTTACTATCAGGTTGGATCGAACACACATCTGTTGACAGGGTTTTGTATGTTGGAATAAGACCTTAGACCGATCGAGGCTCGGCGACATGCAAACGCTTATCATCTTCAAGCGTAATATTTTCTGTCAAAGATGTTTACGTCGGGCCGCGGGCATTGGCTGATACCTTTAGGCTCATTACCCATCGCTCGCCCCCCCCGATAACACATTGTCAAACATTAATTTGGCAGGAAAGACCGTGGTTTGTGAAGATATAAGTAAAAAAATCGGCCAAATGTAAATCTTTCTTGACAAGCATCGGTTGTTGTCTTATACTTAATTTGGAAAGGAGTTGGTGAATTCATGGTACTGAAAGGGGGTTCGAGATGAGATGACCAATGTGATAGTTCGGAATGATGAGACCTTCGAGAAGGCTCTCCGCAGGTTCAATAAATCCTGCGAGAAAGCCGGCATCTTAGCAGACGTCAAGAAGCATCAGCACTTCGAAAAGCCCTCCGAACGTCGCAAGCGCAAATCTGCTGCGGCAAGAAGAAAAAGTCGACGAAGAGGGGAATAACAGTTAATGAATGACCGAACCAAGCCTGATGAAGATTCCTCTCTTAAGAAGAGAATCGATCAGGATTTAAAAGAGGCGTTAAAAAAGAAATATAGCTTGAAGCTTAGCGTTCTCCGCATGCTCAAATCGGAGATAGGATACAAGGAAAAAGAGAAAGGATCAAGGCTCTCCGATGACGATGTCATTTCGCTGCTTTCTTCGTCCATCAAAAGGAGAAAAGACTCCATAGAGCAGTTCGAAAAAGGAGGAAGAGAAGATCTGGTTGCCAGGGAGAAGGCGGAGTTGGAAGTAGTTCTAACGTATCTTCCCGAGCAACTGAGCGATGAAGATCTTATGGGCATAATAAGAAAGACCGTGGAGGAGTTGAAAGCCACCGGGCCATCGGATCTGGGAACCGTCATGAGAGAGATCATGCCCAAGGTCAAAGGAAGGGCTGACGGGAAGATGGTAAACCAGATGGTCTCTTCCCAGCTTCAGAAGATGGGGAACTCATAAGATCAGATTGTCTTAAAAAGAGAGCCGGATCATGTAGCCTTCGAGCAAACGGTTTTTTGCACGACCGATTCAGGTGCAATATGAGGAGTGGAAAGATTGTCCACCCACAGGCGACACGTTGACCGACAAAAAATCGAGATTAACGTGTCGTCTTCTTATGCCCGGTGTGGCGGCCTTTTTTCGTGTTTTCGGATGATGCCGGGTAGCAGCATACTCATCCGCTCTGCCGGCAGAGTCGTTCCGGCGAAGAAAACCACGAGAAAGCGAGGGGAAGGATGAACTGGATAGATATCGCTTTGGTGGTGCTGCTTCTGGCGGCGATCGTAATCGGTTCCAGGAGGGGGCTTTTCAGCGGCATCATGGGGACGCTGGGACTGATTGCCGGAATAATCTTTTCCGTCAACTACGTGGATCAGATCACCGCCAAGTTCCTTTCGCACATGCGCGTATCTCCGGTGATGGTGGTCTTCATGGGATTCATTGTGGTGTTCGTGTTGGTGTACGTTGGAATCAAACTTTTCGGTTATATGTTCTATAAGTTCGCCGATCTCAAATCCTTGGGAAACATGGACAAGGTGGGTGGAGCGATTATGGGTATCTTCCAGGGCTGGATAGTCTTGGGCGTTTTGCTCTTTCTGCTCATATTCCTGCCACTACCGGATTCCTTCGTCGCCAAAATCGACTCCTCCTTCTTCGCCCCGGGGATGAGAGGTGTGGTCCCTATGGTCTACGACGAAAGCGCGTTCCTTCATCCTCAACACCCGGACTTGGTGGAACAGGTGAGGAGAGCCTTGACGCTCAAGCCGGGGAAATCGTCTCGGGACCTGGGAGGATTATACGGCGGCAGCTCGTCCGTTTCGAGAATCGTCAAGTCTATGGAGGATTACTTCGGATCATAAAATCCGCTTTGGGTGACACAAAGCGCACCATTGCATCCCAACAGGGAATGCGATATCGCCTGACTCTGTTAACGCTCCTGTTGGGATTTCTTTTCTTCTTTCATAAACGCCTTTTGGTCAGATGAACGAACATACGCTGAAGGTTCTGGAATTCGACAAAATCAGAGAGCTCATCTCCCAGCGCTGTCTTTCCCGGATGGGAATGGAGCTGGCAGACTCCATCTATCCCACCAAGGACCGGGAAATAGCGGAAAAGGAGATCCGGCAGACAACCGAGCTGAAGGAGATTCTCCTTCACGAGGAACGGTTTCCCTTATCCTCCATGCAGGACGTTCGGGGATCACTCAGAAAGGTTCGAACCCCGGGTACGTATCTGGAACCACAGGAGATGCTCGACATCGCCGGAATTCTGGCCATCTCCAGATCGTTGATCAAATTCTTCAAGAACAAAACTACGAAATACCCTAACGTGAGTTCGCTGGTCTCTGAGCTCAGAAGCTTCGATCAAATTCAGGAGGCCATCAACTCCGCCATCGATCCTTCCGGGGAGATCAAAGACTCGGCCTCGGGAAAACTGTCGGACGTTCGCCACCAGCAGAAGACCCTGCGGAACAGGATCTTGGACAAGCTGGAGAAGATGATCGGCGCCCGCAAGGCCAAAGGACCTCGCCAGGACGATATCATCACCATCCGGGAGGGACGATACGTCATTCCCATGGACGAATCCGATTTCTTCCAAAGCCGGGGGATAATTCATGACCGTTCCCGAAGCGGCGCCACCGTCTTTGTGGAACCGCTGGTGGTGGTGAAGTGGAACAACCAACTG
>CAYMNI010000220.1:0-4049 GCA_964391755.1 uncultured Ignavibacteria bacterium
TAGTTGACTGGGCTTTCATATCTGAATCTTGATGGTATCTTCTGCGGAGTTCATCCACTAATTCACTTGCGTACCCTCTCCCGACGAAATCTGGGTGAGTTTCCACGTACACGATCTTCACTGTGTCAAAGATGTAGTAGCACAGATAAGCGACTCGCTTGTCGTCCTTCCACAGAATCAGAACTGGGAATTCAGGTCTACCCTCATTTGTCTTAAGCCTGTCCTGATCAGGGGCGTTTCGAGCCCAAGGCATGTCGTCCCACGGAAAATCTTTAAGACTAATCTCCTCTATCACTTGTCCTTCCTGGGGTAACGGCTTGAATTATGCCTCGTTCCGTCAGTTGCCCCTCGATGCTTCCCAAATGGGCAAGCACACCACGGCTCACTTCTCCTTCGCCTCCAGTCGAGAATACAAAAACCCCATCCCCGTCAAACGGCGTGAAAGCCGGGTAGATGGTTCGGGCAATGCCCGCGCTGGCCATGCGGGCCAGAACGGTTAGCTGCACGCTGTCGAGGGGGACGTTGGTTACAACGCAAACCAGGGTGGTATTGCCTGCCCAGTCTGCGCCAATCTTGGGAGGTTGCAGGTGCGCTTTGCCGTCGCCTGCAAGCCATTTACCTGTTTCGGGGTCTCTAATCAAGCCTACTGCGTTAACCACGGCTAAAGCGCCAATCACGTATTCTCCCACATCCTGGGCCACACTGCCCAATCCGCCAGGAAGCCGTCCTCCACCCCATTTGGCCACAGTCGCCCCTGCACCTGCCCCAACCCGTCCCTGTTCTACCGGAGCAGAACCAGCAGCTTCGGCAGCCAGCCGTCCGGATTCTGCATTCGGCCAGGTCTTGGCTGTAGCTAAGTCAAAGATTATCGCTGCGGGAACGATCGGAACCTTGCCAAATCCCGAATCAAAACCGATGCCTTTTGACTCTAAGAATTCAACCACACCATCTGCCGTACTTAAGCCAAAAGCCGAGCCACCGGAAAGACACATTCCGTGCACCTTGCCTGAGATGTGAGCCGGATCGAAAACGCCCATCTCCCTGGTGCCTGAGGCTGAGCCAAGCTGCACCGCTCCGCAGCGGGCACCTTCAGGGAAAAGCAGCACCGTGCAGCCGGTGCTTTTAGCTTCGTCGGTCCAGTGACCGACCAAGACACCGGGAACACGGGTTAGGGTGAAGTTCTCTTGACTATTTCGATCAGTCATTTGATAATTTAAGCTCTTCCTGTGCACGTTCTCATCTGCTTAGAACCCGGACACGCTTATGCTGCCGTTGGTCGTGCTCAAACCGATGGTTCCCTCTCCGTCTCCTAAGGTTCCGGTCAGGGAGTACGGTGTGCTTACCAGGTCGGTCAGAACGAGACCTGAAATGCTGATGGTGCCATTCACCACGCTGGCCGAGAAATCCGCCGACGTGCTTTGCGGGATGTCAAGTCCGATGCCCCCGTTTACCGTGGCCATGCCGATGGTGCCACCGGTGGGCAAAGTGACGTCGGCTTCGATCTGACCATTCACCAGGCTGACGGATACGCTGCCGAAGACGTCGTTGAGCACCACCTGACCATTCACGTTCTGAACGGAGACCGAGCCGTTGACGGAGTCTATGGTCACGGCCCCGTTGACGTTGCTTATTACCACGTCCAGCGTCTGCGGCAGAGTGATGTTATAGTCGACTGCATAACTGCGGCCTTCCGTCTCGTCCGGCTGGATGGTGTTCACATAAACTTCGCCGTATAGATCCGACACGTTGACCTGAAGGTTCTGCAGGTGATCCTCGGCATCTTGCATGCTCTCCGAGCCGACGCGCCTTTCACCGGCAACAATAACCGAATCCACTCCCGATAATGCCGTGATGGTGATATTGCCGTTGATTCCTTGCAGCCTCAGCTGCGTGTGACCTTCTGCTTCCACTGCGAAGTGAAAAGACTCCCTTGCTACGAAATCGGTGTCGATGACGTTATTGTCGGAGCGAGTGGATTTCTCCTTGCCGCAGTGAACCAAGAGAATGCAAGATGCCAGCAAAACCAGCCAAACAGACTTACACAAGGTGTACTTTATCTATACTCCCTCCCTTGGTTTTCTGATCGATCCTCACGAAGGGCGGTTGATTCTTTCTTCCGTCAAACAGTCACTTAGCCCATGCTCGATTCAAGCATCCTACATCGAATCAGCCGTCTGCCTGGCCTTATGTCGGATGAAGCTGTAATTCAAGCTGTTTAGCGCATTCCATCCGGCAGCTTTCCGGAATAGCTCCTTGGCCTTCCTTTTGTCCCCTTTTCCCTGGTAAGCCAAAGCCATCCGGTACCAGTTGTAGGGATTCTGCAGGCTGGCTTGCTGGAGCTCTTCGATGGCTTTGTCGTAGTTCTTCTCTTCCAGTGCTATCTGTCCGTTTAATTCGCGAGAGAGCTTGATCTGAAAGGGATTATTTATGGCCTTTACTTCTCGTTGATAATCGGCCGCCTTCGACTTTGCGGTCTCCATGTCTCCCTTTTTCAGAGCTACCCGCGAAGCGCTGAAAAGAAAATTACGCCTGACATTGTCCTTGACGTCTTCGGAGAGATCGGACGTCTCCACCATCTCGACTGCCCTGGCGTATTTCTCCAGCGCCTCGTCCGGTCTTCCGGCTTCCAAAAGGATATTGCCCATCGCCACCAAGTCTCCGGTCATGGCTCCGTGATCATCGATTTTCTCTGCCAAGGCGAAGGCCTTGTTTTGTTCTTCCAAAGCGGCATCCGTGTTCCCCTGGTCGACATAGGAGACCGACATGGCAAACAGAGCTGCCCGCCGCTCGCCGTCGTTGCGGGCCGTTTCGTACAACTTCTGCAACTGACTTCTGGCTTGCTCATATTTGCCCTGGAGGTTTAAGTTGGTGGCTATACCCACATGCGAAGGCACGAAGTGGGGATCCTGTTCCAAAGCCTTTCGGTAGGTCTCTATGGACTTATCGTATTTGCCTATCTTCATCAGCAACTCGGCATAGGAATCGTAAGGATTGGGATCGTCCGGAATCAACTCGATGTATTTCTGAAAAGCTTTCTCCGCCTGCGTATAGTCGTCCAGGAACCTGTAGGAATAACCCATTTGATTGTAAGGCTGCGAGAAATCGGGGTTTATCTCGGTAGCCTTCTTGTACTCTTCTATGGCCTCTTCGTAATCCTCCTGAGTGAAGTAGTTATTCCCCAGCAGATTGTGAGCCCGTTCGTCGTTGGGATAGGCTGCCACCAGTTTCTTGAACAGCTCCCTCTGTTCCATGGGGAAGGCACTGGCTCCCGCTTCGGTTCCCTGGATCCACAATCTTTCTCCTTCGGAGACCCTGTCCTCCAGGGCCGTTGCCTTGTCCAGGTTCTCCCAAAACTGCTTGGCGCTGGGCACGACGAAAGCCAACTGCAGGTATGCCATAGCAAAATCCGGGTCCTCTGCAATGGCCTTTTCGAACAACGCAACAGACTCCTGACCCCGGAGTTTTTCCGACAGATCACGTCCCTGCAGGTAATACTCCCTTGCTTTTTCCGATTTGGTGGTAATGGGAACTTTCCCGTTCCTCTCGGGCACGGCACAGCCTATCATCACAACCGAGAGGGCAATCACCGAAGCTAGCAGGCCATAAATAATTAGCTTTCGCTCTTTCATGGTCCTCTCCTTTTCCGGTTAGGGGTTAACGGAATATCAATCCAACCTTTCTATCTTGAAGATCACCGGCCGAAACCAATCCGTGCAGCCGACGATCATGGTGCCGGGTTTCTTCATTCCGGGCATATTGCCTCCGTATGCTAAAATCAGCAGATCGTATCGGATGTCTGCCCAAGCCCAGTCGCAAAAGCCCTCCGGTGCCCGGTAGTAGCGATCCACCACGAACTCCTGGCCATCCCTGAGAAGCTCACACGGTTTAATGCTCCGGTTCTCATCGTCCACGTACTCGTCGATCAAGTCCTGGTTGATGGTCCTCCTAAGAACGGTGATCTTGCATTTGGGCATCTTCCAGGGCATCTTGTCACCTCCTTTTTCGGACTTGTGCCTTTTGCACAAGTCCTACTTACTAAACGTATATGC
>CAYMNI010000221.1:0-4048 GCA_964391755.1 uncultured Ignavibacteria bacterium
AATGGGCATCTCATCTTGTCTTCTTAACCCCCTTGTTTTCTGATCCTCTGCCTCTCTTATACACCTGTATCTTCACTTTGGCTTCTTTCAACATCTGCCTGGACATCCGGTCGGGATAGCTGTCCTGGACCACGATCTTTTCTATCCCAGCGTTGATGATCAATTTGGTGCACAGGATGCAGGGATGTGTGGTGGAATACATGGTGCCGCCTTTGATGCTCACCCCGAACATGGCAGCCTGGACTATGGCGTTCTGCTCGGCGTGGGTGGCCCGGCACAATTCGTGCCTCTCCCCGGAGGGTATCCCCAGCTTGTCCCGTAAGCAGCCTATGTCCAGACAATGCCTGAGCCCTGACGGGGCGCCGTTGTATCCGGTGGCCAGGATCTTTTTGTCCTTGACTATCACCGCTCCCACCTGTCTTCTGAGACAGGTGGAGCGGGTGGCTGCCAGTTCGGCCATGCGCATGAAGTACTCGTCCCAGGAAGGGCGGGATTTTCCTCGATCTTTCCCCTTCTTGCTTTGTTTTCGACCGGCCTTCTTCGCTCTCATGAGAAAAATACCTTCACCCGTGTTCCGACCCTGGCTTTTAAGATCCGCCGGGCGTTTTCCTGATTCATCGCTATCTCCAAAAATCCGGAGCTTCCGATCAAAGCCCCTGCCGGGCCGGGATGGATATCGAAATAAGATCGGGACATTCTTCCGATTCGCCTCCTCCCCATCGAGACCGAGGCAACCGACTTCTTGTAAAACAATTCTGCTCCGATATTGGTGATCAAATTCCCAAAACCGTCTATATGAACCACCTCGCCGGTAACTATATTCCCGGTGACCTTCGGCTCCGGAATCAGCAGTCTGAAGCACTCCCTGGCCGGAGTGCCGAATTCGTTGATATCCACGCCCAGCGTGACGTAAGCTGCCACCGGGGCAAAAACGTCCCTGGCATGGAAGGTGCCCGACACGTCCGCCAAAAAGTGCTCCCGGTTGGAGAGATTAACGATGTTTGTGATTCTCTGGCTATCGTAGACGAAGCTGAATATCCCGTTGTCCGGGCCTACGAAAAAGAAATCCTCGGTTTTGACCAGAAGCGGCTGCCTTTCACTCCCCACTCCCGGATCAACCACCGCTAAATGTACCGTCCCTTCGGGGAAATATATCGAAGAAGTCTTGAGCGAAAATGCGGCCGACAGAACGTCGAACGGCTCCAATTCGTGGGTGATATCCACGATCTCCGCACGGGGGTTGATTCTCTTGATGACCCCCTTCACCGCTCCCACGTAACCATCCTTCGTTCCGAAGTCGGTGGTTAGTGTGATGATGGATCGTTTCATGGGTTGAAAACAAAAGTGACGACACTGAGAAAGACAAGCTCTTGTTCTATGAAACGCTCTCGCTGTTCCCCGGAACCAGCCGGAGTACGAATCATATTACAAGCCGGGCAGGGAAATCGCAAGGATTTTCTTAGCGCAGATCCAGCAGGTTCAAGCCGGTATCCGCATCCGGCTTCCGCTCTATGAGGCTATCGGTAGGTAGGATGAAGAACTCTCCGGTAGCGGAGATGGTTGCCGAGAAGAGATGGCCGAAATACGCTTTGCTGTCGGCTCCTCCGGCTACCACATGGGCGTGGACGAAGGGCTTTCCCTCGACATACGAGATGGAACCGGTGAGGCTTCCAAATTCCAGGTCCTCTTTGAACGAGTTTTTGACGTATTCTTTTTTCTTTGCATCGAAGTAACCTAAGGTCGCGTCCTTGAATGCACCCAGACCGAAAACGAATCCGCCGGGAATATTCTGTTCCTGGACAAAAGAGCTCAACGTGCCAATGATCTCCTCCCCCTTCATCAACCGAAGCATGAAGCCGTCTTTGATTTTCTTAAACTGCATTTTCTTCTCCTGTTTTCTTTTTTCATTTCGGAAGTATCAAACTTCGGTGGTTTATTAGAAGCCTTTTGGAGTGCGGAAGCTTGCTTCCGCATTTTCTGAAAAAGATGATGGCAAGACCGCATCAGCCCCGCCAGGTCGGGGTCTCCGCCTTGCTACGACAAGCTGATGCACTCTTGATTTACTTATCGCTTGGCATACGAGTGCGGAATTACAGGGTCTCCTTCTCCACCCAACTCAAGTATTCTTCGAGGCCAGCCAAGATCGGCAAGGCTATGATTTCCGGCACCTTGTAACTGTGAAGTTCTACCACCCTTTTTTTCAATTTCTCGAAAAGCCGGTCTTTGGTCTTGGCCAAAAGAAGAACCTCCCGCTCCGAGGAAATCTCTCCCTTCCATCTGAAGGTCGACCGTATTCCTCCGAGCAAGTTGACGCAGGCAGCCAGCTCTTCCTTGACCAGAGTGCGGCCTATCTTCTCAGCCTCTTTTTCCGAGGAGGCGGTTATCAGAACCAGAATGCAATCCGTCATCTGTTGACTTTTCTCTTGAGTCGCTGTTCGATCCGGTTCACCTTGCCGGTTAGACGATTCTTGGCTCCCTTTCGGTCGTCAATGGTGATCACCATGTAAACCCGCCTGCAGTCTTTGGCCATGGTGTCACGGCACTTTTTGATTACCTTGAACACCCGGTCCCAGCTTCCCTCTATCACCGTGCTCATGGCGGAGGTGCGGTAGGGCAGACTGCTTTTATCTATGATGTCGATGGTTCGGGCCACGTACTTGCTCACCGACTCGCCTTTGTCGGTGGGAAAAAGACTCAAAGAAACCAACATCCGATCCTCCTTCTTTTGAAAAGAAATCTCCATGAGATGGAAAAACCGATGCGGAACTTGTGGCAAACCCTATTCGATTCCGAGTTCTTCCTTGACTTCTCTGACCGCCTGAACCATAATCCTGAGCTTGGCTTCAGCCTCTTCCCAGGTCCTGGTCTTCAGGCCGCAATCTGGATCGATGTATACCTTTTCAGCGGGAAAAACCTTCAATGCTTTCTTGATGCCCTCCTTAACCTGTTCCTTTTTCTCGATGACGTGGCTGTGAGCGTCCACAACTCCGACTGCCACCTCTTTGGTGAAAGGAGGGGTCTTGAATATATCCAAATTGGTGAAATTGCCGTTGGCGAACTCCAAGTCCAACTGTTCCACGGCCAGATCCAAGATTCGGGGATACATGGCCGTGAAGTCCCCATAGCAGATGTGAGATATGGTCTTGGCCTTCACCCCCTCCGTCACGATCTTCATGGCTTCGATGGCCAGATCGATCTCATCCGGCCGGGTGGAGATGGCCGGTTCGTCTATCTGAATGTACTTGGCACCAGCCTTCTCTAAGTCTACTACATCTTTGTGGATCTCTGCTGCCAGAGCCAGTACTAAGCTTCTCCGGTCCGGGTAGTATTCATTAAAGGACCAGTCACACATAGTATAAGGTCCGGTCAGCATTCCTTTGACCGGCTTTTTCGTCAAACCCTGGGCATACTTGAACATCTCAATCGCTATGGGCCGTTCTCTTTTCACCTCGTCTTTAACAACCGGCTTTCGATAATACCTGTTGCCGTAGGATCGCACCAGCCCGCTCGTGCCGAAACCCTTCATCCTTTCCGCGAAGTAGGCAACCATGTCACCGCGCTCCATCTCCCCGTGGACCAGGATATCCAAACCGACATCTTCCTGGAGACGAATGCATTCCCTTGTAGCCTTTCTTTCCAACTCAGTCAGCTCTTCTTGGGATAACTTGCCCTTGGCATAATCGTTTCTTGCCCTGATAAGATAAGAAGGTTTTGGGAAACTTCCTACTGTGGTAGTTGGCAGCATGATGATAACCTCAAGCTATGCGCACATGGATGAAGCTATCCGGCTGCTGAATCTATATTGGCGAACCGAGTCTTATAGGTTTTCCCATCTCACGTTTAAGTCTCTGGCCGCTTTGCCCTCATCCAGGCGGGTAACAGGCGTATTCTGCGGGGCGGATTTGACTATCTCCGGATTCTCCTCGACCTCTTTGGCGATCTGAATCATGGCTTGGATGAATTCGTCCAGGCTCTCTTTGCTTTCGGTTTCGGTCGGCTCGATCATCAAAGCCTCGTGGACGATCAAAGGGAAGTAAACCGTGGGAGC
>CAYMNI010000222.1:0-4016 GCA_964391755.1 uncultured Ignavibacteria bacterium
TCGCCTCCATAGCATCCATTTCTGCTCCTCCTCCTGTCCCAAATTAGTTTTCCGGTGTACGGAAGGCATGCAAGCGTTTCAAGTGCGACGGCGTTACTGTTTCTACTTGTTGGGATCGGACGACCAGTCTTTCAGCGCGTCCGATATCTTGAAGGCCAACCTTTGCTTCTTCAAAAGAACAATCCCTTCATCCGGATAAGTCACCGTTTCCTCCGATTCATTCAACCCGCAGTCGAGTATCTGCAGCACTTCAGATCCATTGTTGATGAACTGGTGAGCGATGTCTTCGCCTGCCGGCTTGGCCACAAAGTCGCCCTGCTTGACGGGAATCTGTTGGTCCTGTATTCTCAAGATGCCGCTTCCTTTGAGAATCAGAAAAAACTCCTCCTGTCTGGAATGGGAATGATACTTAACGCTCTTAGCGCCGGGTTTGACGTAGTCGACGTTGACGTATATCTTCCGGCTTCCGGCAGCCGCTCCCAGATATGCCGTTTTCATGGCCGATTCAAACTTGGGATCGTCGACGAACTTATCAGGAATGCTCTCGATGTTCAATATCTTTGTCATTCAATCCTTTCTCTTTTCACCGCCAAAGGGATTGGCTACTTCTTTTCAACCCCAAGCTCTTTTAGCCTCTCCAGCCTTTCCGCTTGATTGGCAACAAGCCATGGATCTTTCGAAAGCAGATCGTATGCGAGTTTGAAGTACCCTCTGGCTTCGTCTTTTTTGTCTAAGAGCAACAAACATTCCCCGATTTCCTCGAAAACGTATCCGTCGTGCTGTATTCCCTTCTCCTCAATCTCCTTTTCCAATCCCTTTTGCATCTGGAGGGCCTCATCGATTTTTCCCAAGGATCTGTAAGTTCGTGCAATGGTCCACTTGGCGATTCTGATGCCTTCCTGGTCGTTTTTCTCCTGTTGGAATTTCAGAGCCTTTTCAAACATACCCAGGGCTTCGTCATACTGCTTCAGGTCGTGATAACTCCAGCCGGTGTTATTGTAAAGGGAGCCCAGCCAATTTCTGGCCCGCGGGCTGGCTGACTTCTCAGCCAGTTCTATCGCCTTCTCGTTCCATTCCAATTGCTTCTCCGGAGGCTCCACGATCCCCAGCATGTGCGCTGCATCGATCGCGTAGAAGTCTTCCTTGTTGGCGACTCCTAGTTCCCAAGCCTCTAGAAACAGTGGCTTAGACTTCTCTGGTTCACCCGAGGAATTGTAAACTCTTCCCCGTTCCAGAAGATACCTGATCCTGGCCGCGACCATCTCATCGGAGAGCATGACTTCGACGGTGTCCAGCGTTTCATGAGCATCCTCGAACCTACGTTGCAAACCCTGCGTCCGGGCTATCTGCGTCAAAAGCTGAGCATAATAGGATTGATCGCCGGACTGCTTAGCCCGGGGAAGCAGCTCGGTGAATTTGGTCTCGGTTCCGGCAGCATCGCCGTAATCCCACCACGCGTCGAAATCGGGCAGAAGCTCGGTTTCCTCATTCACCTTCGACCCGCCGGAGCAACCTGCAACCAGAAGAACCATCAGCAAAAGCAATACTTTTTTCATCTGAGGCCTCCTTTGCATGAGGTGGCAGCACGTTTCAACGTGCGGAAAACTCCCTTTCACACAAAACCACAAATGCGGTTGTTGGGGGACGATGACTAGCTGATGTCAGAACTTCTCCTGGGCAAGAATGCAATCCATCGCGGTAAACTCCGGGAGCCGGATGGAATCTGTCACCGGCTCCCGGTTTCTCATCATATTAAACCGATCCCAAATCTTTCTTAAATGCCTCGGCCAGCTTGGCTCCCCAGTTGTCGATGGGCTCCAATTTCCCGAAGAAGAATCTCAGAACCGGCGGCTCTTCCACGAACCTCAGCCCCTTGATCTTGTCCCGGTGCTGATACAGCCATTTCACCCTGTCGACCACGTATTCCAGATGAGACATGGTGTATATACGCCGGGGCACGGCCAACCGAGCCAGCTCCAAGTCGGAGTATACCTCGTTTCCATTCTCATCCCGATCCATCGAGATAGTGCCTCTTTCCATAGACCTCACGCCGGAGGCAATGTAAATGGCAGCCGACAATGCTCCCGCCGGATACTCAGACTGGGGCATATTCGGCAGGAACTTCTTGGCATCCACATGGCAAGCCAGTCCGCCGGCTGGTGTAACCACCGGAATCTTCTCCTCCACACAACGTCCCACGAAGAACTTCACCTGCTCCGGCACTGCTCCCGCAACGCTTATGTCGGTCATCTCTCTCAAGCCCACCGCGATGGCTTCCATTTGCTCGAAGGAGATTCCGCCGTAGGTTAAGAAACCCTCATACAAAGGAAGCCACGGCTTGATCATCTCGTAGTATTCCTTGTTGTTGGTGGCAATCAAACCGCCCCTGCCGCTGCTGTTCTTGCGGCAACTCATGTAGATTATGTCCGTCAGACCAACCGTCTCCTTGATGATCTCTCCTACAGAGCGATTCTCGTATCCCTTCTCTCTCATCTTGACGAAGTAGGAGTTCTCCGAAACCAGCGTCGCGTCCATAAGCAGAGGGATGCCGTGTTGATTGCAGATCTCTCTGATCTCCTTTAAGTTCTCCATGGAGAAGGGCTGCCCACCCAGCAGATTGGTGGTAGCTTCCATACGCACGAAGGGGATTTTGTCCTTTCCGTATTTCTTGATCACATCCTTCAGTTTTTGTATGTCTATATTTCCCTTGAAGGGATTGGTGCTTTCGGTTTGCAGGGCTTCGTCGGCATAAATCTCCAGCACTTTCCCGCCGGCCAGAACGAAGTGCGCCTTGGTGGTGGTGAAATGATAGTTCATGGGAATGACGTCGCCCGGCTTGATGAATACCTTGGCTATCAAGTGCTCCGATGCTCTGCCCTGATGGGTGGGTAGAAGGTATTTCTGTCCCAGCACGTCCTGCACGGCCGATTCCATCTTGTAGAAGGACTCGCACCCGGCGTAGGCATTGTCCGCCAGCATCATGGCCCCCAGCTGGTTGTCGGACATGGCGTTGGTGCCGCTGTCGGTGAGCATGTCGATGAATATGTCTCTGGTCCGCAGCGAGAAGGTATTGTAGCCTCCTTCTGCTATCGCTTTCAACCGCTCATCCACCGGGGGAAGATTCACCTTTTGCACGATCTTGATCTTATGCATCTCCACTGGTATCTCTCTGCCGCTGGCAAGTCTGATGATCATCTAAAACCTCCTTCTGGGTATGGTTTGAGATGCTAATTTTCCGATACGATTCTATCGCGTATACGGCCTACCGTCTAATCTGTCAATTTAACTCCTGGCAGTCGATAAATCAACCGCATTCTTTACCCCCACTCAGGAAAACCTAAAGATACCTCTCTTTGGCGTAATTGCCACAAGCTTTGGCTCGCGGATGGGAGTCGGACAACGACTTTGGAATTGTCACACTTCAACCTCGTAAGCTAAAGCCCAATCGGGTCTTGGGCATCTCTCGTTTCCACGACCTGCCGGACAGCCCGTCTGGGAAGGTCGTGGCAATGTCTCTGAAATACTGCTGCGAGTTTGATGTAGCGGGGGTCTTCAGACCTCCATCTGGGTCAAGTGAGGGGACAAAAGGGGGGGTGTCGGACGGGGTCAACTTCAATGCATAAGTTCTATCATTCTCTATCGTCTTCGAGGTTTCTTTCACCTTCCGGTGGATCGACTCTGATACTTGTTAACGCAATACGGGATGAGCCACAAAAAGCCTACCTATGTTTCTTTCCTTTGACGTAACCCTCCAGCCCGCGCTTTTTGATGTTCCTCAGATTCAGCAGCATGGCGTTTCTGCGGATGGTCGTCAAGGCGGCCAGCCTCTCGCAGTTCTCGAAATCGTCGCATTCCCAGCAGCCGGCCAGACCCTTTCGGCTGCAGCATTGCCTGACCTTGCAGGATGGATTGCCGCCCCCGCTTTTGCAGGCCTTTATGCACTTCAACCGGGCCATGGCGCCCAGACAATCATAGCACTCTTGGTAATGCTCGAACTCCTTGAATGGTATCTCCTG
>CAYMNI010000223.1:0-3992 GCA_964391755.1 uncultured Ignavibacteria bacterium
GGCCGGACAGAAGTATGGCATGAGAACCATGAACCAATCCCTGGCGGAGCTCTACCTGAAGCATAAAATCACTCTGGGTGATGCCATGGGCAGAAGCTCAAACATGCAGGAGCTGAATGAGCTTTTGGCCAGAAAGTCTGAATCATCCCACCAGCGCAGCGGGGTCAGAACATAGACGTGATCGGTACCAGCGGGAGGGGATTACGGATAGAGATAGCCAAGCCCGTCTCATACTCAGGGTCCGGCAGAGGCGTTAGCCCAGGCACGACCCTGTCAACACCGTGGGACAGCCTAGGTCCTGAGGGAAGGAGGCCAAATTGCCAGTATTCACCTATAAGGGAAAAACGCTAGGTGGGGCGCAGGTCGCCGGTGAGTTGAAGGTAAAGAACCGGGGGGAACTGGAGAGGATACTGCGCAGCAAGAAAATCTTAGTCTCGCAAGTTTCCGCCAAGCCCTCCCAGATCAAGCTAAGTCTGGGCACCGGAGTCAAAAAGGTCCACATCTCCAGGTTCACTCGGCAGTTCTCCACCATGATAGGAGCCGGTCTCCCCATGGTGCAGTGTCTGGAGATACTGTCTCAGCAGATGGATTCCGCGCATCTTAGGAACATCGTGGGTCAGGTCAAGGAAAGCGTGCAGGCCGGAACTACTTTGGCTGAGGCGCTCTCCAGGCACAAGAAGATATTCGATGATCTCTACGTGAACATGGTTGATGCAGGCGAGATCGGAGGAGCTTTAGACGTCATTCTATCACGGCTGGCATCGTACCGGGAGAAGGCGGATGCTCTCACCCGCAAGGTCAAGGGAGCCATGATTTATCCTGCGGTGGTGATGACGGTGGCCATCGGGGTAACCTTCATTATGCTGACTTACATTGTGCCGGTATTCGCCAAGATGTTCAGCGGCTTGGGGGCGGAGCTTCCCGGACCCACCAAAATGGTTCTCGGTCTGAGTGCATTCCTAAGGGGCAACATCCTGACCGGAGCGGTACTGCTGATCCTTCTGATAATCGGATACAGGTTTTATTCCAAGACGGATCGAGGCCGGCTCAACGTTGACCGGGCCAAACTGCATATTCCTCTGATTGGAGATCTCATACGAAAAAGTGCCATCTCCAGGTTCTCCAGAACACTGGCGACCCTGATCTCGTCCGGAGTTCCCATTCTGGACGCTTTAGACATCACTGCTCGAACCTCGGGGAATCGGGTCATCCACGACGCCATAAAGGCGTCGGTTCTCTCCATAGCGGAGGGAGAAACCATAACCCAGCCGTTGAAGGCTTGTGGGGTCTTTCCTCCTATGGTGACTCAGATGATCTCGGTGGGAGAGAAGACCGGTGGTTTGGACGAGATGCTATCCAAGATCGCGGATTTCTATGATGAAGAGGTGGATGCAGCGGTGGCAGCTTTGACCTCGGTGATCGAGCCGATAATCATCGTCTTCATGGGAATAGTGATCGGCGCAATCTTGATAGCCATGTACCTTCCCATGTTCGACATAATCGGCAAGATAAGTTAGGCCAGATGCGATTGATCTGGGCGGTTTCGAAACCAAGACAGTCGTTCGGATTCTTCTCATGCACCACTGCAATTCGTTGCGGTGGTGCAAGTTTATTGGAGTCGGCCGGAACATCGGTGACCCCAAAGACTTTAACCTCATGCATCACCACTTGAAAAGCAAGCAAAAACTCAACCAGCAGACGCACGGGGAACCTTCGGCAGTTTCTTCCTCAAAGGTTCCCTGGCTTCTTCTGTCCCGTCTTTCGATATTCACGCTGCTTTTGATCATCGTGGTTCTCTTCTTCCAGGCGCCGGAGGCTCTGGTGCCCCCTTTCGTAATTTACTCTTTCGCCACACTGTCGGTCCTTTTAGTGGTGGCATTCAAGATCAGGCAAACCCATCAGCTTCTGTTCAACGGCGCTGTGATATTGCAGTTGATCACCGAGGTGGTGGTGGAGACCGGAGTGATTCAACATGCGGGAGGCTTAAGCAGTCCCTTTGCAGTGCTTTTCATTCTGACCATTCTCTCCTCCAGTTTGATCTACCAGCTGGTAGGAGGCGCACTCATCGCGGGCCTGTCCAGTTCCGCTTACCTCTATGTTTTGTGGATGGAAGAGGACTTAGAACTTTCGGTCGACAGTCTGCTTCTGATCAGTGACGCCTCCTACTACAAGGCGTTCCTGAACATATGCACTTTCTTTCTGGTAGCCCTAATCAGCGGCTATCTGGCCCAGAAGCTGAAGGTCAAAGGAGAGGAGGCGTGGAGCGCATCGTTGGAGCTGGACAAGGTCAAGGCGGATACCGATGAGATATTAACCCATCTGAAAAGCGGAGTGGTCACCATCGACACCTGGGGAAGGATAGTGTATTTCAACCAGGCGGCGGAGGAGATCTTGGGTTACTCGGAAGCGGAGGTCAAAGGAAAGGACTGCCGGGAAGTATTCAAATCCAGGATGCCTCAGGTGGCAGAGAAGCTGATGCAAGGCATAAGATACAACCAGGAGGGTATCAGAGGGCTCTTGTACGTCGAAGATAAAGACAACAAGAAGATACCCCTGGGAATAAGCACCTCAATTCTGGGAGACAGCGATGACGGAGTGCGGGGGGTGATCGCCATCTTCCAGGACATCAGCGATGCTCTCAAGCTGGAGGAGAGAATGAGGGTGGCTGACAGACTGGCTGCGGTTGGAGAGCTGTCCGCCGGAATCGCTCACGAGATCCGAAATCCGCTGGCGTCCATCTCAGGATCAGTAGAGGTGCTGAGAGATGAGCTCTCCGTGAGTGAGGAAAACGCCAAGCTTCTGGAGCTGATCGTGAAGGAGACGGCCAGGTTGAACCGCATCCTCACCGACTTTTTGAACTATGCCCGGATCGGTCCGTCTCTTCTAACCCGGGTGGAGTTGATGCATATCCTGGACGATGTGGTGGAAATAGGTAAGAAGCACTCAGCCTTCAGGGATACCATCACCATCAGGAAATCTTTCTCCTCGGACAGCCGGTACGTCCTGGGGGAGGAGAACCAGATCAAGCAGATATTCTTGAATCTGCTGATGAATGCCATGGAAGCCATGGAGGGGAGGTGGGGCGAGATTGTTATAACCGACAGGAGTCTGGATCAGCTATACAAGCCCCAACTACAGGAGGATGAGGCTGAGAAATCGGAGTGGGTGCCGGTGGCCATTGTGGATGAAGGAAAGGGGATGTCCGAGGAACAGAAGCACAAGGTGTTCTCTCCTTTCTTCTCCACTAAGAAAAACGGAACCGGCCTGGGGTTGGCCATAGTCCACAGATTGGTGAACAATCTCGGCGGAAAGATGGAGTTTCGCAGTCAGAAGGGGAGAGGCTCCACGTTTGTGGTCTACCTGCAGAGATACGTGAAAGGGAAGGCTAAACTTCCCGACGTAGTTCCTGCCGTCGACCTGGCAAACCTGGACGCTTCCCCCACCAGGACTGTACAAAACGCAGCCTCCATATAGTATGATTTCTCCAAGAACCGGATCGTAGTTACTCGGCTCCCAGATGGGATAGTATGATCGTTGAGCAACTCAAAGGCACCCAACGGATTGGGCAGCCACAATCCTCCCTTCCGTCCCGGACAGCGCTTGGGTGACATTGTTTTTTGTAGACGCAGACTTCAGTCTGCATAATCACTCGCACTCTAAAGAGTGCGGCTACAGAACATCTTCTTCAAAATCCTAATTTTCTTCTCGAGTGTAGACTTGAAAGCGCCCAATCCTTCGAGTGATTCTTCCTGGGGGAAGGGGGAGATTGGGACATACTCTCCCCTCCGGGGAGACGAAGACCCGTCTGGGAGGACCGAGGTGAGGGGGAAGACCAGGACAAGACGGTTTGTGTGGCTTTTGTATCAACCTCAACAGACCTGTCTTGGGACAAAGAAGAAGGGTGGAGCTGAAGCTCCACCCCTGCGTTATTCTGGGCTGTGCGGGAAGGTCTCATTCACTCGCGGTCACCCATTCGGATGAGTTCATACAAA
>CAYMNI010000224.1:0-3981 GCA_964391755.1 uncultured Ignavibacteria bacterium
CGGTGGAGTTTTTGCTGGACCATGACAAAAACTTCTATTTCATGGAGATGAACACACGCATCCAGGTTGAGCATCCGGTGACCGAGGAGGTTACGGATGTAGATTTGGTCAAAGAACAGATCCGGCTGGCTTGCGGCGAGAAGCTGAAGTTTTCCCAGGATGACATCCACCTTGAAGGGCATGCCATAGAATGCAGGATCAATGCCGAGGATCCTGAGAAAGGCTTTCTTCCCGCTCCCGGGAAGATTGAGAGTTTTCACGTTCCCGGAGGTCACGGCATAAGGGTGGACACTCACGCCTATGCCAAGTACGTCATCCCCCCGTACTACGATTCCTTGATAGCTAAGCTGATAACCCACGGGAAGACCAGAGAAGAGGCGATACTGAAAGCCCGACGGGCCTTGGACGAGTTCATCATCGAAGGGATTCCGACTACCATCGACTTCCACAAGAAGATTCTCGTCGACAAGAGATTCGTCAGCGGGCGGTTCACCACCTCCTTGCTTGAGGAGATATTGAAGGAGAAACCAGAGGGGGTGCAGAAAACCTGAGCCGGACCACTCGGCGTGTGAGGGATTCGACAAGTTCAGAGAGGAAAAAGTGAGCGTCCTAAATTTTTGCCTTTGACGGCGGGTTTTCCGTAGACAATTAAGAAATGAATCGAAACATCGGCCGAGGAGGTCAATCGGCCGGTGGATGGGTTCTGATCGCATCCGATTCCAGGAGAGCCAAACCAACGTTAAGATGACAAAGGAGGAGAAGTGGAAGCAAGTCTTGATATCAGAGACGATCTCAAATATACCAAGGAACATGAATGGGTGAAGGTAGAGGGCGAAACGGCCACCGTGGGAATCACCGATTACGCCCAGCGACAGTTGGGAGACGTGGTGTTCGTCGAGCTGCCTGAAGTCGGCACACAGCTGGAGCAGATGAAGCCCTTTGGGGTCATCGAGGCTGTCAAAGCAGTATCCGATCTGTTCTCTCCCGTTTCCGGAGAAGTCACGGAGGTGAACTCCAATCTGGAGTCGCAATCGAACCTGATCAATACCGACCCCTATGGGGAAGGCTGGATAATAAAGGTCAAGGCCAAAGCCCCGGTGGAGTTGGATGCCCTGCTCTCGCCCGGAGATTACAGAAAGCTGGTGGGAGTCTGAGCGCTGAAGAAGTTACGCCTCGTTCGTCGCACCCATCTGAACTTCATGCCCCCGTTCGGAACCGAACGGTACCCGTTGTTTGAACACCTAATCTGCTGATCATCATGAGCTACGTACCCAATACCGATCGAAATCGTAAAGAGATGCTAAAAAGAATCGGGGTCAGCCGTCCGGCTGAACTGCTGGACTCAATTCCCGAAACCATACGTTTAAAGCAAGAGCTGAAACTACCCCCGCCTTTGTCCGAGCCGGATCTGACCAAGCTTTTAACCGACATGGCCGGGCAAAACAAAGATTCGGGCCGAACCGTCTGCTTTCTGGGGGGAGGAGCATACGATCATTTCATCCCTGCCATTGTGGATCAGATGATCTCCCGGTCTGAGTTCTACACCGCCTACACCCCCTACCAGGCGGAGGTGAGCCAGGGAACTCTGCAGAGCATATATGAGTTTCAATCGCTGATGTGTGAGCTAACCGGCATGGACGTGGCCAACGCGTCCATGTATGACGGTGCCACAGCCACCGCCGAAGCGGCTCTTCTGGCACACGGCCACACCGGGAGGGGAGAAATTTTGGTGGCGGAGACTTTGAACCCGAATTACCGGAAGGTCATCGATACCTACTGCGGCTCGATCAAGATGAAGGTGAGCACGCTTCCTCAGTCGGAAGGTCTAACCGACCCGGATGAACTGAAGAAAAAGATGTCGGACAAGATAGCCGGTGTCATCGTTCAGACGCCGAACTTTCTGGGTCTTTTGGAGAACATCCAAAAGATGGAGCCTGCGGTTCATTCGGCGGGCGCTCTGCTGGTTGTGGTCTGTGATCCCATCTCCCTGGGCATTCTGAAGACGCCCGGAGAGTACAATGCCGACATAGCTGTGGGGGAGGGTCAGGTTTTAGGAAACAGCCTGAACCTGGGAGGTCCATACCTGGGCTATTTCGCAGCTAAGAAATCTCTGGTCAGAAAGATGCCGGGCAGGATAGTTGCGGCCACCAGCGACACCCGGGGAAGAAGAGGCTTCGTCATGACCCTGCAGACCAGGGAGCAGCACATAAGAAGGGAGAAGGCCACCTCTAATATATGCACCAACCAGGCTTTGTGTGCACTGGCTGCCTGCGTATATCTCTCCGTGATGGGCAAGAACGGAATCCGCAAGGTAGCCGAGCTGTGTCTGCAGAAGAGCCATTATGCGGCGGAGCAGATATCGCGAATCGATGGATTCAAGAGGATGTACGCTTCTCCTTTCTTCAAGGAATTCATCGTACAGACTCCCCAACCACCCGAAAAGATCATAGGCTCGTTGATGGAAAAGAATATCTTCGCCGGATTGGACTTAAGCGAGTTCGACCCGAGATTCGAAAACCAGCTTCTGGTTTGTGTAACCGAGAAGAGGACTAAAGAGGAAATCGACCTTTTGGCAGATGAGTTGCGGCGATTGCGTTAGTACCTCGCCAACTCCCGGTTACGGCCGGTACCGATTTTAGGCGATTGGGGATGAATACGTCGATCCAATAAAAATCGGTGAGTCAGGAAAGCATGGGAGACCATCTGCTGCTGTCTGAATACCATCGGAAGGAGGCTTATGCCGTTCTGCCCTTTATGTAAGTCGGAATACGGCGCGGGAACGAAGAGATGCCCGGATTGTGAGGTGGATTTGGTGGAGGAGCTGCCTGAAGAGGCAGACTTAGAAGGGGCGGGCGAGGAGGAGCTGCCCGAAGGACTGGCGCTTCTGTATACCACCAGAAATAAGGTATACGCGGAGTTTCTGAAGGAGACGCTGGAAAACAGCAACATTCCCTGCTATATGACAGCCTCCGGGAGCTTCTTCGAAGAGGGGCTGGGATACGTCACCAAAGGAAAGGCCGGATACAAAATCTACGTGCCCGAGGACAAATACGAAGAGAGCATGGCCATAAAAGAGCAAACCGTAAAAGACCTGTAGTCTGGATTCGATATTCCGGCAGATAAACCCTGGAGGTGAAAAGTGAAGTACTTTTTACGCGGCGGACTGGTAGCGGTTGTAAGCGTTCTAATCTTGAGTTCATGCGGACAGAAGACTCCCACCGAGATCAAGTGGGCGTCGTCGCTGGACGAGGCACTGCAGATGGCTTCCGAGAAAGACCAGCCGATAATCGCGGACTTCTGGTCGGACGAATGCAAGTGGTGCCAGAGGCTGGAAGATTCAACCTTCACCGATCAGAGTGTGATTGCCTTATCCCAGGACATGGTCTTCGTGAAAGCAGAGGCCAAGGAGGATACCGTGACCAGGGAGAAATACCGAATCGCTGGTTTTCCCACGGTGATACTCATGCGCAGCTCGGGAGAGGAGATCGATCGCATCTACGGTTTTCTTCCCCCAGAGGAATTCGTTACCACCATACAAGACTACCTCCAGGGAAAAAACACGTTGGACGATCTGAATGCGAGATTCCAGGCCGATCCCCAAGACGTGGAGCTGGCCTTTCAGCTGGCAGAGAAATATGAGGGACGACAGATGTATGAGGAGTCCGGCTCATACTACAAGAAGGTCATTGACTTGGACCCGAGCGACGAAAAGGGCAATTCGGACGACGCCTTGATGAGCCTTGCCTGGATCGAGGTCAGAAAGAAGGATTATCCCAAAGCCGTCGATGCCTTCAAGTATTTCCTTCAGAAGTTTCCCCAAAGTGAGATGGCTCAAGACGCCGAGGTCTACATCCCTTACAGCTACGCCAAAGCGGGAGATACCACGCAAGCTTTGAAGCTTTTTGAGAAGTTCCTGGCAGCACATCCGGATTCACCCGATACCGATTGGGTTAGAGACAACATCAGCAAGCTGAAAGGTGA
>CAYMNI010000225.1:0-3927 GCA_964391755.1 uncultured Ignavibacteria bacterium
ACGGACGTGCCCCCAGACGGGCCCGTCCGGGCGTCTGGGCATCGAGGGAGGGAAGGGCCATCCCCTTCTCCGTCAAGCGCATAGACGATTATCAATAGGATCCCGGATTGAATCCCGGCGCACTCTCCAGTTGTCTTGCTTTTTTTCCCCCACTCCGTTAAATTACACTTCTGTGTCGTCGGCAAGTACAAATTTGGTTTTTTATCACCGACCCCATTCACAACGACGCCAAACTTAAAAGGAGGTCTGTATGGACTTGTCTGTGGTTCTCAGGGAGATTGGAAACTGGTTCGTCTCCACCGGATTGAGGATCTTTCTGATCGCAATCATCACTCTGATTGTGATCAAACTGGTTAAGACCCTCGGTGACCGGCTGGCCACGCTATTTACCAGACAGAAGGTGGACTTAGAGTCGGAAAAGAGGGCCAAGACCTTAGCCTCCGTGGTGCGGCATCTGTTGACGGTGGTGATCCTGTTGGTGGCCTTCATCACCGTTCTGGGACAACTGGGAGTGGAGATTGGTCCGGTGCTGGCTGCCGCTGGCATTGTGGGACTGGCCGTGGGCTTCGGCGCCCAGAACCTGGTGAAGGACGTGATAAACGGATTCTTCATCTTGCTGGAAGATCAAATTCGGGTGGGCGACGTGGTTCAGATTGCAGGCAAAGGCGGTGTGGTGGAAAGGGTAAATCTGAAGATGACCGTTCTGCGGGACCTGGCCGGAAACGCTCATTACGTCCCCAACGGCAGCATCGACCTGGTGACCAATATGACCAAGGATTACTCCCGATACGTTTTCGACATCGGGGTGGCCTATCGGGAAGACGTAGACGAGGTAATGCAGGTCATCCGGGAGGTGGATGAGGAGTTGCGAAACGATCCGAACTTCGGGCCGGACATTCTCGAGCCTATGGACATCATGGGATTGGACCAGTTTGCCGACTCCGCTTTGGTGATCAAGGCCCGCACCAAGACCAAGCCCATAAGGCAGTGGCGGGTGGCGCGGGAGTTCAACCGCCGGCTGAAAAAGAGATTCGACCAGAGGAACATCGAGATCCCCTTCCCCCATGTCACCTTGTATATGGGCGAAGATAAGGGGGGTGATGCGGCGCCCATGCGGGTGATGATGAAACAGTCCGCTTGAGCTTGACATCGGTCCAAATCCGACGCATATTATCATCGACTTGGGATTCCTTGGAAAATCTTTGGGAGGATGACCGGAATGGCTTTACGCTTGATAGAGGTATTTCTGCCGGCCGAAGAGAAAACCCGCTTCGACCAGATACTGAAAGAACACAAGATTCTGGGAAGCTGGCAAGAGGGTCTGGCGGAGGGCAAGATTCTGATTAAGATCTTGCTCCCGGCCGAGGAAACCGGGGAGGTCCTGGACTTAATGGAGAAACACTTCGCCTCGGTCGAAGGCTTCAGGGTCATACTTCTTCCGGTGGAGGCATCCATTCCCCGGCCGCAGCCGGAAGAGGAAACCAAGTCGGAGGCCCAACAGCGGGCCGAGGAGAAGCCGAGCAAAAAGGTGGCCGGCATAAGCCGGGAGGAGCTTTATGCGGACATAGAGGAGACCGCCCAGCTCTCGTGGATTTTCATCGTTCTGGTGATCCTTTCCTCCATAGTGGCGGCCATCGGTATGCTCAAGGGGAACGTGGTGGCCGTCATCGGCGCCATGGTGATAGCGCCGCTTCTGGGACCGAATGTAGCTTTGTCTTTGGCCACCACCTTAGGCGACGTCAGTCTGGCAAAACGAGCGGCCAAGAGCAATGCCGCCGGAATGGTCGTGGCTTTGGTCCTTTCCTTTCTGTTGGGATGGTTCATGCAGTTGGACCCCAAGGTTCCGGAGATTCTCTCCCGAACCCAGGTGGGGTTGGGAGACGTAATTCTGGCACTGGCTGCCGGCAGCGCAGCTGCCCTATCGTTAACCACTGGCGCATTAAGTGCTCTTATTGGCGTGATGGTGGCCGTGGCGCTGCTTCCGCCGCTGGTCACCCTGGGCATGTTGGCCGGGGCCGGCCGGTGGGATATGGCTATTGGAGCTCTGCTTCTGCTTCTGGTCAACTTAATCTGCATCAATCTGGCGGGGGTGGTGACGTTTTTGGCCAGGGGAATCCGACCTTTGACCTGGTGGGAAGAAAAAAGGGCTAAGAAAGCCACCAGAAGGGCCATCGCCATCTGGACCATCCTGCTGCTACTTCTGGTGTTGGTGATTTTCCTTTCACAGCGGGGATGACTTTGAGTTCGGATGAGAGCAAACGGGGATTTTTGTCGAATCGCCCGGCGACTGACTGACAGGAGGAGGCCGCTAATCATGGCAGCCTGCCCTTATCTAACTCAGAATCGGAGGACCGAACATGGAGGATCTTCTTAAAAAATGGCTTCTTGATCCAACCGTGGGTAAGATCATATTCGCAGCCATCGGCATTCTGTTAATCAGCGTGCTGATCCGTTTCCTTCAGCGCTCCTCCTCCCGCTGGATCAAAGACTCCGACACCCGCTATCGGGCGCGCAAGTTTCTCGCCTTCATCGGCTATCTTTTGGGGCTTCTGTTTCTGGTGGCCCTTTTCAGCGACAAGCTGGGCGGCATCCACGTGGCACTGGGCATAGCCGGAGCCGGAGTGGCCTTTGCCCTGCAGGAGGTTATAACCAGCATTGCCGGATTCGTAGCGGTCTCCTTCGGACACTTCTACAAAACCGGGGACCGGATTCAACTGGCGGGAATAAGGGGAGACGTGATCGACATCGGCGTTTTGCGCACCACTCTGATGGAATGCGGCCAGTGGGTGGATGGCGATCTGTACAACGGGCGCATCGTGCGCATCGCCAACAGCTTCGTTTTCAAGGAACCGGTGTTCAATTACTCGGCCGATTTCCCGTTTCTGTGGGACGAGATCAGCCTTCCGGTGAAATACGGGAGCGATCAGCGGCTGGTCAGAGAAATCCTCCAGAGGATTTTAAAAGAGATCGTGGGGGATTATGCCGTGTGGGCGCAGGAGACCTGGAAGTCGATGGTGAAGAAGTACAAGATCGAAGACGAAAGAGTGGAGCCCATGATTACCATGGCGGCCAACGACAACTGGATGGAATTCACCCTGCGCTACGTGGTCGACTACAAGAGGCGACGAAGCACCAAAGACAAGATCTTCGCCCGGGTGATCGATGAATTTGACAAAACCGAAGGCCGGGCGGTCATCGCCTCCACCACCACGGACGTCAGCCTGGTGCGAACGCCGCAGTTTGACGTACGAGTAAGGGGGAAAGCTGAAAATACAAAGGGAGATTCGTGACTCTCGTCCGATAACTTCAGAGGGAGGTAAATTCTGATGCCGAGATTCATCAAAAAGGTATCCAAGAAAATCGGGCTTTCTCCCGGAACCTTAGTTCACATCGGGAAAAAGAAGATCGAGAAGGTGAAAATCGGGCTCATCGACTACGACGAGGCACAACTTCAGGAGAAGGAGCCCAAGACCGTCGAGGAGTGTTTTCCGTTCAAGGATCTGCCCACTGTGACCTGGGTTAACATAGACGGGCTGCACGACATCGAGGTTATGGAAAAGATTGGGAAGAATTTCAACCTGCATCCGCTTGTTTTGGAAGATATCTTAAACACCGAACAGCGCCCCAAGATGGAGGATTTTGACGATTACATCTTTATCGTTTTGAAGATGCTTTATTGTGATGAGAACGATGATGAAATCCGAGCTGAGCAAGTGAGCGTAATCCTGGGCTCAAACTTCGTTCTCTCTTTTCAGGAAAGGGAGGGGGATATCTTCAATCCCTTAAGAGAGAGAATTAGAAGCGGCAAAGGCCGCGTCAGAAAGATGGGACCGGATTACCTGGCATACTGCCTGCTGGACGCCATAGTCGACAACTACTTTGTGGTGCTGGAGAAACTGGGGGAACAGATAGAAGGGATGGAGGAGG
>CAYMNI010000226.1:0-3923 GCA_964391755.1 uncultured Ignavibacteria bacterium
CGAGCTGCACGACCCGCACGGCCGCGTGCTGGCCGATCTGCTCGGACTGAACGCGACCGGAACCACTTCCGCTTCGCTGCACGGCGAGGGCCCGCTGACGGCCTGGCAAGGCGATCTGACCGCCACGGCCGACGCGACCGTACAAATAACCGGCCAATTACCGCCGCTGGTCGCCGCCCAAGTGTCGCTGTCCGAGCTGTTTTACCGCGAGCCTTTTTCGAGCAGCAAATCAGGTTCCTTCGCCTACTCGCCCCAAATCGCAGAGGAGTTGTGGGATTGGAACTTAGACGTCTCCGTGACGAATAACTGCTGGATAATAAACGACGACGTTAACCTGGAATTCGCAGGAGATGTTCTGGTGCTGCGCGAGGCGGGCCAGTTGATCCCCTTAGGCAACATGGAAGTCATCCGGGGGACGTATTTTCTCTACGGCACGAAGTTCAGAATAGAGGAGGGTTACTTCTACTTCGACAACTTAGATAAGATCGATCCTTCCATCGATTTGCGGGTATCAACCAGGCTCTGGGGCGGCTCGTCCGGATCCTCCGGAAGTACCGGTCTTTTGAGCACCGGCTCATCCAACGAGATTGAGTTGACCATCACCGGTACGCTGTCCGAGCCGGAGGTCCAACCGGCATCCGGATCGCCCTATTCCAGCGAAGACGTAATAGAACTTCTTGCCTTCCAGCGGGGCTTGGGTGCCGTGGATTCGGGGGGAGTGGGAAGTCTCTTCCAAGAGAGAGTGGTCAAAAGTTTAGGCGGCGCTTACAGCAGCAGGCTATTGGAGAACATCGCGGGTCAGACGCTGGGAGTGGAGACCTTTGAGATAGTTCCCGACTGGAGCGAGAATTTCAGACTGGCCGATGCTCAGATTACCGTGGGCAAGTATCTCTCGGATAAGCTCTATTTGAGCTACACCAGGCGTCTCTCTCAGTCGAGCGGCCAAGAGGCGGGGGCGGAATACCGATTAAACAAGCACCTGTTCTTGGAGGGACGCAAAGACAAGTTGGGCCTGTTCCATCTGGGATTAAACTTAAACTGGGAGTATTGAGAATTGCGGGTTACCATCGCATCTGAGGCCGACAACCACTGGAATTCTTTCCTGTCGACCTTTTTCGTTTGGTTGTGTATGTCACTGGCGGCGACGACTGCCTGGGGAGCCACCAACGGCAGGCTGATCATAGAGAAGATAACCGTGGAGGGCAACGCCTATTTCGCCGACGGCAAGATCAAAGACCAGATGACTCTGAAGGAAAACAGATGGTACAACCTTTTCAAGAAAAGGAGATTCAGCCCCAAAAAGGCGGAGATAGACAAGGCGGCAATCGATTCCCTCTACCACGTCAACGGATTCCTCGGCGCGGAATGTGTAGTGGAGGCGGAAGAGAAGACAGAGAGCTCATGTCAGGTCAAAGTGCGGGTGAGCGAGGGCGTGCAGACCAGGCTGGGAAACGTGGTAGCAAAAGGAGGATTAACTACGTTTTGGGAGAAGACCAGCAAAGAAATCAAACCACTGAGAACGGGAAATCCTTTCAACTGGAGCAAGCTTTACGACGCGGCCTTCAACATAAAAACCCACTATGCCAACAAAGGTTATCCTTACGCAGAAGTCAAGTTGGTGATTTCCGAAGGACACGACCCCTATTCTTCGGACGTGGCCTTCGAGGTGAACCCGGACAAAAAAGTCTATTTCGGGAAGGTGACGTACGAAGGACTGAGGTCCACTCACCAGAACGTGGCCAGCCGGGAGCTGACCATCAAGGAGGGGGAGGTCTACTCCCGGGAGAAGATCACGGACAGCCAGCAGAGGGTCTACTCCACGGGTCTTTTCAACTACATCTCGCTTAAGGCCAAAGACGTGGAGCAAAAGCCCGCCAAGCCGGATTTCGCACTGAAGGTCATAGAGAAAAGACCCAACTATGTCGGAGCTAAAATGGAGCTGGCGCAAAACCAGCCGCTGACCGCCAATAAACAGGAATATCTGACCGTGGATCTGACCGGCGAGTGGGGAAACAGAAACCTGTGGGGCACATCCCGCAAGATCGGACTTTCCGCCTACTACGGTTTCAAGGTGGTGCCGGAGATAGAGCGGCTCTCCAACCGGTTCACCGCCAGATTCGTGGAACCGTGGTTCTTTAACACCAGAACCGTTTTCGATTTTGATCTCTACTATGAGCCCGGGCTGAAGAGCATGTTGCAGGAGTACCGGATTGAGTCCTATGGTGGGAATGCCAACTTCAGTCGTGAGGCCGACGAACATACCAAAATATGGCTTACCGGGAGTTATGAGGAGGTCAAAATCTACAGCATACCTTCCGGAAAACTGGAGACTTACAAGGAGGAACAGGGAATAAACGTCCGTCGCAAGCTGCGTTTGTGGGGAGAATACGATACCCGCAGCAACGTCTTCATTCCTCTGGATGGATCCTTTACCCAGCTTTACACGGAATACGTGGGGGGTTTTTTGGGTGGGGATAACAACTTCTTCAAAACCGGCTTGTCCTGGTCCAGATATAATCATCTGGGCAGGGGAAGCGCGGTGCACGTTCTGGCCACCCGGATCGAATTCGGCTATGCCACCGGGCTGACCAAGGGGGAGGAGATTCCGACCTTCGATCGGTTCTACATGGGAGGCGCATCGACCATGAGAGGATACAAAGAAAACAGCATGGGACCGACAGATGAAGAAGGCGATCCGGCCGGCGGTCTGGTGATGATCGTGGGAAATGTTGAGTACCGGAGAGAGTTGTTTTGGAAATTTGGGTATACTTTGTTTTTGGATGTGGGGAATCTCTGGGAGAGAGTCAAACAGGTAAAGCTGGGTGGTTTCAAGACCACGACCGGTTTGGGAATTCAATTCTTCACGCCGGTGGGACCTTTACGGATAGACTACGGCAGACAGCTGCCCATCAGGCAAAGCCCGGATACGGGGAGGTTTCATCTGAGCATACTTTATGCGTTCTAGGTCGACAGATTGCGATTATGCCCGGAGTTGACAATGAAAAAATATGCTAAGGTTCCTATCATCGGCATTAGCAGCTCGATGGAGCATGCGGATCGGAAGAGAAAATTTCCCACCGCTTACGCCTTCGACTACCTGAAAAGGAGCTACTACGAAGCGGTGGAGAAATCAGACGGGGCGGTGGTGTCCTTCCCCAACACGAAGAGACTGAATCTGGCGGATCGGCTCCTGGATTTGGTGGACGGGCTCCTGATAAGCGGAGGGAACGACGTCGATCCGGTCTTCTATGGTGAGAGAAGAAAAGTCAACAACCTGAGTGTGACACGGGAAAGAGATTTATTCGAGATACGGCTGGTGAAAAGGGCCAGAGCTCGCCGGATACCCATACTGGCCATCTGCAGGGGGATGCAGTTGGTGAACGTGGCTTTCGGTGGTAGCCTGTACCAGGATTTTCGCATGGAGCCGTCCTTTCTGGACCACACTCTGGGTGGCTCCACCGTCTACAAGAAAAGACATTCGGTCATGGTCGGGAAAACCAGTCGGCTGTTCGGCATAATTGGAAAAAGCAGAGCAATGGTGAACACCAGCCATCATCAGATGGTGAAAAAGGTGGCTCCGGGTTTTACCGCCATAGCCTGGTCCGAGAAGGACCGAGTGATTGAGGGAATCGAGCCGAAAGGCGAGGATGCGATTCTCTGCGTGCAATGGCATCCGGAGCTGATGAAGGACAAAGGCTCCAAGGCTCTGTTCGACTGGCTGGTTGGATCTGCCAGGCAGTACAAACAGGGGATATCAGGCAGTCGCGCGCTATAAGGGATTTTAGTATGGAAAAAGCCGAACTGCTTTACAAGGTACAACTATACGTTATAGCCGACAAAAAGCTATGTGGGGACAGAGATATCGAAGAGGTTGTAGCCGATGCCATAGAGGGCGGAGCGCAGATGATCCAGTATCGAGACAA
>CAYMNI010000227.1:0-3897 GCA_964391755.1 uncultured Ignavibacteria bacterium
TCCGGGAACCACTACGACCGAGGCCATACAATATGTGAAGGACGAGGTCGACAAGAGAAAAAAGGAGGAGAATATCCTCTAGTCCCTGTTCCTCCTGAATTCCTTTTTTCCAGTCGGGATTTCCCCGATTTTCGGCTGCCAGCGATCAACCGATGTCCGACTGGAATTCCGACAGCCCCCTCCTCGGCCGCAAATGGCCCGCTTCGCTGCCCCTCGGCAGGCGACAGAATCTTCCCCCAACCGTCATTTTCTTGTTGAATCCGGCTGAAAAATCCATTAATTATAGGGTTGCATTGTTTTTCGGGCTTTGATTCGCACCTTTACAACGAAAATGATGGAAAAGCAGCTAACCTCAAAACGGAACCGGAGGAATCATGACCTATAACATGATGGAGAGTCAGCAGGCCGTTAGAGACATGGCCAAAAATTTCGGTCAGAAAGAGATTGCACCGATCTCGGCAGAGTTAGACCGGAGAGAAGAAGAATTCCCTCTCGATTTGTTTAAGAAAATGGCTAAGGCCGGGTTTATGGCCTATCCCTTGGCCAAGGAGTATGGAGGCGGTGCAAAGAGCAAGATCGAATACGTGACATTGATTGAAGAGATATCCTGGTTCGATGCCGCCACCGCTCTCATAATGGCGGTAGACAACTTGGCCTCCTATCCCATCGAGACTTTCGGCTCCGAGGAGCACAAGAAGAAGTACCTTCCCAAGATGGCATCCGGGGAGATCATAGGAGCCTTTGGCCTAACCGAACCCAATGCCGGATCGGACGCAGCCAACCAGCAGACCACCGCCAAAATAGACGGAGACCATTTTGTTATAAACGGTGAAAAAATCTTCATCATGCACGGTGATGTGGCAGATCTGGTGGTGCTGTTCGCCAAAATCGTCGAGGAAGGCGAAAGGGACAAAGTCTCGGCGATCCTGCTGGAGAAGGGAACGCCCGGATTTTCTTCGGAGAAACTCAAATGGAAAATGGGCATGCGCACGGCGACTACCGGAAGGCTGAAGTTAGAGAACGTAAAAGTTCCCAGATCAAATCTCTTGGGTGAAGCGGGAAAAGGATTCAAGATGGCTTTGAAAACCTTGGACGGTGCCAGGATCGGAGTGGCCGCACAAGCGGTGGGGTTGGCCCAGAGAGCTTTCGATGAATCGGTCAAGTACGCCAAAGAAAGGGAGCAGTTCGGTGCGCCCATCGCCAAGCTTCAGGCCATTCAGTGGATGATCGCGGATATGAGCGCTAAGCTGGAAGCCGCCCGGCTTCTTACCTATAAAGCCGCCATAATGGAAGATAAAGGCGAACGTGTAAGTCTGGCTGCTGCCCAAGCCAAGCTCTTTGCTTCCGAGACGGCAAACTTCTGTGTCAACAAAGCCATGCAGATACACGGAGGCTATGGCTATATCGGAGAATTCTCGCAAATAGAGAAGCTGTACAGGGACCAGAGGGTCACGGAAATCTATGAAGGAACATCTGAGGTTCAAAGATTGGTAATCGCAGCAAGCTATTTGAGATGAGAGTCAAATTTAAAATGCAAAAAGCAAAGTGCAAGCAGACGCTTGCCCCCAGACGGGCCCGTATGGGCGTCTGGGCAAAATTGCAGATCAAAATTAAAAAAGGAAAACCTCGCACCAAGAGATGTGCTAATACAATTTTGCATTTTGAATTGAACTTAAGGTGTGCGGAATGAAAATCGGAAGCTTCGAAATATTCTCTATCTTGGAAAATAGCTTCAGGATAGACGGCGGAGCCATGTACGGAGTGGTTCCCAAGATCATCTGGCAGAAGTTCAATCCGCCGGACGTTGATAATCTGGTGAAGCTGGACATCAACCTGCTTCTGGTGAAAACGGACGGGGAGAACATCTTAATCGACGCCGGCATAGGCGATGCTCTAAGTGAGAGGCAGAAGAAGATGTTCGGTGTGGATAGACCATCCGACCTGGAGAAAGGTCTTTCTCAGGCGGGCGTCGAACCGGAGGATATCGACCTGGTGCTGCTGACCCATCTTCATGCAGATCATGCGGGCGGAGTGGTGAAATTGGATAAAGATGGCAAAAAGCTCCCCCGCTTCCCCAATGCTCGGCATGTGGTGCAGCTTAAGGAATGGATGGAGGCCATGCAGCCGGACGAGAGAACTTCTGCCACCTACTTTACCTCCAACCTCAAGCTATTGGAGCAGGAGAGGCTGTTGGAGTTGATAGATGGAGAAGATGAGGTAGCGGACGGGGTGAAGCTGATCAACACAGGTGGGCACACTCCCGGTCATCAGGCCGTGTTGATCGAAGACGGCGACGGCAAAATAATCTGGCCGGGTGATATCATACCTTCCACCTATCATTTGAGAATACCCTACGTGGCGGCCGTGGATCTGTATCCACGGGAGACCATGCAGCAGAAAAAGCGATTTCTGCAGATGTGTTCCGAGGAAGGCTGGCTCTTGGCCTTTGATCACGATTTGAAGGTGAAGCTCGGTAAACTGGAAGCAAAAGAAGTGGGATTTGAAGTAACGGATGTTTATTCGTAGGAACGGGATTTGGGTGTGATGTAGCCGTACCCTTCAGGGTGCGCACGACTGGATGTTTTTTACCATTAAATTATTTTGAGCAGGTGTGTGGACCATGTCTAAAGAAGAAAAAATCGAGCGTCTCAAGAAATTAAGAGAGCAGGCCAAGCTGGGAGGCGGGCAGAAGCGCATCGATGCACAGCACCAGAAGGGTAAGCTCACCGCCCGGGAGAGACTGGACCTGCTTTTGGACGAGGGGAGCTTCGAGGAGTTCGACATGTTCGTCCAGCACCGCTGCCGGGATTTCGGACTGGATAAGGATAGGTATTTAGGCGACGGCGTGGTAACCGGCTGCGGCACCATCGACGGAAGACTGGTTTTCGTTTTTTCCCAGGACTTCACCGTATTCGGCGGATCGCTGTCCGAAACTCACGCGGAGAAGATTTGCAAGATCATGGACACGGCACTCAAAGTGGGCGCTCCGGTCATAGGTCTAAACGACTCCGGCGGAGCCAGAATCCAGGAGGGAGTAGAGAGCCTGGGAGGATATGCGGATATCTTCCTTCGCAATACCCTGGTTTCGGGGGTAATCCCTCAAATCTCGGTGGTCTTGGGTCCCTGCGCCGGCGGAGCGGTCTATTCACCTGCCATCACCGATTTCATCTTCATGGTGAAGCATACTTCTTACATGTTTGTCACCGGGCCCAACGTGGTCAAGACCGTCACCCACGAGGACGTGACCTACGAGGATTTGGGTGGGGCTGAGGTGCATGCGGCCAAGTCCGGAGTGGCGCAATTCGTGGGCGAGAACGAGGTGGAGACTCTCAATCTGGTAAGGAAACTCTTCGCATTTATCCCCCAGAACAACATGGAGGAACCGCCGGCGATAGAATGCACCGATCCGGTAGATCGCGCAGACGAAGATTTGAACTCCCTGGTTCCGGAGAATCCCAACAAACCGTATGACATAAGAGACGTGATAAAAAGAGTGGTGGATCACGGTGAGTTTCTGGAGGTCCACGAGCATTACGCTCCCAATCTGGTGGTCGGTTTTGCCAGGCTGGGAGGCAAATCCGTGGGCGTGGTGGGGAATCAACCGGCGGTGCTGGCCGGAGTGCTGGATATCAGCTCCAGCCTAAAAGGGGCCAGATTCATCCGCTTCTGCGACGCTTTCAACGTTCCGCTGGTCACCTTCGAGGACGTTCCGGGATTTTTGCCCGGAACGGCCCAGGAGTTCGGTGGGATCATCAAGCATGGGGCCAAACTGTTGTATGCCTATTGCGAGGCCACGGTGCCCAAGCTGACCGTCATCACCCGCAAAGCATACGGCGGAGCCTACGACGTCATGTCCAGCAAGCACGTTCGGGGCGACGTCAACTATGGCTGGCCCAG
>CAYMNI010000228.1:0-3875 GCA_964391755.1 uncultured Ignavibacteria bacterium
CCAGTGCCTTCCCAATTGGTTCCGGTAATGGGATTGACCGCCCGTCCAAAAGGTAGCGATATTCCGCAATTCAGATTCTCAAAAAGCCTTATGTCAATGGGGTGGGCTCCGCCGCCGGTGGTATCGCCTATTATGGTGGCCCTTTCCATGTTCTTGAGATTGTAGGTGAACTCCTCAGCCCCGGAGAAAGTGTAGTTGCTGGTAAGCACGTAGAGATCGACGTTAGTCATTCGCGGACCTTGTACACATGCCTGGGTCCAGAATTGTTGGGTCGAATCAGACTTGCGCACATAGAAGCTGTTTAGATGGACCGGTTCGTCAAAGAAGTAGCTGGTAATGAGCTGAATCATGCTGGGACTGCCACCACCGTTTTGCCGCACATCGAAGATGATGGCGTCGGTGTAGGCCAAGAAATTCATGGCTGCAATGGCTGTAGGACCAGCCTCGGTAGCCTCGGAGAAACACCGGAAATCAACGTAGCCGATGTTGCCCTCAAGAATTTTGAGCTCTTTGAAGCAGAAGTTGTCTCTGCGTCTTTGCTCCAGCTCTTCTTGTTTCGCCTCGTCGGTTAAGGTATCCCCCTGAAATCGCGCCAGCAACTCGTCGGAGGCGAATCTGACCCATAGGTGTCCATCCTTACTGATCTCCCACAAATCCTCTGTCAGCTTATTGGTGAATTCGGTCAGGCTGGTGATGTCCTTATATACCTTTTTCTTGTACTGTTGACGAAGATGCTTCTCCATCTTCTTGGCCACGTCGGGGAAGACGTAGATTTCGTTCAACGCCTGGGTCACGCTGTCGATAACCTCCAATTGCATCTTTGCATCGATCACCCTGTCGGGACGTTCCGTCGCAGGCGCCTGTGCCCAGGTGCTGAGAGGGAGCAGCCAGATAAGCACCAGCGCTGCGATCGGAAGCACCAATGCCCGTGCTCTTATCAAAGAGAAGCACATTGTCCTGGCGGTAAGGAGAGATGATACCGACATGACACCTCCTGTTTGATGGTTATGGTTTCCTTGTCTTCAAATCCAAACTCATAGCTATTGATTCGCGCTGGTAGTGAGTCGCCCACTTCTGTACTCCGGACAGTTGAACGAAGCCCAAGGAGCGATAGAGGCTGCATGCCGCGGTCAACTTCGGGCTGGTGAGCAGAACCAGTCGCCGGGCGCCTTGTCTCTTCGCGCGTTGAATCGCTGCAATCGCAAGTTTTTTGCCCACTTGTTGTCCCCGGGCTTCCCTGGTGACCGCCATCTTGGTCAACTGGTAGGTGTATTTGTCTTGCTTAAGTAATGCAGTGGTGCCGACGATCTTCCCTTCAAGCCGAGCGAAGAAGACGAATCCCCCGGCTTTGATGATTTTCCCATGGGGATCGGAAAGCAAACGTTCGTCGATCTCTTCCACCGAGTGGTACTGTCTGAGCCACTGGAGGTTCAACGATCTGAAATAACTTTTGAATTGTGGCTTGTAGTCGACGATCTCCACTTTCTCCAGTTGGCGTGTCTTGAACCGGCGCATGACCCGCTCATACATTCCTCTTTCGGTCAGCGCGTCCTCCATTCGGCCGACCGCGGCCAGGAAATCGCCTCCGGCGTCCTTCACCAGCTCGCTGGCCGCAGCTTCTATGTCTGCCCAAATCGGCTCTAACGACGATAGAGCCGCCCTTCCCTTTCTGGTCAGACGCAAGAGACGCTTGCGTTCGTCCTTTTTGTCCTTGACCGATTCGAGCAATCCCCGCTTGGCCATCTGGCCTGCAATCTGGTTGATGGCCGGATGACTGAATCCTAGAGCCGATGCCGCCTCGGTTACCGGCACAGAGCTAGATTCCTTCAGAAGATAGAACAGCGGAAACCAGCGGGGCTCAAAATCGACGGACATTTCGCGGTAGATACGGGGGGCATCCCGGTAAAGCCAGTCTGCCAACCGCCTGAAACGACTGGCCAAAGCAAGCGGGCCAAGTTGCCTGATAACATCCATACCAAAACCTCCTTGCGTCCGAACGTCAGTGTTCGGAGAGGTTATTTTATGTAAGTACTTACGTATTGTCAAGCGATTTGTTTCGCAAATCCGAGTTTAAGATTCAGTCCAACCGGTGTGCCGATTGAGTGGAGATGACATCGATTCAGCCAGAGAGGCTAGGAGTGTCTCTTTGGTGATATTCTCTTGCATTATCTGACTATTTGATGTAAGATAACATGATGTTCTGAGATTAAAAAGGAAAAAGACCATGAGACCAACAGTGAGATTCTTAAGCGATGAGCTTAAAGAAAGGATAATCGCCGAGGCGAGGGAACTTCTCTGCATATTGGGCGTGGAGGTCCACAACGAGAAGATACTCTCCATGCTACAGGACCACGGCGCTGCGGTCGATAAGAAACGGTTTCACGTCCTTTTCACCGATGGGATCATCGACCGGGCATTGAAGATGGTTCCGCACTCCTTCAAGCTCCATGACGTGCTGGGCAATCAGACCCATGATTTTTCCGGAGACAACGTTTACTTCACCCCCGGCTCTGCCGCGCTGAACGTTTTGGATTACCTCACCAACCGGATTCGTAGGCCTACCACGGCAGATTACGTGAAATACACCAAGCTGGTCAGCCGGCTGGATCACATCGCCTCTCAGGCCACGGCATTCATACCTGCCGATGTGCACGAGAAGATTTCCGACTCCTATCGTCTCTACCTTTCGCTGCTTTTGTGCGAGAAGCCGGTGGTTACCGGAGCTTTCACCATCGATGCATTCGGGATCATGAAGGAGTTGCAGCTTGCAGTTCGCGGGACGAAGGAGGAATTGGCAGCCAAACCCCTTACCATTTTTTCCTGCTGCCCCACCTCGCCTCTTAAGTGGAGCGACGTGACGTCGCAGAATCTGATCGACTGCTCGGAATACTCCATTCCCGTGGAATTCGTCTCCATGCCGTTATCCGGATTCATGGCGCCGGTAACCCTGGTGGGAACGTTGGTTCAGCACACGGCGGAAACCTTAAGCGGCGTGGTGATAGGTCAGCTTGCCAATCCGGGAACGCCAATGCTTTACGGTGGCTCGCCGGCCATCTTCGACGTTCGTTATGAAACGACTCCGATGGGAGCCATAGAGACCATGATGATAGACTGCGCCTACAACGAGATCGGCAAAGATCTGGGCATGCCCACCCAGGCTTACATATCATTGAGCGACGCCAAGCAATTGGACGCCCAGTCGGGACTGGAATCCTCCATGGGAGCGACTTTGGCAGCCCTGTCGGGAATCAACAACATATCCGGCCCCGGAATGCTGGATTTCGAGAGCTGTCAGAGTCTGGAGAAGCTGGTTCTGGACAACGAAATCTGCGGGATGGTTCTCCGCATGATCCAAGGTATCGAAGCTAGAGAGGATTTCCCGTCACTTCCCAGATTTGAGGAGCTTCTGAAAGACAAGCATCTGTTGATCTCCGAACACACCTTGCGCTACTTGAACCAGGAATTCCATCTTCCGGGACCGGTGATCGACCGGGCCACCAGGACCAGATGGCAGGAGGAGGGGAGGGTGAGCCTTACCGAGCGGGCGCATCGGGAGGTGGAGAGGCTCATCAGCGAGTATGTCCCTTCCAGGTTGCCGGAGAGCGTCAGAAGCGAGCTGACCAAGCTTATGCAGACGGAAGCTCATGGTCACGGTATGCAGACCTTGCCGCATATAGATGTATGAGAGAAATAATCAACATCCCGGCAGATCAAATTGAGCCTGACAGGCAAAGTGTCCTGGAGACGCAGGGTATTCCTCCCGATCGGAAGCTGTCAGGGGAAGTGGAATCGCTTCTGACGAAAGCCATGGAGATGTTCCTCCAGAGCACTAGGCCCGTGTCGGTCGTCTCCAGCATATCCATCCCTGAATTCCG
>CAYMNI010000229.1:0-3857 GCA_964391755.1 uncultured Ignavibacteria bacterium
CCGGAAACGCTGCTGTAGTCGTACCTGTTGTAGTACAGTTTCCCATTGTAAATGAAGAACACGAAGACGAAGTTCGAGTCTCCCTTGGCAGCGATTATGTCCGACTTGCCCATACGCACGTTATCGCCCCCCGAGATCAGCACCCTGACGTTGCTCCAGGTTTGCCCATCGTTTGTGGAGCGATAGACGTAAAGAGTATCTTTCAAACTCGTAGTGCTGCTGTCGGTGACCACCAAAAGCAGAGTGTCTTTGTCCGCCTGGTCCATCCCGAAACCGTAAATATAATTGGCTTGATGAACCAACACGTCGTTGCCCCATATTTGACCTTCGGCACCGGCTTGCCGTGCAACCAGAATGGCAGCCGTCAGAATCACTGAAATAAATATGCAGCGCTTCATCTCCTACCACCTCTCCTCAAGAGTTTGGAGTGAGTACTTCGTCTGTAAGCAATACAACAATATGGAGATACTTAGTGGTTTTGTCAAGGACTGTATTCGTCAACAAATGAATGGATCGGTCGGAGGAGTGGCGTGCAAACAACTGAATCGGAGATGGGATTTGACTACCTGCGCAGAAGGTTCAAGATAGTCTCTATATCCGCAGGGTTTTCTGAACTGAACTCTGTGTACTCTTTCGTCCTTGGATGAACAAAGCCCAGTCTCTTGGCGTGCAAGGCCTGCCGGTCGATGGTGCTCAGCAGTTTCTGGGCGAAAGGACGCTCCCGGTCATGAATGCCCTTTATCCACTTCTCCCTGCCGCCGTACTCCGGGTCGCCCAAAACCGGATGATTCAGATAAGAGAGATGAACCCTGATCTGATGAGTTCTTCCTGTTTTGAGACGGATGGACAAAATCTCGCACAGATCGAATCTCTCCAGAACCCTGTACTGGGTTAGAGATTCACGTCCCTTCAGCTGGGTTACTGACATCTTCTTTCTATCCTTGATAGCTCTTCCGATGGGAGCTTCTATGGTTCCCTCTTCAGCAGGCATGTGTCCCCAGGTTATGGCTACGTACTCGCGCAGAAGAGTTCGAGTCTTTATCTGCTCTGCCAGACCCAGGTGAGCCAAGTCGTTTTTCGCCGCCACCAGCAGGCCGGTGGTGTTCTTGTCCAGCCGGTGGACGATTCCCGGCCTTAAGACCCCGTTGATGCCGGATAAATCCTTGCAGTGGAAAAGCAGAGCGTTCACCAGGGTATGCGAGTAGTTACCCGCTGCCGGATGAACCACCATGCCGGCTTTCTTGTTCACCACCAGCAGGTCGGAGTCTTCATACAGAATCTCCAGAGAAATGTCCTCCGGCTCAAGAGAGGGCTTTTCCAAGGGGGGGATGGTAATTTCAATCTCCTCTCCCCCTCTTATCCGGTAGGACGGCTTGACGGATTTGCCGTTCACCGACAGGTTATGGTCTTGGATCAGCCTCTGAACGAAGGCCCGGGACAAACCCAATCCCTCCTGTGAAAGGAACACGTCGATTCTCTTCCCGGATGCTTTCTGTGGGGCTTGGAGCTTTATATTGCTTGTGGAATTCGCCTTCATGGATCAACCGGGACTGAGGAGTTGTCGACCGGGGGTTTCTCTGTGGAAAACAGAAGGTGGATTACTATCAAAACCATTCCGATCAGCACGAAGCCGTCGGCCAAGTTGAAAACTGGCCAGCGGTCCAGATAGAATCCGGGGAACTCGACGAATCCGATTTTCACGGCGGGGAGACTAATGTCGAAGAAGTCGAAATCCAGAAAATCGACCACCTCTCCGAAGCGGAAGCGATCGATCAAATTTCCTATCGCTCCGCCCAGCACCAGAGAGAGGCCGGTCCTGAAGACGCCGCCGTCGGTTTTGGCCTTAAAAAAAAACCAAAGGGTGGCCCCTATGGCTAGAACCGAGACGAAGGTGTAGAAATTCTGACTTCCCAATCGGGTTCCGAACACACCGCCCGGATTAAGAACCAAGGTCAATCTGAAGAAGTTCCCCAGGACCGGAATGCCCTGGCCCAAGGAGAGGCGGCTTACGGCTATGGTTTTGGAGAGTTGATCGAGGATAACGGCCAGAGCGGCGATGAAGGCAAACCTGGCTGGGGAAGAAGAAGCATCTTTGTCGGCCAAATCGTTCCTCACTATGGGTGCATCAAGAAGATGCACGTGGTTGGACTGTGCAGCGGAGCCCCCTACCGATTCTCCCGGGCTTTCCTCAGCTCCTCCTTCTCCTTGCACTCGATGCACAATCTGGCGTGAGGCACCGCCTCCAATCTGGCGGTGGTGATCGTCTTTCCGCATTCCTGGCACTTCCCGTAGGTCTTGTCCTTGATGCGGCGCAGAGCCTCGTCTATGTGATGAAGGAACCTGCCGCTTTTGGAGGCCAGTTGAAACGATTTTTCCCTTTCGAAAGAATCTGTGCCCTGATCCGCCATGTGCGTGGAGTAGGAGGAAATCTCTCCGGCTGCATCCTTGAGCGTGCTCTGACCGGATTTCTGCAGAAGTCCAAGCTCCTCCAGCAACTCCGCCCTTTTGATCAAAAGCAGTTTTTCGTACTTATCCAGATCCTTTTTCTTCATCTTCCTCCTCCAATTAGACTCTAACCCGTTCTATGGAGATCACCGCTTTCTCACCGTTTATGTCCCATTCCTCCGTACGCTCTCCCCCGGCTTGGGTCAAAGAGAGCTTCTGAGCCAGGGTCTCCTTTTTTACGTAATCCTGGAAGGCGTTAATGGCCTGGTTGAGCCTGTCGGTGGTTTTGATGTGCGCGTGGATTCTGTCCATCACCTCGAATCCGGCAGATTTACGCATGTTTTGAATCTTGTTGACCAGCTCCCTGGCGAATCCCTCGTTTTTCAGATCCTCGGTTAAGACGGTAAAGAGCGCCACCTTATACTCATTTGCCGCTTCTACCACCCATCCGGGTTTCTCCGTCTCGGATATCTGTGCGTCTTCCAGTTCCAGCTCGACTTCGACTCCATCCATGTCGACTTTCAACCTGCCTTTTTCCTTGAGCTTTCTGAGTTGGTTTTGGCTTAAAGTTTTTATGGTCTCTGCTACCTGCTTGGCTTTGCCTCCCCATTTGGGACCCAGCTTGCCGAAATCGGGCTTGGCCACCAGCTCGGTCAACTCGGAGTTGGAGTCCCACAAAGAGACCTGCTTGACGTTCAACTCCTCGGCGATCAGATGAGATGAAGACTTCAGATCGTCCGATGAGTCGGCCTGGGGAAGGGCCACCACCATCTCTCCCAGCGGCTGTCTGATCTTGATTTGAGCCCTGCTGCGAGCTGCCCGACCCAATATGACCACCCTCCTTAAGTCGTCCATCTTCTGCTCCAGTCTCTTATCGACGTGCGATTCTTCGGCTTGAGGAAAGTCGGTCAAATGAACGCTCTCCGGAAGTTTCGAGTCGACCCCGCAGCACAACTGCCGGTACAGCTCGTCAGCGATGAAGGGAGTATAGGGGGCTATGAGTTTGCACACGCACACCAGACACTCCCACAGGGTCAGATATGCAGATACCTTGCCTATGTTCTCCTCGGATTGCCAGAACCTTCTCCGGCTTCGGCGAACGTACCAATTGCTCAGATCCTCTATCACGAACTCCTGAATCTGCCGGGCGGCCCGGGTCAGATCGTAATGATCCAGTGCGTACGTTACGTCCCGGACGAGTGAATTCAACCGGGATATGATCCACCTGTCCAGCTCCGTCCTCTTCTCCATCGTCACCCGGTGCTTGGGGGGATCGAAGCGGTCGATGTTGGCGTAAAGGGCGAAGAAGGAATAGGTGTTTCTGAGGGTGCTTAGGAATTTCCTCTCCACCTCGGTGATGGCCTTCTTGTCGATTCTGGTGGGAAGCCAGGGCTGGCTGACCCACAGCATGT
>CAYMNI010000230.1:0-3839 GCA_964391755.1 uncultured Ignavibacteria bacterium
TCCCTGTCGATTATCTCCAGCGCTCTTCCGATGGCTTCTTTCTGCAGAAGCATGGCCCCCAAAACCGCCTGCTCCACGTCTGTAGCCTGCGGCGGGATTCTTTCCGGTGGTGATGGATTTTTGCGATTGGCCATGGTTGTCTACCTCGATTCTGTCAACGGATGGAACGCCCAGACGGGCGTCCGTAGGACGGATTAAACGGATGCTTCCTTGTAGGGGAGTCGTTTGTTGAACCCCACGCACCCTGAAGGGTGCGGCTACAAAAACCTCCTGTTTTGTTCTTCTTTGTCATAAATGCGGTCAATCATTCTTTCCCAGCAGCCTGTTATACTCTTTTTCCAAAAGCTGCAAGTCTTCCCACGTGGGCCTCTTGTACTGCTGGTATCTCAAAAGGGCTGCCGGGTGATAGGTGACCATCAGTTTTATGCCGTTCCAATCGTGGATCTTTCCTCTCAACTGGCCCAAAGCGCTCTTGGTCTCCAGAAGCGTCTGTGCGGAGATTCTGCCCAAAGCCAGTATGATTTTGGGTCTAATCAGCCTGATCTGCTCGAAAAGATACGGCTTGCAGGTCTCGATCTCATCCGGCCGGGGATCGCGGTTTTCCGGAGGACGGCACTTTAAGATATTGCCGATGAATACCTCTTCCCGTTTGAAATGGATTGCCGCCAGCATCCTATCCAACAGCCGACCCGCAGCTCCTACGAAGGGCTTTCCCTGCAGGTCCTCTTCTCTGCCCGGCGCCTCTCCGATGAGCATCAAGTCGGCATTGGGATTACCCGAACCGAAGACGAACTTGGTGCGGGTTTGGGCCAGATGGCATTTGGTGCAATCCTTTATCTGATGATAGAAGTCCATCAGGGCTTGTGGAGAATGCACTTCTGAGGTTTTGATGGTCGTCTTTTTGGATTTGCCCTGGGTGTAAACCTCGTCGAAACCCAATTCCACCTGCTGCAAGAAGAAATTTCTCGTCAAGGCAAAAGCCTGCAGCATTCTCTCGTAGCTGTCACTTGCCTGTGTCATCGGCGTTTCTTTTAGAATCAGAAAAGGGTGGTCAGGCAGGAATGCCTGACTTACCTGATATAATCCTTCTTCTCTCCATTGGGACTCCCATTCCCGTAACGCCCCTACTTTCTCTTGTTGCTTTTCAGCAGCAGAGCGCCTACCCTTTCCAACACCTTCTCGGCCACCTCTCTCTTGGAGAGCAACGGAAGCTTGACGATCTTCCCGGTCTTGTCGATCAGAGTCACCACGTTGGTGTCTACCTCAAATCCCGCTCCGGGAACGTTGGGATTGTTGACCACGATCAAATCCAGGTTCTTCTCTGCTAACTTTTTCTTGGAGTTCTTTACCTCGTCCTCTGTTTCCAGCGAAAAACCTACCAGTATCTTCTTTCCCTTTCGCCTGCCCATCTCCTTAAGGATGTCCGCAGTTGGCCTGAGCTTGAGCAGCATGTTTTGTTCTTTTTTCTTGATTTTGCCTGCGGGAACTACGCTTCCCGTGAAATCCGAAACCGCCGCCGCCATAATCAGTGCGTCTGCCTTGGTGAAATGCGATTTGACCGCCGTATGCATTTCTTTGGCGGTCTCAACCCTGATGAAATCGACTTGGGTGGGCGTCGGCAAAGCGGCAGGGCCGCTGATCAAGGTCACCTTTGCGCCCCTTCTCTGAGCCGCTTCGGCGATGGCATATCCCATTTTTCCGCTGGAGCGGTTGGAGATGTATCTCACCGGATCGAGCGGCTCCTGGGTCCTGCCCGCGGTCACCAGAATCGATTTGCCCTCCAGGTCCTTTTTACCGGTCAGAAGCCTGACCACCTGGTTTACTATGAACTCCGGCTCGGGCAACCGGCCTTTGCCGGTGCCGCAGGCCAGATCGCCTGATTCCGGCTCGATGAAATGGTATCCCATGCCCTTGAGACATTCCATGTTCTGCTGAAAGATGGGATTCTCCCACATGTTGACGTTCATGGCCGGAGCGAACATAACCGGAGACTTGGTGGAGATGGTCACCGTAGTCAGAATGTCGTCTGCGATACCGGATTTGATCTTCCCGATTATGTTGGCAGTAGCCGGAGCAATGAGGATCAGATCCGCCCACTGGGCCAAGTTGACGTGTCTGACACCCACCACTTTCTTCTCCGGGAACATCTCGGACACCACCTCATTCTCCGAGAGGGTTTCCAGGGTCAAGGGTGTGATGAACTTCTGGGCGTTTTGGGTCATCACCACGATGATCTGCGCGCCCAGCTTCTTCAGCCGGCGTACGATCTCGCAAGCCTTGTAGGCGGCGATTCCCCCGGTGATTCCCACGATTATCTTTCTGTCACTGAGCATGATTCTTCTTAAGAGAGGGACTTCGAGCCGAAAAGACTCGAGCCTGTGCATCTTTTGGATGCTTCTATCTTTGAGCCCGGGAATCCGGGATTGCGACACCAACTATATAACGAATTTAGAAGTCGAAATCAAGGTCTTTCCGGAATGGTTTCGTCGGCCACGGGCACTCCAAGTCTCGCAGGTCAATCATGCCGTGGTTAGCCTGAAAATCTTTTATTGAACCCTTGAACCCTTGAACCCTAGTATCACCCATGCCTAAAATGCCTTATCCCTGTAAAGACCATAGCAATCTTGTGTTCGTTCGCCGCTTGTATCACTTCCTGATCGCCCTTCGAGCCACCCGGCTGGATGATGGCCACAACCCCGGCTTCGGCAGCGGCGTCCACCCCGTCCCGCATGGGGAAGAAGGCGTCCGAGGCCAAAACCGAGCCCTTGGCGCGATCGCCTGCTTTCATGGCGGCTATCTTGGAGGAATCCACCCGGCTCATCTGTCCGGCTCCGATTCCCACGGTCTTCTCTCCCTGGGCCAGGAGAATGGCGTTGGATTTGACGTGCTTGACCATCTTCCAGGCGAATAGAAGGGATTTCATCTGTTCCGACGTGGGGGCAACTTTCGTCACCACCTTCAGCTCACTCTCTTTTATCTGATAATCGTCCGGACTCTGCAGCAGTGCTCCGCCTTTGATGACCTTGACCACGTCCTCCTTAACCTTCCGGGAGCTCAGAAGATCGGGGCAGGCCAAGAACCTCCGGTTCTTTTTCTTCTTCAGCAGCTCCAGCGCCTCCGGCTGGTAACCCGGAGCCAGCACGCATTCCACGAAGAAGGTCTCGTGCAGCTTCTTGGCGGCTTCCATATCCACCACCTGGTTCAGTCCGATGATGCAGCCAAATGCCGAGACCGGATCGCAGGCCAAAGCATCCTCGTAGGCTTGAGCCAGCGTATTGCCGCAGGCAGCTCCGCAGGGGTTGGTATGTTTCAGCACCGCAGCAAATGGCCTGTCCGGGAAATCCTCCACCATGGCCAGGGCAGCGTCTAAGTCGTTGATGTTGTTATAGGATATCTCTTTCCCCGAGAGTATCTCACAGCGCGCTATGCCGGCTCCTTTGAAACCCGGGTCTCTGTAGAAGGCTGCCTTCTGATGAGGATTCTCCCCGTATCTCAAGCCGTACACCTTCTCCCAACCCAGGGTCAGATACTGGGGATACCCATCCTCATCTGCCGGGACCAGTCGCTTGAAGTAGCCGGCTATCATGCTGTCGTAGTATGCAGTATGTTGAAATACCTCCGAAGCTAAGCTCAGACGGGTCTTAAGAGACAGCGCACCGTTGTTCTCCTCCATCTCCCGGATGATTTCGGCGTATCTTTCTGGATTGGCCACCACCGCCACCGACTGGTGGTTCTTGGCCGCGGCTCTCAGCATGCTGGGGCCGCCGATGTCGATATTCTCCACGGCCTCATCCTGCTTGACCTCGTCTTGGCTTATCACCTTGCCGAAAGGATAGAGG
>CAYMNI010000231.1:0-3819 GCA_964391755.1 uncultured Ignavibacteria bacterium
GGCGGTGTCCCTTTTCAAGGGAGAATCAGTGCATTCAGCAGCGTGCCTGAGTACGACTAATCAGTATACGACTCACGCGACTCCTTGCTTTAGGAAGGCATTCTTCGAAACCCAAAGTTCCGCCTAAAGCGTCGGGTTTCTGAGCCGATGAACACTGTGGATGGGGACGGCGGGTATCATCGGTAATCCTACAGTTGCCGGTTTCTTCCGCATCGATATCCGAGAAATCATGGTTATATGGCCCACAAGCGTCAGGGCTTTGGCGTTGACGTCATTCTAAGAGGACTGTCAGATCCACATCAGGTAACGGAGGAAACCCGGGATGAAGCAGAAACAAACCAGTCGCATGAGCGTGTGGAAGAAGATGATTCTGATGGCACTGGGGTTGGGGGCCCTCTACTGGGTGGTTGCATCCACCGTGGACGTGTTCATCTTCAAAGAGGGAAACCTGTTGGAAGAGATCTTCACGCTGGATTCCCACAAAATCTGGATGCGCTCGTTGGCGCTGTGTACTCTGATCATGTTCAGCATCTACGGCCAGAGCATGATCTCCGAACGAAAGAAGACCCAGGAGGCATTGCGTGAAAGCGAAAGGAAACATAGAACCCTGGTGGAACAGTCGCTTCAGGGATTGGCGGTGATTCAGGATTACCGGGTGGTTTTCGCCAACTCCGCCGCAGCTGAAATAACCGGATTCACCGTCGACGAGCTCCTGTCGCTTGCTCCTGAACGAGTACAAGAGATAATACACTCCGAAGATCGCAAGACGGCCTGGGACCGATTCAGAGACCGGATGGCCGGAAATGCGGTCAATTCTAGGAACGAGTACCGCCTGGTGCGAAAGGACGGCACAGTGCGCTGGATAGAGATGTTCAGTGCATCCATTGAATACCGGGGAGAACCTGCATTGCAGGCTGCCTTCATAGATATCACCGAGCGTAAGCTGGCAGAGGAGAGACTGCGGGAGAGCGAGGAGAGGTACAGAGATTTGTTTGACAACGCCAGCGATCTGATTCAAAGTGTTGATGAAAAAGGCAAGTTTGTTTATGTGAACAAGAAGTGGAAGGAGGTTTTGGATTATTCCGACGAGGAGATCAAGAAGCTCAGTCTTGCCGACATTCTGAGAGCAGACCAGGTTTCTCATTGTATGGATTTGTTTAAAAGGGTGGCGGGCGGAGAGACATTAGACAATATCGACGTGGTTTTTGTCACAAAGGGAGGAAAGGAGATCTTTGCCAGCGGTTCCGTTAATCCCAGGATGAAAGACGGCAAATTCGTTGCGACAAGAGCGATTTTCAGAGACGTCACCGAACGCAAGCAGGCGGAGGAGGCGGTACGGGCGAGCGAGGAGCGGCTCCGCCAGATTGCTGAAAACGTCGGTGAAGGTTTCTTCTTAAGTGATGCCTCCGATAACAGCGCCATCTACGTTAGTCCGGCCTACGAGAAGATATGGGGTCGGCCGGTCGAGAAGGCATACGATGATGCCCAATCTTGGCTGGAGGTGGTCCATCCCGAGGATCGCGAGCGGGTCAACGCCTATGTTGACAAGCATGGCCGGGGTAAGATCGAATTCACCCAGGAGTATCGGATTCAGTGGCCGGATGGTTCAATCCGTTGGGTGCGTGATCGGGTGTATCCCGTCAAGAATGAATCGGGCGAGATCCATCGCATTGTCGGAGTAACCGATGATATCACCGAGCGCAAGAAGATGGAGGAGGCATTGAGAGAGACGAACGCTCGGCTGCAGACTTTGATCCAAGCCATTCCCGACGTGGTCTACGTCAAAGACGTCCGAGGTCGTAATCTGTTGGTCAACAAGGCATACGAGGAGCTGGTGAACCTGCCACAGGCGCAGATAGTGGGCAAGACTGACCAGGAAGTGCTGCCTTCGGGTTCTACTCGCCAGTGTCATCTGAGCGATGAAGAGGTTATGAGCAAACGTGAACCCATTCGCTGCGAGGAGTGCTCCACCCTTAAGGACGGTCAAAGGATTTACTTCGAGACGATCAAAGCCCCGCTTTACGACGACGGGGGCAAGCCGCTGGGACTGGTTGGAGTAAGCCGGGACATCACCGAACGCAAAAAGGCCGAGGAGATGCTCAAGCGGGCCAAAAAGCAGGCAGAGGACGCCAATCGACTCAAAAGCGAATTCCTGGCAAACATGAGCCATGAGATCCGCACCCCCATGAACGCCGTCATCGGGATGACCGACATAGCCTTGGATACCGAGTTGACCGACGAGCAACGCGATTATCTCACTACGGTCAAACAGAGCGCTCGTGCCCTGCTGGAACTTCTAAACGATATCCTGGATCTATCCAAAATAGAAGCGGACAAAATCGACTTGGAAGCCGTCGAATTCGACCTGCGAGTCACCGTAGAAGGAGTTGCAGACACCCTGGCCCGCAAGGCCGACGAAAAGGGGATCGAGCTGGCGTGCATGATCCACCATCAGGTACCATCCCTACTCCGGGGGGATCCGGGAAGACTCAGGCAGATACTGATGAACCTGGCAGGGAATGCCGTCAAATTCACCGAACAGGGGGAGGTGGTTATCGGCGTGGAGGTGGAGGAGGAGACCGAAGAGAAGGTCTCTCTGGTCATATCGGTAACCGACACCGGGGTGGGAATTCCCAAAGAGAAACAGAGCAGGATATTCGAAAGCTTCACCCAGGCGGACGGCTCCACCACACGCAAATACGGAGGTACCGGCCTGGGTTTGTCCATTTGCAAACGGCTGGTGGACATGATGGATGGTCAAATCGGCGTGGAGAGCGAGCCGGGAAAGGGAAGCCGTTTCTGGTTCAAGCTTTCTTTAGAAAAACAGATGGATGCGGCGGACGATGTGCCCGTGGCGTGTCCCGATATTCGGGGTATGAGAATGCTGGTGGTGGACGACAACAAGACCAACCGGACCATTCTGGCGAAAATGCTGGAGTCCTTCGGCTGCTCCCCCGAAGCTGTCGAAGGCGGAATGGAAGCAATCCAAACGTTGAAAAGAGCCGTTCACCAGGAGAAGCTTTTCGACTTGGTTCTGCTGGATATGCAAATGCCGGAGATGGACGGGGTGGAAACGCTGAAGGCGATCAAGGCCGACTCGGAGATCAAGGACGTGGCGATCATTATGCTGACCTCGATGGGCGTGCGCGGAGACGTGGCGCGATTGGAAGCGCTGGGCTGTGCCGGATACCTGTTAAAACCGGTAAAGCAGTCTCAGCTTTTTGACACCATGATCACCGTCCTGACCCGGCAAACTGCTACCAACACCCATAAACCGGCCAGAATAGTCACCCGCCATACGGTGGCGGAGCAGAGACGTCGCAGAACTCGTATACTTTTAGCCGAAGACAATCCCATGAACCAAAAACTCGCCGTGACGCTGCTGAAGAAGGCCGGTTACTCCGTCGAAGCGGTGTGCAACGGAAAACTGGCGGTAGAAGCCCTGAAAAGAAAGTCCTACGATCTGATTCTAATGGACGTGCAGATGCCGGAAATGGATGGGTTCGAGGCAACCCGGTCCATCCGGGAGATGAAAGACCAAAGAAGAAATACTCCCGTTGTGGCCATGACCGCCCACGCCATGAAGGGTGATCGGGAGCGTTGCCTGGGAGTCGGCATGGATGATTACATCTCAAAACCCATCGAGCCACAGGAATTGTTGGAAGCCATAAGAAAATGGGTGGCATTGGCAGACCCAGACGAGGCAGGTTCAGAGCTGGTGGGACATGCCGAGCATCCTTGCGCCGATGTTCCCATTGCTGGGATTGAGACGGTTCTGAAAGACAGATTCGACGGCGACGTAGACTTCTTTGCGGAGAT
>CAYMNI010000232.1:0-3817 GCA_964391755.1 uncultured Ignavibacteria bacterium
TCTACTCGTCGGTCAGGCTGGACATAAGACGCATATCCTCCATCAAGGAGGGAGATCAGATTCTCGGTTCCCGCACCCGGGTGAAGGTGGTGAAAAACAAGGTGGCGCCGCCTTTCAAGCAGGCGGAGTTCGACATAGTCTACGGAAAAGGTATCTACCGGATAGGTGAGCTGGTCGACTTAGGCGTGGCGCATCAGGTGGTCGAGAAAAGCGGAACCTGGTATTCGTACGACAACGAAAGATTGGGCCAGGGCAGAGACAATGCCGCCAAACTGCTCGAAGAGAATCGGGATCTGGCGCAGCAGATCGATCACAAGATCAGGGAGAAGTTGGGGCTGATTAAAGAGAAGAAAAAGGAGAAAGAAGAGGAGCCGGTCAAAAAGTAGGTCCGAAATGTCCCGCCAACGGCGGGACTTTCGGACATCCGAATCTATTGAGTTGACGGTGAAGCCAAAGGTCATCACCAAAATCGAGCCTCAGAAGAAAAACCCCAGAAGGCGATCGATTTTCATCGACGGCAGGTTTATCTTCGGTGTGGACGAGGAAGTGGTCTCCAAGCTCGGATTGGAGAAGGGGGAGACTCTTACCGAAAAGAGAATAACCGAAATCCTGGCCCGAAAAAGCGAAAACGAGGCCAAGGAAGTGGCTTTGAGGTTCCTCTCCTTCCGGCGCAGAACCGAAAAGGAGATCAAGGACAAGCTCAGGCAGAAAGGTTTCGATGACAAGACCATCAGATCCACCATCGAAAAGCTCAAAGGCTACGATCTTGTCGATGACTATGAATTCGCCGTCGCCTGGATAAAGGAAAGGCTGGCTTACAAACCGAGGGGGAAGAGACTGCTGAGACAGGAGCTTTGGAAGAAGGGAATCCAAAAGGAGATCATTGACCGGGCAGTGAACGAATTGTGTCGGAATGAAGACGAATCTGCCTTGGAGGTTCTAAGAAAAGCCGGAAGGCGATATCGGAAATTGGAGCCGGAAGTCGCAAGAAGACGAATATATGGTCTGCTGATGAGACGGGGTTTTTCTTATGACACTACAAAGCAAGCGATGGAGAGGCTGATGCTGATGCCCGAAGACTGAGAATCAAATCTGACAATCCTAAAAAGGGGATAGTCCTCCAAGATGTGGGACATAGCGTCACAGACTAAAATAAAGCTTGCGATTCTGAGAAACTACCTTGCAGCTTGGGCCACGGTGCTCAAGAGCAGAGAAAGGGTGCTCTACTACGTTGATGGTTTCGCCGGCCCTGGATGGTACAACGACCCTCAGACCGGTAAAAAGGTACCCGGTTCTCCTGTGCTAGCCATTCAACTCTATTTGGATCAAAAACGGAACAGAGGTTGGGACTATGAACTGAGACTGATAAATGTCGAGAAAGAAAAAGTATACTTTCAGGAACTGTTAAAAGAGACTTCTCAATTCGCGAAAGATATGGAAATCGATAACATCCCAGGTGAGTTCTTGGACAATCTGGCTGATATACTTGTCAGGATAGGAAACCACCATACCTTTTTCTTCATAGACCCCTTTGGGATCTCAGGTATCGAGTTTGCAGAAATAGAAGCTGTCTTGTCACGGGGGAAAACGGAGATCTTGCTAAATTTCAACTACGATGGTCTTCAACGGTGTTTAGGAGAATTGACGAATCTTGATCATCCAGACCCAAAGAGAAAAGCCAAGGCTACTAGTACTATTGACAGAGTGTGCAGAATGCTTGATCTTAGATTGGAGGACCTTAAGAAAATCATGTCCGCGAGTTCTGTCCCGAAGGAGAAAAAGGTCTTGTTGCTGAGAAGATACAGAGAAAATCTTCCGAACTACAAATCCTTTGCATATCCCTTGTCTATCAACTATCCCTATCAGGAGAGGACTTTCTACTATCTGATTTTTATGACTGATAATCCTGTTGCCCTTGCAATAATGAAAGACGTTATGAAGAAGGCGAAAAAAATGGAGAATGGAGAACAAATGTTCCTGCCACTGCCTCAAGTAGATGTGCGCGGACTCAAGAAAAACCTTTTCAATAGATACGCTGGCAAGACGATAGATCTGAGGCAAGCTTATAGCGACTGGCTGATGAATGTGCTCATCCTTGATGGAAGAGACTATCTGGCGGGTGATCTCCGCAGAGCATTAAATGACATGGCGAAGGACGAAGATATGCCTGTGACCAAAATTCCAGGAAAAGTCTCTTGGAATCCGATATACAAGTTCGGTAACAAATGAAGAATTCCGATATGCGAACGAGTTTAAGACAGGTCAAAGACGGTTCAATCATCAAGAGGTTTGACAAGACACCGTTGCCCATTAAGGCAACCGACGTCGTCTGCCCCCACTTCTTGGAGTTGAAGTGGGCCACGGGATGTCCATTTGACTGCTCTTGGTGTTACCTTAAGGGCACCCTGAGATTCCTCCCGGAAAAGGCCAAGCCCAGGATCAAAGACTTTGCGAAGATCGAGTCTCATGTGAGAGCCTTTTTAGCCTTACCGAATCATCCGAAGGAAATACTAAACACCGGAGAACTGGCAGACTCCTTGATGGCCGAAAACTCGGGCAGGCCTTTCTCCAAGTTCATCATTTCTCTATTCCAAGAGCAGACAAAACACAAAGTCCTGTTTCTTACCAAATCGACAAATATAAAAAGTCTGCTGGAGATTGGCCCCGACGAGAGGGTAATCGTGAGTTTCACCCTGAACACAGACGAAGTTGCGAGAAAATGGGAAAAAGGCGCGCCGCGAGTTGCCACGCGAATTAAGGCAGCGAGAAGAATACAACAGGCTGGCTATGAGACCAGAATTAGGATCGATCCGTTAATTCCAGTACCGAGTTGGGAAACTTGCTACATACAACTCATAGACCAGTTGTTCGCAAACCTCGTCCCGGAGAGAATCACCTTTGGCTCCCTACGAGGACTGCAAAGCACAATTAACGGAAGCAGCGATAAGTCTTGGCTGAAGTATCTGTCGGAGTCTTCCAACTGGGGCAAGAAAGTGGAATTCACAGTTCGATACAAGATGTATCGCTTACTCCTGGATTATCTAGCGAAGCAATATGATTATGATCGCGTGGCTCTCTGCAAAGAAACGAAAGCCATGTGGCAGAAACTCAGTCTTGACTACAGAAAAATCAGATGCAACTGTGTGTGGTGATCAACGGAGTTATAGTCGCGAATACCCTACGGATCGCACTTTAATGTTACCATGAATACAATAACCCTAAAGCCAATCGGCATAATCCATTCTCCATATCATAAGAAGGAGGATATTCCCATTCAGGGGGTCTTCAAGCCCGAAGGTGTGGGAACCGTGGAGGTCTTTGAGGAATATGCAGAAGGGCTGACCGACTTGGAGGGTTTCTCGCACATTCAGATAGTCTATTTCTTCCACAAGTCCAAAGACTACTCCCTTCTGGCTAAACCTTTCCTGGAGGATAAGCTGCACGGCATCTTCGCCATCAGGTCTCCGCACAGGCCCAATCACCTGGGAGTCTCGGTGGTGAGACTTTTGGAGAGAAAGGCAAGCACTCTGAAGATCGGAGAGATCGACGTCTTCGACGGCACGCCGCTTTTGGATATTAAGCCGTATGTGCCCAAGTTTGACCGTCGAAAAGACGTAAAAATAGGATGGCTGAAAGGACTCATTCCCGAAGAAGATTGAAAAACCAAAGCGCAGAGCGAAAATGAAAAGCCACCGGATAAGAGAGAAATTTTTAAAATTCTTCGAAGAGAGAAATCATAAGATCTATCCCAGCTCGTCTTTAATCCCCAAGGACGATCCCACGCTTCTGTTTGCCAACGCCGGGATGAACCAGTTCA
>CAYMNI010000233.1:0-3802 GCA_964391755.1 uncultured Ignavibacteria bacterium
TAGTAGAGAGCTTCGTCAAGAAGTTCCTGGAGTATTCAGACGTTGACGTCGCCATAGCCGGGGCAGGTCCAGCAGGACTATGTGCCGCATACTATCTGGCGCGAGAGAACGCCAAGGTGGCGGTTTTTGAACGAAAGCTCAGCATTGGCGGGGGAATGTGGGGCGGAGGGATGATGTTCAACGAACTGGTGGTGGGAGATGAGGGCAAGACGATTCTGGATGAGTTGGAGATAGGGAACAGAGTCTATCAACCGGGATACTACACGGCCGACGCGGTCGAATGCGTGTCCACCTTGTGCTCCCAGGCAACCAGATCCGGCGCTCGGGTCTTCAACCTGATGAGCGTGGAAGACGTGATGCTGGAAGGAGAAAACATCAGTGGTTTGGTGCTCAATTGGTCGGCGGTGGAAATGGCAAACTTGCACGTGGACCCCTTGACCATCCGGTCAAAATTCTTAGTGGAAGCCACCGGTCATCCGACCGAGCTGATAAAGATAATCGTTAAGAAACTGGGCTCCAAACTGCTCACCTCAACCGGAGACATCGTCGGAGAGAAGTCCATGTGGGCAGACATGGGGGAGAGGGAAGTGGTGGAGAATACCAAAGAAGCTTACCCCAACATCTACGTGGCAGGGATGGCGGCCAACGCGGTATTCGGATCTCACCGCATGGGGCCGATATTCGGCGGAATGCTTCTTTCGGGTAAGAAGGTCGCAGAGGAAATCCTTCGCAGGCTGAAAAGCTGAAGCTGAAGTCTCAAGATCATAACGACGGGATCGAGCATTTACCCCGATCCCGTTTGTCGTAATCTGAGAGGCGGAGATTAGAATGAAAAGAGTCTTGTTCCCCGTGCTGCTGGCGGTTTTGGCCATGATTTATTTTGGTCAACCCGTGGCGGCGCAAACGCAGACCGACCAGGAACCGGAGGTTACCGCTTCCACCGGTAGTTCGAGTGTAACCCCAGCCCAGGCGAGGCAAACCCAGTTGGACAAAGAGGAGCGCCTGCAGAATGCAATCAAGTACCAGCATGCGAAAAATACTCTTTACTTTTTGGATCAGGGTTATACCGTTTTATTTCTGGTTCTGTTCTTGTTCCTGGGACTCTCGGCTTTTCTGCGCAGGCAGATCGAGAAAATCACCAGGAAGCGATTCTGGGTGGTGGCGTTTTACACCGTCCTATTCCTCATACTCGCCTTCATCGTAGGATTCCCATTCAGCTATTACGGTTTCTCGCTGGAACATAAGTTCGAACTGTCCAATCAGACCTTCGGAGCATGGTTCGGCGAGGAGTTGCTGAGCCTGGTGGTTCTGGCTATCATTGCTCTGATCGCGGTGGAGGGGATCTACCTGGCCTTAAAGAAAGCGCCCAGGACCTGGTGGATCTATGTTTCGGTAGTCTTCGTGCTCTTCACCGTGGTTTTGGTCAATCTCGCTCCCATTTTGATCATGCCCATCTTCAACGTCTACACGCCCCTGCCCGAAGGCGAATTGAGGGACAGGCTGGTGAACCTATCGCACAAGGCCAACGTGGAGGTGGAAGACATCTTTACCATGGACATGAGCAAGCAGACCAAAAAGGCCAACGCCATGCTTACCGGTCTGGGCAATACCAAAAGGATCGTTCTGGGCGATAACCTGGTCAAGGAATTCAGCACGGATGAGATCGAGGTGGTGATGGCGCACGAGATGGGGCACAATTTCTTCCACCACATCTGGCAGGGAATACTCTTCTCGTCCATCATAATGGCGATCGGGTTTCTGATAATCCACCTGATGGGACCGGGCGTAATAGCCAAATTCAGAAGCAGGCTGAAGATCGACAATATGGCCGACGTGGCTAGCCTTCCCCTGATATTATTGATATTCACCGTCTTTGGCATAATCACCATGCCCATCTTTCCGGCATTCTCCAGACACATGGAAAGGCAGGCGGATAAGTTCGCCCTGGATATGACCCATAACAACAAAGCCTTTGTGACAACCATGGAGAAACTGGCCTACATGAACCTGTCCGATCCCAACCCAGGGCCGGTAATCGAATTTCTGCTGTACGATCATCCACCAATATCGAAAAGGATAAAGTTCGCGCAGGAGTATAAACCTCCGAGGTAGAGTAGACTTTCAGGTTTCCGTGATTATCATGGAAGGCGAAAGCCTTCCGCTACATACCCCCGGCTTGACAAGACCAGATTGGAGAAGACAAGCATGGCAGGAAAGACGATCATCGAGAAGGTACTATCAAGAGCATCGGGAAAGAACGTTTCTGCTAACGATCGCGTCTGGGCGGAGGTGGACCTGTCGGTCATACGTGATTTCGGCGGACCCAATGCCGTTCTGGAGTTCGACAAATTCACCAACAAGGGAAAGGTGAAGGACCCGGGCAAGATCGCGCTCACCTTCGATTATCAGGCTCCTGCCAAAGACATGAAGGTGGCCCAAAACCAGGCTCTATGCCGGGAGTTCGCCAAAAGACAGGGCATAAAAAATCTGTTCGACGTACACTGGGGGATAGGTCAACACGTACTTTTAGAGCAGGGAATGATCAGGCCCGGCTCCGTGGTGATCGGTACCGACAGCCACATGAATCTCTTGGGCTCGGTGGGATGCTTCGCCTCGGGAGTGGGCAACACCGACATCGTGGCCGCCTGGTATTCCGGCAAACTGTGGTTTAAGGTTCCGGAGACGATCAAGGTGATCTTCGAAGGCAGGTACAAGGAGCCGGTATCCGCCAAGGATCTGACGCTCAAGTTCGTCAAAAAGATCGGCACGGATAAACCCAACTACAGGTCGCTGGAGCTGTGCGGAGAACCTATCGATAGTCTATCACTGGCAGGACGGCTTACCCTGGGAAGCATGATGACCGAGATCAACGCCAAGATCGCGTTCATCGAGCCTAACGGAGAGCCTTTGGAATTCCTCAGACAAAGATGCGGAGACGATCTTGAGATCGTCACCTCGGATGAGGATGCCGGCTTCGTCGACCAGGTGGAAATCGACATAGATAAGCTGATTCCGCAGATTGCCTGTCCTCATACCCCGGACAACGTCAAGCCGGTGGAAGAGGTAGAAGGTACTCCTTTCAACGAAGGATTTATCGGCTCCTGCACCAACGGTCGGCTGGAGGATTTCAAGGCGGCGGCGAAGATACTCAAGAAGGCCGGAAAGATTCACCCGGAAGTTCGGCTGATCATAACTCCGGCCACCAGAGAGGTGGCTGCCAGTATGCTGGAAGCCGGGCTCTACCAGATATTCATGAGCGTGGGCGCCATGGTGACCAATCCCGGCTGCAGCCTGTGCACCTCCGGGCATCATGGGGTGCTGGGAAAAGGCGACGTACTTTTGTCCACCTCCAACAGAAACTTTTTGGGAAAACTGGGCAAGGACGCCGAAGTCTACCTGTGCAGTCCGGCCACGGTGGCTGCTTCGGCAGTGGAGGGGAAGATTACCGATCCGCGGAAATACTGGTGAGAAAGGGTTCAAAGGTCCAAGAGTCAAAGAGTCCAAGAGTTCAAGAGTCAAAAGTCCAAAAGTCCAAAGGGGCAAAGCGTCCAAAGGTCCAAAGCGTAAAAGGTGTAAGAGTTCGAGAGAAGATGAAGGTGGAGAGCTTTGAAGATTTGGCTGCTTGGAGCAAGGCCAGAGAACTGGTCAACCAGATCTATGCCATAACCAAGAAGGAGAAGTTCTGCAGGGACAGAGTCTTGGTATCTCAGATCAGACGGGCAGCCATATCAGTCATGTCAAACATATCGGAAGGATTCGAGAGGCAATCAGACAAAGAATTCGCCAGGTTTCTCTACATAGC
>CAYMNI010000234.1:0-3780 GCA_964391755.1 uncultured Ignavibacteria bacterium
CTCGACGTCAAGCTTGGGAAGCTTGCATTCTACCGCTGAATTACGCCCGCTTTCCGTCTCAGTTCGTTTCTATGTTTCTCTCTTGCTCGAAATTACCGGAAACCCCGACAACTGTCAAGGACTATTTTCCTCTGTCGGGACTTGGTTCGCGTCGTTTGTGTGTCGTAATCCCACAGATGCTCACGGGCCGTCAGGACATTCAAGCCCCACCTGCCAAGACCACACACCAAAGAAAAATTCGCTTAATCCGTTGTACAATTTCCGGTCCTATTCCGATTCACCTCTCTTGTTCTCTCTCCTCCTGTATTCTCCGTGCCTCTTTCTCGGCTTCTTTTTCAAGCATCTGCTGGCGGTTCAGTGCATCCCGCTTCAGCTCTTCCTGATGTTCCAGCTCTCGAGCCCTCACTTCCTCTTCCCAAGTCAATTGGCTGGCTGCCGAGTTTCCGCCCTCTTCTTCCATGATGATTTGAGGTCTCTGCTCGTATCCTTTCTGCCGGCCAATGGCGATCCAGTCGAAGGTTACATCGTCCGATTTCAAGTTCAGATCGGGAATCTCCAGGCGCCGAACCCCAAAGCCTTGATTTGACTTGGAATCCACGTACAGCAGGCCGGAAGGCGCTCCCTGAGCGGTGAGCACCACTTTTACCGGAATGTCGCCGGAAATGGCTTGGCTGAAGTCCTCCTCGAAGCTTATCAGAGCCTGCCCGTTGACCAAAGTTCCCGTGCCCGAGGCCATCACTTCGACATCCGTGCTGGTCACCATGTAGCCGGGCACGTCGCCGGACGAACCGGACAACTTGGTGCTCCAGACTCCGGTTATGCTGCCATAACCGAAGACCCTAAGTCCGGCATAAGCCGAATTGTTATCTTTCGAATGAACCTGTAATCCGTAATTGCCTAAATGAAGACTCCACAGCTCACCCCCCCCATCTTCTCCGTATGCTACGATTCCATCTCCATCCGCGCTTTCAACTCGAATGCCGTCATCATCGGAATCGTAAACATAGACTCCATAGCGGTCTGCATGGTACACATACATGCCGTCGCCTCCTGCGTCGCTCACATACACACCGTCATCATCTGCATGGTCCACTCGCAGGCCATCCTCCTCGGCATAATCGATCCAAAAGCCGTTACCCCCGGCTCTGGTTGAATCCACGTACACCCCGTAGCTAGCCAGCTTGACGTAGATACCGGAAGCGGCAGCGTCGTTTATGTACACTCCGCACATCTCCATGTCATCTAAGTAGATCCCGTGATCACCCACGTCGTGCATGTAGATGCCGTTGTCTACCACGTCGGTCATGTGTATGCCGTCGTCGTGAATATTGTCCATATAGATTCCGTCGGTGCCCACTTGAGTAATCTCTATACCATTGTCCCCTGCCGAGTCCACGTAGATTCCGTCGCCAACGCCGGGATAGGGACAATAAATAGAGATCCCGTCACCTGCATAACTTTTCACCAGAAATCCGTAGGCTGTTCCGGTGTACCTTAAAGAGTCGGGCCCGATAACGTTCACATAAGTGTCATCGTGGTTGTGCGGGTAGCTCTCCGTGGTGAGGGCTAAAAGGGCGGTGTCGGCGTTCTGTGCCCGGTAGGCGTATCCCACGCTGGTCAGCCGCACCCGATCGGGCATGTGTTCGCCCTGCACGGTGATGTCCAGCCAGTATTCCTCGTAGAACTGAACGTTGATCAGAGCAACGCTTCCCAGTATGACGTTGAACAGGCCGTTGAAGACCGCAACGTCGTTCTGAGTCTCCTGCCACCGGAGGGTTCCGGACGTAGGGTGGTTGTAAATCTTAAATACCATGTCGTAAGGCCCGTTTAGGGGAGCGCCCCCATCGTCGGTCAGCATCCCCTGGTAGTTTATCATATGGGGAATGGTCGAAACCAGTTTCTGTCCCAATGCAAGAGCCGGAAACAGAAACACCGCTACCAGCACAAGAATGATAATGGTTCTCATTTTTCCTCCCATTTCGGTCAAGAACTCAGAACGACCGATTACCATTTGCGCGCCTTTAAACGGCGCATTTAAGATCTCCCGTGATTTCTTTAGGCTTAACCTATGCTTCAAATCGGAAGCCGCGTCCCGGCTACTTTAGTAAGGTCATCTTCCTGGAACTGGTGAAGTCTCCTGCCTCTATTCGACAGAAATAGACCCCCGAGCCAAGCTGGTTTCCATGCTGGTCCTTGCCGTCCCACTTAATGCTCTTATATCCCGGTCCCTCCTCTTCATTAACCAGGGTCCTCACCCTCTGCCCCAGAATGTTGAAAATCTCGACCTTCACGTGAGAGGTTTTGGGCAAAGCGTAGTTAATGATCGTGTTTGGATTGAACGGATTGGGATAGTTCTGGCGCAGGTCGAACTTCCCGGGACGCAGGGCTTGATCCTCCTCTTCTTCTTCGACCGGCGAAGTCTCCACCACCCAGGGATTCCAGAAACCGGTATACAACTTTTTGGTGGCGGTCGTCTGAAATCCGGTAACCGATTGCCCCACGGACGATGATAACTTGTAGCTTGCGGTCGCGGTCCATACCGCTCCCCCTCCGTCCAGAACGTCTCGCGCCATCTGGATGGCCGAGGCTTCGGTCCAGTTCAGGCCCACAACCAATATGGCAGTCATGCTCAACACGAGGAAAGCTTTAGCGATTACTCTCATTGCTCACCTCCTTTCGTCACGTTATCTATAGGTTGTTTTGTTGCGTTTGAATCATAATTCGGCAATAGGAATTCGAATCTTTGAATTCGGTGCCAACAGATCACCGCCGGGCCATGAATCGAAGCTCGGTATGCTCATCAAAAGGGGTGAGTTCATCCTATCAAACCATCCTTCTGTGCCGATTGGAGTAAACTGTTCAAACGGCAGAAGTTTCTCTAATCCATGAGCCTGTCTTGGCACACCGGCTTCTAATCTTCCGGCTCAAACGGCACCATCGAAAATCGAGACGCTCTGTTGTATGCAATAACCGCCTCTCCCTTCTTTGGAGGCGGACTCATTTTCTTACTTTGAACTTGCCGTCCAGTTTTTTCATCTTCTCCACGATTCCGCCGTATTCCAATTCCTTGTAGGGGAGCATGGCGGAACCGGAGAAGCCCTGCCGTCTGATCTCCAGCGCTTTTTGCGAAACCTGGTTCCGAACCCAATCCCAGAAAGGCTGGTCGAAGGCATCCGCCGGCTCGGTCAGCTTTCCGTCCTTGACGGAAAAGGCCTGAGCAGAAACCACCGGCGGACCGTCGAAAAAGGATATGGGCGAATTGGCTTTGACCGGCATCAGCGGACCGGTGTGACTGCCCCGCATGAACCCGGCTACGTAATGGCCGATGGCGAACGGGGCCAGCACCTCCCCGGTGGCGGGAAACAGCCCCTGCACTCTGACCAAGGCGACGGGATCGTCCTTACCCGTGTATTTCCCTGCGATGTTGTGCAGACGGGTGGTGGATACCGAAGCGGCGATCTCGCCAGAGGCGTTCGAGTATATGTGGTCTATGACGAATCTCTGATTATCCCGCAGCAGCGACGCGATGTCGTAGAGATCAATCGGAGAGGAAAGCTCGATCACCCTATCCCCTTCCGTGTGCTCCACGTCCATTATCACGAATCTGAATCCCCGGTCCATCTTGGGAGAGAGTATCAAACCGGCGCAGTACATGGGATCGGCGAACGCCAGGTACATGGGCAGATTGTAAGCTCCGGGATCTGTCTTGTCTGCGGCAAAAAGAAGAAAGCTCTCGTTGGGTCGCTCCTCTATCTCCATCTCCGCCACGGCCGGACCCAT
>CAYMNI010000235.1:0-3766 GCA_964391755.1 uncultured Ignavibacteria bacterium
TTTCGACTCATCACCCCAGATGCGGAACCAGCTTCATCCTGATCGTGGTGGTGTTTGCCATATTGGTCTATTCGGTTTCCGATACGGTCTACTATCTGATAACCGGAACACCCCCCACGCTGCCTAAGAGGTTTTTGCTCCATTTCTGCCTGCTTCCCTTGGTGGCAGGCATCGGATATGAGATTTTGAGGGCGTCGGGAAAGGCGCAGAATCTGAGGATAGTCAGGTGGCTGAGCGCGCCGGGATTGTGGATACAGAGGATCACCACCCAGGAGCCGACGGAGGATCAACTGGAGGTGGCGCTGGTGGCGCTCAAAAGTGCGCTGAACACCGAAGACCCGATTCCTCCGGCCTCCTCTCAGGCTGCGCAGGAACCTTTCAGTTAGGGAAGAGTTCGGTTGATGGTGTTATGTTAGTTAATGGGTTCGAGCCTTTTAACCTTACGGAGTAGTTGCCCGATTCATCGGGCTCATTCAGCTCAATGACCAGACGGTCCCGTCCGGGAATCGAACAACTACAGCCGGAAGCACAAAAAGGTGAGTTTATGCTTGATCTTTTGGAAAAGGTGGAAAAGAAACACAGGGAGCTGACCGAGCTTCTCTCCGATCCGGCGGTCCTGTCGGATAGGAACAGGATCAAGAATATCTCCAGAGAACACCGGGAGTTAAGCGGCATCGTGTCGCTTTCCACCGAATACAGAAATCTGCTCGCTCAGATCCGGGACGATGAGAAAATCTGCCGGGAATCGAAAGACCGGGAGCTGTTGGAGCTGGCAAAGTCGGAGCTGGAGGAGCTTTATTCGAAGAAGAAGGAGTGCGAGGAGAAGCTGAAAGTTTTGCTCCTTCCCAAAGACCGCAGGGACAGCCGCAATACCATCATGGAGATAAGGGCGGGGACCGGAGGGGAGGAGGCGGCACTCTTTGCGGCGAACCTCTACCGTATGTATGCCAAGTTTGCGGAGGGTAAGGGATGGAAGGTGGACGTGATGAACTCCAATCCCACCGGCATAGGAGGTCTAAAGGAAATTATCTTTCTGGTGGAGGGGGACGACGTCTACGGCAAGCTGAAGTACGAAAGCGGGGTGCATCGGGTACAACGGGTGCCGGTTACCGAAGCTTCGGGAAGGATACATACCTCCGCCGCCTCGGTGGCGGTCCTGCCGGAAGCAGAGGATGTGGAGGTGGACATCAAGCCGGAGGATCTGAAAGTGGACGTGTTCCGTTCGTCGGGTCCGGGAGGGCAGTCGGTCAATACCACCGACTCGGCGGTGAGGATCACCCACCTGCCCACCAATACGGTGGTCACCTGCCAGGACGAAAAATCGCAGCTCAAGAACAAAAACAAGGCCCTGAAGGTGCTACGGGCAAGGCTTCTGGACAAGGCCGCATCCGAGCAAAAAAGCAAGATCGCCCGGGAAAGAAAGAGCATGGTGGGGCACGGCGACAGATCGGAGAAGATAAGAACCTATAACTTTCCCCAGAGTCGGGTGACCGACCACAGAATCGGCTTGACTTTGCACCGTTTGGAGGACATCTTAAACGGCGAGATAGACGAATTGGTCGAGGCCTTAAAGAAGAAAGAGCAGGAACAGCGATTGGAGAACTCCCGGACCTAAGATAAAAGCATTTCAGAATCCTTAAACTTGACTTTAAGATTCTCTCGCACCGCTTCCCCGTCAACCAGCGTGGCACGACCTTGGGTCCGGCAATGAAAAAGCAGATGAGGTTTTGGAGAATCACAGCAGCCGTAATCTTCACCATTTTTATACTGGTCTTCACCAGAAAGACCACCGCGGTACGCTCCGTTCACCAAGTCGTAGAATATCAGGGCATCAAAATCGACCACCACACCGTGCCCAAACAGATGGGGGACGAGATTCCCCTGATATCCGCCGAAGTCGAAGGGGCTTCGGAGATGAGACTGGTCTACAAGATCGGTAAAGATGGAGTCTACCGGTCGATCACCATGAGTCCCAGGCCGGGAAAAGAGAACGTCTTCGAGGCATCCATACCGCTTCATACCAAGGGGAAGAAGGCCTGGTATTATCTGGAGGCCATCGGCGGGAGCGGTTCCGAGGAGGTTTCGGTTGCGCTGCCCCAGGCCAATTCCGGTCAGGTTGACCCGATCAGGCTTAAGTTCGAGGGAGAGGTGCCGGCTTACGTCATCGTTCCTCATATCCTCTCTATCTTCGCTGCGATTTTCTTCGCCACGCTCACGCTCTTCACCGCCGTGGATCTAAAGACGGGCAGGGGCACCCTGGTCAAATCGGTCAAGTACTGCGCCATAACCCTGCTTTTGCTCTTCATCGGATTTTTTCCCTTCGGATGGGCCATGAATTACTTCGCCTTCGGTGTTCTGTGGGAGGCGTTTCCCTTCGGCAGAGACGTGACCGACAATAAGTCGCAGATAATGTTTTTGTTCTGGCTGGTCACCTTGATCATGGTCAAAGGCACCCTTTGGGGTAAAGGCGAAGATAAGAATCTGATCACCGGGCGCGGTTACTCCACCCTGGTGATCGTCTCATTCGTTGCCACCATGATCATCCTGGCCGTTCCCCATAGTCTCTGAGGACATAGGACGATATGCAAGACTACAACCATCTGGCCGAATTAGCCCTCTCCGTAGCCCGGGATAACGGGGCAACCTATGCCGACATACGCATCGAGGAGATCGCCGAGGAGAACTTGAGCGTCAGAAACGGATCGCCGGAGCTGATCGAAAAATCCAGCGATTACGGCTTCGGGGTGAGGGTGATATCGGGCGGCGCCTGGGGATTTGCCGCCAGCGCCGACTTAAATCCGGAGAACGTACGGAAGATCAGCCGACAAGCCACGGAGATTGCCCGGGCCAGCTCCCGGGTGAAGAAGCAGGATGTGGCACTCTCTCCTTTGGGGCAAGTGGTTGCCTTGTATGAAACCCCGATGGCTGTCGATCCTTTTTCCGTTCCCCTTAAGGAGAAGCTGGATTATCTCCTGCACGTAGACAGCCTGATGAAAGGAGTCTCCGGGATAAACCAGACCGAATCGTACATGAATTTCATCCGGAGGGACAAGTTTTTTGCCAGCTCCGAGGGTTCCATCATAAAGCAGAGGCTGACTCAGAGCGGCGGTGGAATATCCGCCACGGCCGCCAGAAGCCACCGGGAGATGGGAACCAGATCCTATCCCAATTCCAGCGGCCAGCATCAGACCAAGGGATACGAGCTTATCGGTGAGTTGAATTTTGAGGAGAATGCTAAAAAGATCGCCCAAGAAGCGGTGGCCCTGCTTTCGGCCAAGGAGTGCCCCTCCAAGACCACCACCATCATACTGGACGGCCCCCAGATGTCTTTGCAGATTCACGAATCCATCGGTCACGCGTTGGAGCTGGATCGGGTGTTCGGCGCAGAGAGGAATTTCTCCGGCACCAGCTTTGCTACTCCCGACAAACTGAATAATCTGAGGTACGCATCTGAAATAGTCAGCGTGGTGAACGATTCCACCTGTCCCTTTGGTTTGGGCACCTTCGGCTACGACGACGAAGGGGTGGGGGCTTCCAGAAGTTTTCTGATCAAGGATGGAATCCTGACGGGCTATCTTTGCTCTCGTGAAACCGCTGCCCGGCTGGGTTTGGATAGCAACGGCTGCATGCGGGCCAACAGTTGGGGCAATGTTCCCATTGTCCGAATAATCAACGTCAATCTTCTGCCCGGAGATAAAACTTTGGAGCAGTTGATCTCCGAGACAGACGACGGCATCTACATGCAGACCGTCCGCACCTGGTCCAT
>CAYMNI010000236.1:0-3632 GCA_964391755.1 uncultured Ignavibacteria bacterium
CCCGGTTTCTGTCCCCGATGTTTCTGGCTTAAGATGCGCTGCCAGAACAAGCTTCCGTTTCAAATCTTCCCCGGAATATTCAGCTCCATCGACTCCTACACCAAGAAGGTAACCGGCGCCCACTATGCTCGATACAACCAGCTGCCACCCTGGTTGGGGCAGATGGCAGAGTCGGGAAGGCCGGTCAAAGTGCCGCACCACTCCAAGTTCAGGGTATTGGATGAAGAGAAAGATATCCTCCTAACCGGGGCGCCGGATGAGATCATCCAGCGGGATGACGGTTCGCACTTAATAATCGATTACAAAACGTCCAGATTCACCAAGAACCAGGACAGTTTGCTTCCGCTGTACCAAGTCCAGCTTAATGCTTATGCCTACATCGGCGAGAGACAGGGATTTGACCCGGTCTCCGGTCTGGCTCTGATCTACATGGAACCGCAGACGGATTTGACCGAAGACCAGCTGGATTCCGTGCTCAGAGATGACGGATTTCTTATGGGCTTCGCCGGCTATGTCCTGGAACTGAAGCTGGAAGCTGAACGGATCATTCCCCCTCTTCTGAAGGAAGTGCGGAACATCTGCGATCTCGAAGCAGCACCTTCCGGCAAGCAAGATTGCCGCGACTGTAATCTTCTGGAGCAGCTGTTTGTAACTCTCTCCGCGTAGAACAAGGTCAGACGTATTTCACCATCTTATATAGCCAGCACTAGCCCAGACAGATATAGGGGGAGGTTGAGCCCCGACAAAGAAAAGATCGTTGATCGAGGGCAAGGGGAAGAAGATGTGGTATGGCAGGTGATTTGGCTTATTATCGTTTGACATGTAGTCGTGGTAATCATATATTTGCCAATGAACACCGCAACTGACCGGAGCAGGCAGGAGTGAGGGTTTGTATGGTGAAACAAGGAGATACGACTTCCATTCCGAGGCAGGATGCCCCAGAGAGAATCTTCACGGTGACGGAGATCACCCGGGAAATCAAGAGCATCCTGGAGAACGGTCTCCCAGCGGTCTGGGTGGAGGGGGAAATATCCAATTATCTTTTGCACTCCTCAGGGCATCGTTATTTTACCCTCAAAGACGAGAATTCGCAGATAAAATGCACCCTGTGGAGGTTCAGGGGGAATCGGCTTCAGTTCCAACCGGAAGACGGAATGAGGGTGATGGCCTGGGGCAGCATCACGGTCTACGAAAGGAACGGTCAATATCAACTGGACGTGGCGGAACTGGTCCCCGCCGGTTTAGGCAGACTGGAGATTGCCTTCCGGCAGTTGAAGGAGAAGCTGTTCAAAGAAGGGTTGTTCGACGAGGAGCACAAAAAGCCCATTCCTCGATTTCCCGAGGCCATCGGGGTGGTCACTTCCCCCACCGGGGCGGCAATAAGGGACATAGTAAGAATCGTCCGCGACCGCTTTCCCGGAGTACAGATAGTGTTAAGACCGACACGGGTACAAGGCCAGGGGGCGGCAGAGGACATCGCACTGGCTATAAATGACTTCAATCAGTATAAAAAGGTCGAAGTGATGATTGTGGGGCGGGGGGGAGGGTCGTTGGAGGATCTGTGGGCTTTCAACGAAGAGGTGGTGGCCAGAGCGATATACCATTCGGCGATTCCCGTGATATCCGCGGTGGGACACGAGATCGACTTCACCATATCCGACTTCGTAGCAGACCTGCGGGCTCCCACTCCTTCCGCGGCGGCACAGATGGTGGTGGAGAATCAGAAGGAGCTGCTGGAGCACGTAGGATCTGTTGTGAATAAGCTCTCCGGTATGTTTTCATCCAGGTTGGAGCTCTCCAGACAAAGGCTAACAGGAGTCAAGGAGAGTTACGGATTCAGGAGGCCCCTGGACATTATCACCCAAAGGTCGCAGAAGGTCGACGAGGCGGGTCGGCAACTGGGGGGCGGAATGGAAAAACACTTCGAAGCAGAAGCCAAGCTGATATCTTTACTGGGGGAGAAGCTGAAGGCTCTGTCGCCTGCCTCGGTGATGAAGAGAGGTTATTCGGTTGTACGAAGATTACCCGACTTGAGACTGCTTACCGACGCTGCGATTCTGAGAGAGAAAGACAGAATCGAAGTGAAGTTCTTCAAGGGCAAAATCGAGTCCGAGGTGGAATCGATTGATCTCAACTGATTGGAGGTAGAGCCAATTGGTCAAGAGAAAATCCGGTGCAGGAAAAAAGGAAAAGAGTTTCGAGGAAGCTTTGGCCAGGTTGGAGGAGATCGTGCTGGAGCTGGAGGAGGGGGAGTTGTCTTTGGAGGAGGCTCTGAACAAATTCGAAGAGGGAATAGAGCTTTCCCAATTCTGCACGCAGAAGTTGACCCAGGCGGAGGAGAAGGTGAAGAAGTTGATGAAGACCACCCAGGGAAAGTTCACAACGGAATCGTTTGATGTCGAAGAGGACAGATGACGCTCAGCAGGTATGAACCGCAGAGTGAAACTTGAGGTTTCGAGCGAACCAGTTCCGTCAACACGCTGTATAAGATTCTTGTGCAACCAACCGCACGTCCCCGTGATGGGAGAACAAGATGTCCACCCAGGCGGTAGATTTTTTTGCTGAGTTGGAAAGAAGGGAAAAGTGGGTAGCGTCGTATCTGAACTCGGCTGAATTCAGTGAATGGTTTCACCCCGATCAGCTGAAAGAAGCCGTATATAGTTATGTCAATCGGGCGGGCAAACGACTGCGTCCGGCAGTGCTGCTTATGGCCTGCGGAGCAGTAGGAGGCAACGAAGAGAAGGCGATTCCGGCCGCGGCAGCGGTGGAGATGTTTCACACCTGGAGCCTGGTGCACGACGATCTGATCGACAACGACGAAAAAAGAAGAGGCGGTTTGACGGTACACGCCCGGTCGTCTCAAATCGCCAGAGAGCAGATGAACTACAACCAGGATCAGTCGCGAGACTACGGCAGAGACATCGCCATACTCACCGGCGACGTTCAACAGGGGTGGGCCGTAAGCCTTTTGTGCGATTGTTCCCTCAAGGGAAACGTCAAGCCCGAGGTGACCCTGACCCTGATCAGAATGCTGGAGTCATACGTGTTGAACATGCTGGTTGCCGGTGAAACTTTGGACATACAGTTCGCCAGGCAGCCCATCGAATCCTTCACCCCGGAGCAGATACTGGACATGCTGTGGCGGAAGACCGGCGCCTTGTATGAATACTCCGCCAAGGCCGGGGCCATGATCGGGCTGGATACCACCGACCCTAATGAAAGAAAGGTGGCCGGACTTTCGGGTTTCACCAGCAAATGCGGGACCGCCTTCCAACTGCAGGATGACATACTGGGCATAGTAGGCGACGAAAAACAATTGGGCAAACCGGTGGGGTCGGACGTCCGCGAAGGCAAACGCACGACCATCATCTACCATGCTTTTAAGAAGGCCTCCCCCGAACAGAAGGCGGAGCTTAAGAGAATTCTGGGCAATCAACAGGCAACCCAAGAGGAAATCGGTCGGGTGACAGACCTGCTGGTGGAGCTGGGTGGAGTGTCGGAGACGAAGAAAATGGCGGATCAGATAATCGACGGGGCATGCAAGGAGCTTGAGGTTCTGCCCGACTCCGACTACAAGCAGCTTCTTCTGGCCTGGGCGGACTTCATGGTCTCCCGGGAGTTTTAGGAATCGA
>CAYMNI010000237.1:0-3619 GCA_964391755.1 uncultured Ignavibacteria bacterium
AATATACTTGGATCACGTCTCGGCCATGCCGGTAGATTCGAGGGTGCTGGCGTTTGCCGAAGAGTATCTGAAGCAGAAATACGGCAATCCCTCCTCTCTTCATTCGGCCGGATTGACCGCCAGCAGAGCCATAGAGGAAGCCCGAAAGAAAATAGCCGAGCTAATCAATGCGGAGAACGAGACCTGCATGGTCTTCACCAGTTGCGCCACAGAGTCGAACAATCTGGCCATCAAGGGAACCGCTCTCCGAAATATGGGAAAGGGAAAGAAGCTTGCGGCCAGCGCCATCGAGCACATCTCCGTGCTCAACCCCATGAAAGATCTGACCAAGAGCGGATTCGAGATGACCCTTGTCCCGGTGGACTCAAACGGTGTGGTCGATTTGAAAAGACTCGACCAGATCGTGACCAAAGACACCACCGTTACCTCGGTAATGTTTGCCAACGGCGAGATCGGAACGATTCAGCCCATACAAGAGGTAAGCCGCATCGTCCACGACAAGGGCCTTTACCTGCACGTGGATGCGACTCAAGCCGCAGGACGGATACCCATAGACGTGCAGAAGGAGGACATTGATTTGCTCACCCTCTCCTCCAACGACATGTACGGTCCCCAGGGGGCGGGAGCACTCTACATAAAGCCCGGCGTCAAGCTTCAGGCCGTTCTTCCCGGCGGCGGGCAGGAACGAGGTCTAAGATCGGGAACCGAGAACGTCTTCGCTATCGCCGGAATGGGCGAGGCGGCCAGGATCGCCGGGGAGGAAATGGGTCAGGAGACTCAGCGGCTGAAGACAATCAGGGACAGTCTCATCCGGGAAATCACCAAGATAAAAGAATCCTATCTTACCGGTCACCCCACGCAAAGGCTTCCTCACCACGCCAGCTTTCGCTTCACCGGCATAGAGGGGGAAAGCATACTGCTGAACATGGATCTGAAGCATAACATACAAATCTCCACCGGATCGGCCTGCTCCTCCAAAACCCTTGAACCTTCGCACGTGCTTTTAGCCATTGGACTGAAGCATGAGCAGGCGCACGGCTCCATGGTCATCACTCTGGGGCGATCGAACAATCTAAAACAGGTTCCCCTCGTCATGGAGGCGGTCAAGGAGACCATCGAAAGATTAAGACAACTCTCACCACTCTAAAACAGGAGTGTGATTTATATGGCTCAGATAGGATACAGCAAAAAGGTGTTGGAGCACTTCACCAATCCCCGGAACGTGGGGGTTATAGAGAATCCCGACGGATACGGAAAGGTGGGGAATCCGGTGTGCGGGGACTTGATGGAGATGTACATCAAGGTGAAGGACGATATCATCACCGATATCAAGTTCCGCACTTTCGGCTGCGGCTCGGCCATCGCCACCAGCAGCATGGCCACGGAGATGGCCAAAGGCATGCACGTGGATGAGGCGCTGAAGCTCACCCGCAACGACGTGGCCACGGAGTTGGAGGGACTTCCTCCGGTCAAGATGCACTGCTCCAACTTAGCGGCGGATGCCCTGCATGCGGCGATCAAAGATTACAAGAACAAGAAAGACAAAGCAGACAGCACGAAAAAATAGCGCGACCTAACAGAAGGCAACATCTGTCATTGTCTCCGGCTGCGAGCTTGAACGCGTCAGGATATAGGTCTTCGAATAAAGGGCCTAAAACCTCAAACCGGGAGAAGAGAGCATGGCTGATGAAGAGAAATATTCGTTGGAGGAGGCCCACAAGAAGTTGGCGATCGATTGTTTCAACTTGGTGTGGAATCTTCTGGGGAAGAAGGATAGGGGCAAAGAAGATGATGACAAGATGGTTCATGCAGCCCATGCCTCTCGTTTTCACTGGGGCGAGATCGGAACGGCCCTTGAGTTTGAGAGGGGTGAATGGCAGATCTCGCGCGTCTATTCCGTTTTGAACAGACCTCCGTCTGCTCTGTTTCACGCTATGAGGTGTCTGGAAATCTGCCGGGAAAACAATATCGGAGACTTCGACATCGCCTTTGCGCATGAGGCTGTGGCACGCGCGAGCGCCTGCTCGGGCAAGAAGTCTGAATTCGAGAAGCATTATCAACTGGCCAAACAGGCTGGTGAAAAGATCAAGGCAAAAGGAGACAGGGAATATTTCTTCAAGGACCTTGAATCCGGTTCCTGGTACGGCATGAAGTAGGGCAAGAGATATCGCGCGGACAGACAGAGAGAAGATGACAGAGCAGGATAGAGAACAAACAAGCGAAGGGCGAGCTGTACCTCAGGTTATCGCTTTGGGCGACATGATAGACTACCAGGCGGATTCTGTGGTAAGCCGGGAGATAATAAAAGGGAAAACCGGCACCGTGACACTGTTTGCCTTCGACCGGGGCCAGGGTTTAAGCGAACATAAGGCGCCGTTCGATGCGCTGGTTTACTTAGTTGACGGTGAGGCGCAGATCATCATCTCCTCCAAGCCCTATCGTCTGACTAAGGGAGAGATGATCATAATGCCGGCTGACAAACCGCATGCTCTCGACGCGGTTAAGAGGTTCAAGATGCTTCTGGTGATGATAAGGTCATAATGTACGAAACAGGAGGATTAGGTGATAAGCTACGGATTCAAAAAAGAGGTGGAGTTCAGCCCGGACGAGGCTGTGAAGGTGGTGATGCAAGAATTGAAAAAAGAAGGCTTTGGCATACTGACCACCATAGACGTGAGGGAAAAGTTCAGGGAGAAGCTGGGAATAGACTTCCCCTACTACATGATCCTGGGCGCCTGCAACCCGGATTTGGCTCATCAGGCTCTTTTGGCGGAGGAGGACATAGGCTTGCTGCTTCCCTGCAACGTGGTGGTGTATGATGGGGACGGCAAGACCATCTTAGGTATCGTCAAGCCTTCGACCGCCATGGGGATGGTGGACAATCCAGATCTTAAGCAGACGGCCAAGGAAGTAGAGGCAAAGCTCAAGAAGGTGTTCGACTCGGTAAAGTAGAAAGGACGGTGAAAGATGAAAAACGGTCTGGTGGTGATAGTGCTTTTGATCCTTCTGGCCGTGCTGTTTCTCTCCTTCTTCGACCACGGGCACATGTGGGGCTGGGAGGGTGGTATGGGTTACGGCCACACGGGGGGCTATATGTGGATATTACTGATTCTGGTCATCGGGCTGGTGGTTTATCTTATTTTCCGAAACGTGCAGTCCGGGTCGGGACAGGATAAGGAAACCGCCCTAGACATCCTGAAGAAGCGATTCGCCAAGGGAGAGATAAACAAAGAAGAGTTCGAAGAGATGAAACGGAAGCTGATGGAGTAGTGCTCGAGCAGTTCGGGGACCACTCCAGGACCGGTTTGACCCAAAGGAGGTGCACAATGAAGCTCAGCGGCTTTGTGGTATTTTGGGCGACTATGGCGATCGCCTTGGGCGCTTCTGCCCAAACCTGCGTCGATTGCCACACAAAAGTTACCCCCAATATCGTCTCCGATTGGCAGCAGAGCAAACACAGCTTAAACGACGTGAACTGCTCCGTATGCCACGGAGACCTGCATACCTCTGCCCAGGACGTGGACAAGGTCGAAATCCCGACGGCGGAAACCTGTGCCCTCTGTCACAGAACCCGGGTTCAGCAGTTCAGCGCCGGAAAGCACGCCAAGGCCTGGGCGGC
>CAYMNI010000238.1:0-3588 GCA_964391755.1 uncultured Ignavibacteria bacterium
GCGGGAAGAAGACGGTCGTGCTGGCACCTAAAAGGCGACTTGGTCGAGGGCTGGCTAAGGTCGCTAACAAGGTAATATTCTTGGAGAAGATACGACCACAGGTCGAGGGGAAAGCAATCTAAGAGCACATGGGATGACCAAAATGAAGGCCCTGCTATTGCAGGGCCTATTTCGCCTTGGGATACCCAAGACTTTAGTCATTCCATTTATAATATCGTCTGAAATACGCAATTTGTCAAGGATAATGTTAACTTTTCTGCGAATTCCCTGAAAGGATGGGTGGCCCGACCTGCTTGTCAGGCCAGGTTTACAATATCTTTCTTGGTTTCCAGGTCCTGGTCCTCAAATTGGTGATTATATTTGTTTCTTCCGCGCCCCAAAACCGATCTTCCTGCACTGTGCTTCAGTGAACCGGTCGCAATCTGCGACCTCAAACTTCTAACCTCTTGTGTTGTAAGCTGAAGCATAAAGTCCGAAGGGAAGCGATTTTTATTTCTTCGGACCTGTTCTTTCAACCTCTTTGTCTCCACACCGTAGATCTGGGCAAGTGCCGAGTCCAGAATCACCTTCTGACCGCGAATGGTGATAATCACGTCCTCGACAGCGTGTGCCTGGTATTTGACCGACTTCTTCGTCACATGATCCCCTCTGAAGACAAAACTTTTCAAGGAGTAGAACCGTGGCAGTAATCTACGCCCGACATGTGCGGATGTCAAGCCATTTCCGCTCTGAGTCCCACGACTTGATATGGGAATTGTATTTGATATAATAGCTTCTGTCGTTCCGTCAGTTCTTGCCCGCGCCAGCGGGTGTGAACTGACGGTAGATCACTCAGCAGTATTATTCCTTTCCGATAGAATCACTATACAACTGACTCACAACTTAGAGAAAGGTAGGAAGGGGAAGGGTACGGCTTCAGAAGGGAACTTAAACCCTTCCCCTTTGTTGGGGGGCAAATTTATGTTTACGTCAATCGCTCATTCGTTTACGTCCTGGCCAACGCCTCGGCATCCGGCACCTCACCTGGAGCTCCGGCCGCTGCCGGTGTGTCCTCTGCATGCGGGTGCTCGAAGATGGGCAGGTATCGAACCGCCATGGCGAAGATGAAGAATCCGGTCGCCACCAATGCCAGGGTGACGGAGATCTCCATCCACGAGGGGAAGTAGTTGACTCCGGAGGAGGCTACAAAACCCGTGGTGGAGATGTTCAACCTGTTCAGCAGAAAACCGAATATGGTGCAGATCGAGGCATAATACAGCCCCCGGGCCGAGATTCTTATCTTTCGGATGGACAACAGGATTATGGGAGCAATGACTCCCGACAGAATCTCCAGCCAGAAAATATAAGTCTCCATTCGAGGCAGGAACAACTGCGACCAGACTCCGCGCATGGCGAAATCATAAACTTTCATCAAAAAATACACCACCAAAACCACCAGAAGGATTCGTCCGATATCCGCCAGCACGTCGTGCGCCAGCCGGTGACCGAAAGCCCTGAAGCTTAGGTGCGATTCGAAAATCACCATGGCGCATCCTGCGGCGATGGCCGAAACGTAAAATAAAAGCGGCAGGGACGCCGAATACCAGAGAATGTACAGCTTCTGGGGCACGATCAAAAACAAAGAACCCAAGGACGATTGGTGCATGGTGGAGAGGATCACTCCCACAATCACCAGCGGAACCGTCACCTTGGTTATCCATCTTTTGGGAGCGGACCAGCCTAGACGCTGGAAAAGATTGGGGCTGAACTCGAAAAACAATACCGTGGTGTACAACATCACGCACATGGCTACTTCGAACAGGGCCGAGTGGGGATTGCCGAAGAACAGGGGGTTGTAGAGCTTATCCGGACGGCCCACGTCGAACAGAAGCCCCACGATCACCAGCAGATACCCCAAGAAGGCGGTCAGGATGGTGGGCTTCAGCACCGGATAGAAACGCTTCACGTGAAACACGTACACCGCGGCGGCGATGGTGAATCCGCCTGCGGCCAATCCCACTCCCGATATCACGTCGAAACCCACCCACAACCCCCACGGGTATTTGTCGCTCAGATTGGTGGAAGCCCCCAAACCCTGGGTGAAACGCACGATGGTGGCGATCAGACCCGCCACCCAAATCAACACCAAAACCACTTTCCAGAAAGTAATCTTGAACGGTAGCTTGATACTCATCTTTTGCTCCCTCTGATTATCGACTTGGCAAGGGACTCCACAGGTTGTGACTTACGCTTTGTCCGGCGATTTCGACTCCTGTCCCCGGGATCCAGAGTCGGACTGCTTTCGGTTGAATTCGGCCACTTCGGTCCGGCGGTCGATGATCCACCATACGCCATAGAGTATCGCGCCGCCGAATATGGCGATGCCGGGAACATTCTTCAGAGCAGCCCAGGTCAACTCCGGCAGGGGGCGTTCCCCCAGACCGGCGGGGAAACCGAGCGTCTCAAACGGGACGCTGGAAAGCATCAGAACCGACGTTCCTCCGGCTTCCTTCTCGCCGTAGATGTGATCTACGTACAGATCGGGGTTTTCTTTAATACGTGCTCGAGCCACCTGAATCATCTCCTCCCGATCTCCGAAAATGGTGGCTTCGGTGGGACAGGCCTCTGCGCAGGCAGGAATCTCTCCCTTCTGCAATCTGGTCTGGTAACACATAATGCACTTCTGCACCTTGGGCGCCCGCTTCTTCCACTCGTAAGTGGGAATGCTGAACGGACATGCCTGCATGCAGTAACGGCACCCGATGCATTTGTAAGCCTGGTATATTACGGCACCCTCCGGGGTCTTCTCAAAAGCTCCCACCGGACAGACCGAGGCGCACGTGGGATCGTTGCAGTGCATACACAGTCGACGGTAATACAGATCGTTCTTATCCTTCACCACGGTGAATGCGGTTGCGGACAATTCCTCCTCCGGCTCTCCGGGAAGACCATTGACCTCCTTACAGGCCATAGCACAGGCTTGGCAGCCGATGCACTTGGTGAAATCTATGAGCAGTGCTTTGGGTTTTGACATCAAACCACTCCTTGCTTATGTTGATTGTTCCGAATTGGAACCTCTTCCTATGAAACGCAGAGACGGACCGCCCTATTGTCACTGATTCGTGAAACAGGGATGGTCCGTTTGCGGAACGTTTTTCAAAAACTTAAACTTAGGCCGATCGCACTGGGGTGGTCGCAGGGACCCGACCGGCCTTCTGAAGCACCCGCAGGGCTGCGTCGGTAAGTTCCTCAGGAGTAAAGGGTTTCGGCACATAATCGGCTATTCCCGAGCGGATGGCCTCGATCGAGGAGTCGACCGAAGGGTAGCCGGTTATCATTATCACCTGGGTATTGGGCTTCTCTTTTTTTATCCTTCGCGCCATCTCAAGCCCGTCCACCTTAGGCATCTTCCAGTCGGTGATGACCAAGTCGAAACGATTTCCTTTAACCTTGCCCAGAGCCTCCTCTCCCGACTGGGCAACGTCCACCTTGTAACCTTCCTGCGAGAGAATCTTTCGGCAGCTGTTGCATACCGTCTGTTCGTCGTCCACCACCAGGACGCTGGCGGCCGGCCGGGCTGCCTGTGCGGTTTGCACGGCCGCCTGTGCC
>CAYMNI010000239.1:0-3581 GCA_964391755.1 uncultured Ignavibacteria bacterium
ACTCCAGATCGGTCGAGGTGGGATTCTCATAATACAGAAGCTTGCTGACCATGTTGGTAGCTTCGGTGGTGGAGCGCACCGGGAACCTTGCCCGGAGGATGTCGCCGTAAATGTCTCCGTCCATCTGCACATAGTAAAGATCAGTGGCCGTATAGCTGAAGCTTCCGCTGTAGGTGGGAATCCAACCTACATCGCCGAAGAACAGCACATAGGTGGGAGGAACCGGCCAGGTGCTGTACGCCTGCGAAATGTAGTTCTTTATGCTGGTGGTGCTGGTGCCGGTCTGGCTTTGGTTTGCCACGGTGACGTGAAAACCTTTTTTCCTCTTCCAGTCCGCCAGCGGGGCCGCCTGTACCTCGAAGTCGGTGTGCGTGATGATCAGGTATCCTATGGGCAAAGTGGGCAGGCTTTTGATCACGTCCTGATAGGACGCGTAGTTGACGAACATGTCCCGGCAGATTTCCTCGAAAGGCGGGGAAGAATATCGAGAGAGCATGGTCTCCGTCTTTGCTCTGTCCGATCCGGAGAGCACCACCCTTACCTTTATGTGCGAATACAGCTTTACGCTTCCCGAGGCCGGGTTGTAACTCACCGGAGAAATTTCCACGGTGACGAACCTGTGGCCGCGGATGGCGCCGGTCTCCACGTCCAAAGCCGGATCTGTTGGGTAAAAGCTGTCTTGCGAGTATGCCACATCGTCGATAACGAACTTAGCGTTTTCCCAGGCACCTTCGATCTTGGGAATGGGCGGCTGTACCGGGATTACTCGATTGGCTATTCCCAGGTTCATCAGAGACTTCTCCTCAAACTCAGAGGAGATCACCTCGACATTTACCGAGGCCCCGTACGGAATCTGAACCATCTCTCTGATTACCGGCAAATTCGGCAGTCCGACCAAATTGGTTACGCCGCACTCCGCAATGCTCAATCTGTTGAAAACCCCTCCTTTGGTCTCCACCTCCTCCGACCAAAGTCCGAATATCCGAATGTCAAGTACCACCTGATCGAAACTCGACTCCACAACGTCGATTCGTGGGGCTTTCTCCGGTCCGGGAGCGATTTCGATCCATTCCGCTCCGGAGTCGGCCCACAAGGTTGTCGAGCCAAGACAGAACCAGCTCAGCAGCAAAAGCGCCAAGGCGGCTATCTTAAGCCGGTTCAAACCATTAGAATTGAACATCCCGACCTCCTTTAGAGTGAGGGGTTGCAGAAAATTGCATGAGAGTAGATGGCGGATTCGGAATTACAAGCAGCACAAACAAAACTTCCCTTCCTTCAAGAAATGGTCTCACCCAAAATATAAGATAACTCAAAACCCAGCTTTGTCAATTATTTTCTCATTCATCTTAAGCACACGGCCGGCTGCGTACAAACAACATACGGCCTCACGCATCAGAAAGCGAGGCCGACTTCCGCAACCACTTGAAAATAAATGGGTTGCGTTTTTCCGAGTCGGCTTTAAAAAACGGTTGACACCGCTTGTGGTTTCACATATCATTAATTCGGCACCGATATCCAAAGAAAGAAGATGATTGGAGATGCTGAAAGCGCAAACTCTGTGGATTCCGATGCTTCTTGCTCTTCTTTTCTCTTCATCCTGCAAGGAGCCGGAGAATAAGGAAATCGGGATGACGGACCAGCAGTCTCAGGAGGAGATGTACTCGGAACAACGAGAGAGAATGGTCAGGCACCAGATCGAGGCCCGTAAGGTCAAAGACGAATTCGTCCTGGAGGCCATGCGAAAGGTGCCCAGACATCTCTTCGTGCCCGAGAATATGAGGGATCAGGCTTACACCGACGGCCCCCTCCCCATCGGTCAGGGGCAGACCATCTCTCAGCCTTACATCGTCGCCTTGATGACCGAGCTTTTGGATCTGAAGGGAGGGGAGAAGGTTTTGGAGATCGGCACCGGCTCCGGCTACCAGGCAGCCGTCTTGTCCGAGATTGCGGGTGAGGTGTACACCATCGAGATCATCTGCTCGCTGGCCCAGACGGCGGAGAGCAGGCTCAAACAGATGGGATACGACAACATAACGGTCAGATGTGCGGATGGGTATCAGGGTTGGGAAGAACACGCGCCCTTCGACGGAATTATCGTAACCGCGGCGCCGGATCACGTCCCCCAGCCACTGGTGGACCAACTTAAGATAGGAGCCAGGTTGGTCATTCCGGTCGGCGACGTCTATCAGGAGCTGCAGGTCATAGTCAAGACCGAGACGGGAATTAAAGAGATGAACGCCATCCCGGTGCGCTTCGTGCCCATGACCGGAGAGGCCGAAAGAAGATAAATCCGAAACCTCCCGGACATTACGGAGCTTGGCGAGCTGTCTATCATTCCATGTTTATTCAGGTGCAAACGCGCATCTACGAGACATGGTCGCGGCAGATTAGGAGGTGAGACAAAATGGATTTAGGTTGGGGTTCACCCGCGGGACTGGGATTGCTGCTGGCTGGTCTGGGCATATTCTTCTGGGGCTTGCAGTCCTCGCGAAAGGGAAAGAGAGACGATTGATAGAGCAAGGAGACCTGCAGCACCAAGTCTAGCAGGAAACTGCCGTTTGTCAGAAGCAATCGGCTTCATAGTAGTTGGTGCAAAGGACGGGAACGTGTCGAGTCACTCCCGCAGAGCGGGATGTGACATAAGCTGCAATATTGCGCAAGACATCTAATCCACGAGGTTAAGCTAAGTTCAGCTTGACTACAACACAACCGCAGTGCCCCGCTTGAAAATCTTAAGACTCTTCACAACCTTCTAATACCGAATTACCCAAATTCGAACTCTGATCCAGTTAACCGCAGTATCGCTGCTCTGACGAGTCACTCTGATTATGGAACTGTCCAAATCGTACCAGTACGCTCCCCGCGAGCTGCCGCTATCTGTCCATCCCCCATAACCAATATGATGGGGTCCCGTAACCCCCCCTTCGTTGTCATAGAACATGAGGTCGACTACATAATCGTGATAGTTACCGCCGAGGCTATGGGTGAACGTAAGGGTCTGTCCCTGGCTTATAACCTGCCACCCGCTGCTGTAGTCAGGCCTGGGGAAACCATAGTAGCGTCTGACTTCATGATTGTATACATCGATATCGCCGTCGTTATTTATGACCACCTCATACTCTTCGTCATCAGAATTGTAAATTGCAAAACCGTAGTTATTTACGCCAATTTGATAGTCATCACTGGTGGAATGGCCACTGAACTTTAGGTAGGGATATGTGCTATGGATTTCTAACTCCTCTCCAGGACTTGTCGTCCCGATCCCCACCTTATCTGAGCTGGTCTGGAGCCTGACTACAGTCCCATCGTCAACCCAACCACCTACTCCTCCCGCACTTGACCCCGCCACAACAGCACTATCTGCCACCAGAGCCCGGTAAGCATAGCCTACGCTGGTAAATCTTAATCTATCGGACATCTGCTCGCCTTCCACCCAGATCTCCAACCAATACTCCTCCGAAAAATCCAAGGAGATTCCACCCACAGTGGCACCTCCCAAGATCACGGTAAACAGACCGTTGGTGACGGCAACATCGGTCTGAGTCTCCTCCCACCTCATGTCACCTGCTGACGAGGCGTTG
>CAYMNI010000240.1:0-3548 GCA_964391755.1 uncultured Ignavibacteria bacterium
TTGAGAAACCAAAGCGCAGAGCGAAAATGAAAAGCCACCAGATAAGAGAGAAATTCCTGAAGTTCTTCGAAGAGAGAAATCATAAGATCTATCCCAGCTCGTCTCTGATCCCCAAGGACGACCCCACGCTTCTTTTCGCCAACGCCGGGATGAACCAGTTCAAGGACGTCATCCTGGGCAAGAAGAAGCCGGAGCACAGGCGGGTTGCGTCGTGTCAAAAGTGTATTCGGGTCTCGGGAAAACACAACGATTTAGAAGAAGTGGGCAAAGATACCACTCACCATACTTTTTTCGAGATGCTGGGCAACTGGTCTTTTGGTGATTATTTTAAGAAGGACGCCATAATCTACGGCTGGGAGTTCCTCACGGAGGTGTGCGGGCTGCCCAAAGACAGGTTATGGGTCTCGGTGTTTCGGGATGACCAGGAAGCGGAGAGACTATGGTACAAACACACTGACATCAAAAAAGGAAGGGTAGTTCGATTCGACGAGAAAGAGAACTTCTGGGAGATGGGAGAGGTGGGTCCCTGTGGCCCCTGCTCCGAGATCCATTATGACAAGGGGGAAAAGTACAAGTGTGATCGCCCCGACTGCGGGGTGAACTGTCCCTGCGGAAGGTTCGTTGAGGTCTGGAACCTGGTGTTCATGGAGTTCAGCAAGGACGAAAAGGGCAATCTCTCCGACTTGCCGGCTAAGGGGGTGGACACCGGTATGGGCATGGAGAGGCTGACCTCCATCATGCAGGGGGTGGATTCCAACTACGACACCGACCTGTTCCTCCCGCTGATCAGACATACCGAGAAGACCTCGTCGGTTTCGTATAAGGACTCCGATCGCCAGGAGTCTTTCCGGGTGATTGCCGATCACGTCCGTGCGCTCTCCTTTGCCATAGCCGACGGAGCCATTCCCTCCAACGAGGGACAGGGCTACGTGGTCAGAAGGATACTGAGGAGAGCAGCCCGTCATGGAAGGTTGTTGGAGCTACATAAACCCTTTTTGTATCAGCTCTCCAGCGTGGTAGTGGATCTGATGGAAGACGTGTATCCCGAGCTTGACGCCAGAAAAGAGCACGTGGCTTTGGTGATCAAATCCGAGGAGGAAAGGTTTGAGGAGACTCTGGACTCCGGATTGGATTTGTTCGAAAAGGTGACCCAAAGGGTCAAAGGCGAGGGAGGAGACACCATTCCCGGAGAAGAGGTCTTCAAGCTGTATGATACCTACGGGTTTCCGCTCGATCTGACTCAGGTAATGGCAGAGGAGAAGGGTTTGTCCATCGATCTCACCGGCTTCGATCAACTCCTGCAGGGACAAAGGGAGCGCTCCCGAACCGCCAGCTCGGGCGTCAGCGGCCCGGTTATGGTGGAATGCCCTCACAGCAGCGAATTCGTGGGATATGAGAAGGTTGAGGAGCAGGCCAAGGCGCTTCACTCGCCTGCTAAAAACATGCTGGTTTTGGATCATACGCCCTTCTATCCCGAATCGGGTGGTCAGGTAGGTGATACGGGCGTGATCTTCTCAAGCGGCTTCGAATTCCAGGTGGAGGATACCCGAAGGGAAGGCGACGCCATTATCCACATTGGAAAAACCGTCAAGGGCAAAATCGAGGACGTTATAGACAAACAGGTAACGGCCAGGATAGACACAGAGAGACGAAACGCCGTCAGAAGGAATCACACCGCCACTCATCTTCTGCACAAAGCCTTAAGGGCCACGCTGGGCGAACACGTGAACCAGTCCGGGTCTCTGGTGACCCCGGAGAGATTGAGATTCGACTTCACCCATTTCAAGGCTCTGGACGAGGCCCAGGTCAAAAAAGTGGAGTTGCTGGTCAACCAAAGGATTTGGGAGAATAGTCCGGTGGCATGCAGCCAGGTTCCGATTGCAGAGGCAAAAAAACTCGGAGCCATGGCTCTTTTCGGTGAGAAATACGGTGACGTGGTGAGGATGGTGGAGGTCGAAGGTTACTCCCGAGAGCTTTGCGGAGGGACTCACGTATGTGCCACCGGCGAGATCGGCCTGTTCAAGATCGTCTCGGAAGCCGGAATCGCAGCGGGAATGAGGAGAATCGAGGCGGTGACCGGCGAAGCCGCGTACGAGCTGACAAACCGGCAACAGACGCTGGTCGACGAATTGGCTTTCATCCTAAAGACGCCCGAAGAGAATCTGCGTGAGCGGGCCGAGGCTCTGTTGAAGACCAACAAGCAGTTGGAGAAAAAGCTCAAAGAAGCCCAGAAGCAGTCGGCCAAAGGCACGGTGGAACAGCTCATGGAAAGCTGTGTGGACGTGGACGGTATAAAAGTCATAGCCCACCAGGTGGAGGCGGAAAGCCGGAATGATCTTCTGGACCTGGCAGACACCATCAGAGAGAAGCTGAAGTCCACCGTGGGTGTCGTAGCTGGAATCCTGGACGAGAAAATCGCTTTCGTCGCTGTAGTCACGGATGATCTGATCAAATCCAAGAAGATAAAAGCCGGCGACGTGGTCAAGGAGATAAGCAAGCTAACAGGCGGCACCGGCGGAGGCAAGCCGCATTTGGCGCAAGGCGGAGGAAAAGACGTGAATAAGCTGAAGAGCGCCTTGGATGGCCTGCCGGAGATTGTTAAGAGATTGGCAAAAAACACAGGCTGAAGTCTGTGGACGGAGACAACCGAGATTTTGTAGCCGCAATCCTCGGATTGCGCTGATCCCGGGAAATCGAAGATCCGAACAAAGATCATGTCCGTATACCAAAAGCTATTGAATGTCCGAGACGAAAAAGGCGCGGGATTCTTAGTCCTTCTTGATCCGGACAGGATGAGCGTGCCGGAGATCGTGGGTCTGGCCCGAAAGTCAGAACAGGGAGGGGCGGACGGGTTTCTGGTCGGTTCCAGTCTGTTGCTTTCTACAAGATTCGACGAGGCGGTAAAGGAGATCAAGGAACACGTGAAAGTCCCGGTGACCATCTTTCCGGGAAATGCCAACCAGGTCTCCAGATACGCGGATGCGATTCTGTTTCTGTCGCTCTTAAGCGGCAGAAATCCTCATCTTCTGATCGGAGAACAGGTCAAGGCGGCACCCGCCATAAAGGAATTCGGCCTGGAGCCGATTCCCACCGGTTACCTGCTGATAGAGTCGGGCGCTCCTACCTCCGTTCAGTTTATGAGCGATACCCAGCCCATCCCCAGAAACAAACCGGACATCGCCAAAGCCCATGCTTTGGCGGCGGAATATCTGGGCATGAAGTTCGTCTTCCTCGAAGCCGGCTCCGGTGCAGACAGCCCGGTGCCTGATAGCATAGTGCAAGAGGTAAGGAATTTCATCTCCATTCCCATCATAGTCGGCGGAGGAGTGAAAGACCCGGACGTAGCCCGCAGCAAGGTCAAAAGTGGCGCAAGCTTCGTGGTCATCGGGAATTTCTTGGAAGAGGACGACTCTCTGATCAAGGAGTTCGCCGAGGCGATTCATGTGAAAAACAGAACAAGAGTCTAAGAACGAGGATGAGATGGCGACTGAAGCCAACGAAAAAGTCGATTTGATCAAGAAAGAGATTCGCGAAAGCGTCCAGTTGAA
>CAYMNI010000241.1:0-3500 GCA_964391755.1 uncultured Ignavibacteria bacterium
TGGTCCCGGTTTCGGCAAGCGCTTTTCTTATGTCTTCCGCCGAGGCTCTGCTCATAATCATCTGGTGAATCTTCTGCGTGGGGACGAGAAGCTCATAAAGGGCGGTCCGTCCCTTATATCCTTTATTGTCGCACGCGGAGCAACCGCGATTCTCATGGAAAACCATGCCATCTTCTCTTTCCTGGCCGAGTTCTTTTAGGGTGTTGTCTGAAGGACAATAGGATTTCCCGCACTCCGGACAGATAACTCTCACCAGCCTCTGGGCCAGTACGCAAAGGAGAGTGGACGATACCAGAAAGGGCTCCACTCCTAAATCTAAAAGACGAGTTATGGCGCCCACGGCATTTCTGGTGTGAAGCGTACTGAAGACCAAATGTCCCGTGAGGGCTGCCCGAACGGCCAGCTGTGCCGTTTCTCTATCTCTTATCTCCCCGACCAGAATCACGTTGGGATCTTGCCTGAGCATGCTTCGTAATGCCTCGGCGAACGTTATTCCGTACTTCTCGTCCACGTTTGCCTGAGCTATGTTCTCCAGATGATACTCCACGGGATCCTCTACGGTGATGATGTTGATGTTTTCGGAGTTGATGGAATTGAGCGCTGCATATAAAGTCGTGGTCTTCCCGCTCCCGGTCGGACCGGTTACCAGAATGATTCCATTAGGTTTTCGGATCAGATCCTCAAACTGGCTTCTCACCGCAGGCGGCATGCCCAGATCTTCCAGCTTAAGCTGAGCCTTGCGAAAATCCAGAATTCGGATCACAATCTTCTCCCCCAGGATGGTCGGATATACGGACACCCTCAAGTCTATTGGATTGCCCTGGTATTTGAAACTGATCCTTCCATCCTGCGGTTTTCGTCTCTGGGTGATATCCAGCCGGGACATGATTTTTATTCTCGAAACCACCGGCAGACAGATCCTTTTGGGAAGCGAGACCACCCGGCGCAGGACTCCGTCCACCCTTAGGCGAACCGATACGTCGTCTTCGCGGGGCTCGACGTGAATGTCGCTGGCCTGGCTCTGAATGGCCTGGTTGATCAGGGTGTTGACCAGTCTGACCACGGGCATCCCATCGGCGATCCTCTCCAACTGCACCTTGGAAAGTCGCTCCTCGTCCTCAAACTCCACCGCCGATTTTTCGAACTGCTCCAGCGCGTCCGTCAGATCGCCCATCCGGGGGTGGAAACGATCGATGGCCGCCATCACGCTCTTCTCGGAACATATCACCGGAGCCACCTTGTGGCCCGTCTCGAACTTGATACGATCCAGGGCAAACAGATCCAGAGGATCCGCCATGGCGATGGTGACCGTGTCCTCTATCTTGAACAACGGGATGAATTTGAAGCGGCGGGCCAGCTCCGGGCTGACCAGACCTACCGCTTTGGGGTCGATATCGTAGTCACCGAGGTTCACGTAAGGAACGTTCAGCGACTTGGATAGGAAATCGGCTAAGACCTTTTGACTGACGTATCCTGATTTCACCAGCTGGCTTCCCAGACCGGTCTGCTTCCCCCCGCTGACCTTCTTGGCCTTTTCCATCTGATCGGGGGTCACGATCTTTTGCTCGATCAGTCTGTCGGCCAGGTGGTCAACCAGCTTCAAGTTGACCATCAAATCCTCTTGCATGGCTGCCTCTCGCGGTTTGGGTAATTTGGTCACCGACTACGTCTTCAGAAAACTTTCCACCGAGGATATCAAATCGTCCATCTCGAACGGTTTGGTGAAATACATGTCGGCCCCGGTCTCGTCTCCGAGGATTTTGTCCTTCTCCTGGGTACGAGCGGTGAGCATGATTATCGGGATGTGCTTGTACTTCTTGTCGAATTTCAGCAGCCGGGAAACCTTGAATCCGTTGATCTTGGGCATCATCACGTCGAGTATTATCAAATCCGGCTTCTCGGTTCTGGCCTTGTCCAGAGCATCCTGGCCGTCATAGGCCGCCAGACACCGGTATCCGTGCTTCTCCAGCGAGAATTTCAAAGTCTCCACGACGTCTCTTTCGTCGTCGGCCACCAACACCATTCTTGGGTCCATTAGCCACACCCCCTTTGCGCTGTGATTTTCCCAAAGGCTGCGGAGCGGTTCTCACTGTTCACCCGCATCCGCTTCATACTGCCATCCGACCCCCAAGGTCGATTGATACATGCCTGCCGGAGTCCCGGTGGAACGGCCGTCAATCCGGAAGTACATGTTTTCCCAGGGGGGGCTTCGGCGTCAGTTGCTCTCTTATCTTCTCCAGGACCTTGCCTATGTCGAACGGCTTGACCACGTAATCGTTTGCCCCGGCCTCGAAAGCAGCCCTGATGGTACCAACATCCCCCTTGGCCGTAAGCATGATGACGGGGATCTCTTTGGTTTGCTCCATGGTTTTGATTCCCCGGCAGGCGGTCAGGCCATCTAAGTTGGGCATCATGATGTCTAAGAGAACCACCTGGGGCCGAAGATGACAAGTCATGGTCATCGCCTCCGCTCCATTCCCGGCGGTAGCGACGGTGTAGCCGTTCTGAGTCAAGGAGAAGCTCAAAGCCTGCACCAGGTCTTCGTCATCGTCCACTAGCAGTACGGTAGCCATGTTTCACCTCTCTGCTTCGGATCAGTTTCCGGACCGCGTCCAAGAACAGCTCATCGGAGAATGGTTTGGTGACGAACTCGTCCGCCCCCAGAGCCATCAGCCTATCCGTGTCCGTGTCAACGCTTCCGGACAGGGCGAGTATGGGAATGTCCTTGGTCTCTTCCGTCTGTTTCAATCGCTTGATGACCTCGTAGCCGTCCATCCGTGGCATCTTGACGTCCAGGATGATCAGATCCGGGTCCATTTGCAAGGCCTTCTCCAGTCCCTCCACTCCATCGAAGGCCTCCACCGCCTGATAGTTGCGCCTCTTCAGCTTCCGACCCAGTGAGTGGGCGAAGTTCTCCTCGTCGTCGATCACCAGCACGGTTCTTTGTTTGACCACCAAAGCCGAGATCAACTCAGTCCGTTCGGTCATCTGAATCAGCTCTTTGGAACTGTTGGCATCGTCCGGGTAGGTAGCCACGCCCAGGGAAAACTCCAGCTCGATAGATGCATCGTCCAAGGAGAAATCGAAGTTCAGCAGGTTCTGCTTCAATCTCTCGCATACCGCCAGCGCTCCTTCCTTGGGTGTGTTCTCCAGAATCAGGAACACCCGGGCGCTTTCTTCATCCGGCAGGACGTGATCCGTGGCTTTGTAGGACGACTTACTGACGATTTCGACCACCCTTTCGAATATCTCTCTGACTCTTTCTACGCCCAGGCCGACCTTGATGGTCTGGAAGTGGTTGATTCTGACCAAATCCAGCGACAGGCAGGAAACGGCGGACTTGGCCCTCTGGATCAAGTTTTCCAGGTAAGAATTGAAGATTTCGACGCCGTTCAGCAGAGGCAAGACGAACACGAACTTGCTGCCTGTTCCGGGTCGGCTCTCTGCCCAGATTCTGCCCTCGTGCGCTTCCACCAATTGTCGGCAGATGGGGAGTCCCA
>CAYMNI010000242.1:0-3485 GCA_964391755.1 uncultured Ignavibacteria bacterium
CAGGCCAAGGACCGGGTTCGGGACGAGCTGCACCAGCTGAAAATGCAGCAGGTGGAACTCTCCTCTCAGGCGCGCAGCATCCAGGACAGGATTTCGGAAGAATACCAGGTGGATTTGAACGAAGCTTCACCAGGTGATGATCTGGCTGCAGAGGAGATCGAAAGCTCCCGGGAGAAGCTCGGTCAAATCAAGGAGAAACTGAAAACGATCGGCGCGGTGAATCTGCTGGCTCTGGAGGAATACCAGTCTGCTCGACAGAGGCTGGATTTCCTGCAAAACCAGGTGAAGGATCTGATCGAAGCCAAGGAGACCTTGACCTCCACCATCGTCAAGATCAACAACACCGCCAGAACGCTTTTCTCCGAAACGTTCGAGAAAGCCAGGTTGAACTTTCAGAAGGTCTTCGAGGAGTTGTTCGAAGGAGGCGACACCGAATTGAGATTGGAGGAATCAAGCGATCCTCTGGAATCTCCCATTCTGATCTCCGCTCGGCCATACGGCAAGAGGCTTTTAAGCATCTCTCAGCTTTCCGGAGGAGAAAAGGCATTGACCGCCATCGCCCTGCTTTTTGCCATATACTTAGTCAAGCCCAGCCCCTTCTGCATCTTAGACGAGGTGGACGCCCCTCTGGACGACGCCAATATCAACCGCTTCCTGAAATTGATCAAACACTTCAGCTCCAACACCCAGTTCATCGTCATCACCCACAACAAGCTGACCATGGAGGCCGCGGACGTTCTCTACGGCGTCACCATGGAGCAGCCCGGGGTGTCCAAGATCGTGTCGGTGAAATTCGACAAACACGAACTGGTAACCGAACCCAGTTCGGATGTAAGTTAGAAGTACGAGGCGGCCATGAAATTCTCCCTGGACAAGCTCAAAGCCGGCCTTTTCAAGACCAAAGGGAACCTTCTGGGAAAAATCTCCCAGGCGGTAGGACTGCGAAAAAAGATCGACCAGGAGCTTCTGGAGCAGTTGGAGGAGATTCTGATCGGGTCGGACGTAGGGCCTTCGGCGACCATGAGGATCATCGAAGGTCTGAAAGAGGAAGCTCGGAAAAACAAAATCGAGGATTCGGACAGGGTGGCCGATCTCCTCAAGTCTCAGGTGGCCGCCATACTTCGAGCCGGGGAAGCATCCATTGGCAATTTTCACTCTCCTCACGTGATCATGGTGGTGGGGGTCAACGGCACCGGAAAGACCACCTCCATCGCCAAGCTGGCCAAGGATTTCAACGATCAGGGGAAGAAGGTGCTGGTTGCCGCATGCGACACCTTCCGCGCGGCTGCCGTGGAACAGCTCTCCATCTGGTCTGAGAGGGTGGGAGTAGAGATGATCAAAAGCCAACCGAATCAGGATCCGGCGTCGGTCGCCTTCGATGCCATAAAATCCGCCTGTGCCCGAGGGCTGGATGTGGTGATAGCCGATACCGCCGGAAGGCTGCACACCAAGGTCAATCTGATGGAAGAGCTGAAGAAGATCAAAAGGGTAATGAACAAAGCTCTGGCCGGTGCCCCCCACGAGGTTCTGCTGGTGATAGACGCCACCACCGGGCAGAACGGTTTGTCCCAAGTCAAGATATTCAAAGACGCCGTCGACGTGACCGGGATATTCTTAACCAAACTGGACGGGACCGCCAAGGGCGGAATAACGATCGCCATCGCCGATCAGTTCAACGTGCCGGTCAAGTATATCGGATTGGGTGAGAAGCCGGACGATTTGCAAAGATTCGACCCGGTCCGGTTTGCTGAAGCGCTGTTCAGTTAGACTCTGCCGGCTGCGGCCTGAGAGACAAACGCATTTTAACACACTTTCTGCTCAAGGGGGTACAAGATGATGAAAACCCTGCCGGTCAAGACCTCAAAACGGGTGGAACTTTTAGACATTACTCATTTGATTGAGAAGGTGGTGGCGGACAGCGGCGTGAAATCCGGTCTGTGCACCGTGTTTGTCCCTCACACCACGGCTGCAGTTACTATCAATGAGAATGCCGACCCGTCGGTCAAAAGCGACATAGTCAAGGAGCTGAACAAGGTCATTCCGTTTGACGACGGCTACTCTCATCTGGAGGGGAACGCCGCGGCGCACATAAAATCCAGCCTGGTGGGAGCCTCCGAGACCATAGTGGTGGATGGAGGCGGTCTGGTTCTGGGCACCTGGCAAGGCATCTGTTTCTGCGAGTTTGATGGGCCTCGCAGCAGAAAGGTCATGGTTAAGATAATGAAAGGATAGCCCGGTTGCGCGCTTATCGGCAGTAGCGGACCGAAAACGGGCTGTAAAGAAATTGAACATTCTGCCGATAGAAATAGCGGGGCAGGAAGTTGTTAATCATCCTTCTGAGGATAGCAGACTGAGCAAGAGAAGCCACTTCACTTTTCTGCTCAACTGACTATCCTCTTTTTTAGTTGGCCACTCCGGCTCACGCTGAATCAGCAATCTTTCCCGGACTGGCGGCCCTCTCCCCTGTCATAGGTTTAACCTCCGGTGAATCTCACTTCCCGGTTTGCCCTCTTACTCAACCAAATCCCCGGTAACGCAATGAAGTATCGCCGTACAAGACGACCGACGCGAATTCGGGAATTCGTCAAAAAACCTTGACTAAAGTGGCCCCAAGTGATATAATGGGTAGAATCGTGAGGGAAATCTTAAAAAGGTGCGGAACCTATGAGCGAGAAAGGCGACGCAAGAAAGCTCGACGATTTGGGAGACGGCTTCGGTGACGGCATGAAGCCACTGCGGGCATTAGATCTCTCTTCGATCAAGAGCCTTGATGAATTACTCGAAGAGATGACCAATACAGCATTTGGCGCCAGAGGCTTAGGAGGAGCCTTCCGAGTGCTGGTCTCCATGATCAAAGATCCGGATTGCTTCATCGTGGGCTCGTTTTCCGGAGCCATGACCATGGCCAAGATGGGACTGGTCCTCTGCGAGATGATGGATCGGGGGTTTCTGGACGCGGTAGTGGCCACCGGAGCGTTGGTCATGCACGGACTGGTGGAAAACGCAGGTTCCGCCCATTTCAGATACGATCCCAAATGGAAGGACGAGGAGCTATACAAACACGGGTACAATAGGGTCTATGACACGATTGAGGCGGAAAGAAACCTCTACGGCATGAGTCTGACCCTGGACAAGATATGGGAAGGGATGGATCACCAGTCACCCTGCTCGAGTTCCGGATTGCTGGCCAAAGTGGGCCAGCATCTCTCCGGCAATAACCAGGGACGGGGAATCCTGAGAAGCGCATGGGAGAACCGGGTTCCGGTTTACATTCCAGCCTTCACGGACTCAGAGTTGGGTCTGGATTTCTCCATCCATAATCGCCTAAGGCAGCGCCAGGGAAAGCCTCCACTTCGCTTCGATCCGTTTCTGGACCTGGAGGACTACACCAGAAAAATCCAGGTGGCCAAACGCACCGGAATTTTCACCATCGGCGGAGGCGTTCCGAGAAACTGGAGCCAGCAGGTGGGGCCATATGTGGAGGC
>CAYMNI010000243.1:0-3448 GCA_964391755.1 uncultured Ignavibacteria bacterium
AACTCCCTGTTCACCGCATTCAGATCATTCAGCATTTTGGTGATGGTGGCCTCATTGGCGGCCAACTCCCGGTTGGCGTTGGTGAGTTCGGCCGTTCTCTCTTCCACCTTCTGAGCCAGGGTCTGGCTGTACTGCTCCAGTTCATCCTTGGATTCCTTAAGGCTTAAGCTCATTCGGTTGAAAACGCCCCCCAGGACTCCTATTTCGTCATTGTGCTCAATCGGGACTTGAATTCCCCATTCTCCATCGGTCAGACGATCAGCCACTTTGGCTATCTTTCGAATGGGACTGGTCAGAAGGATCGAGAGACAGTGAGCCAGCGCTAAGCCCAGGATGATTATCATGAGATCTACGGCCAGTATCAGCTTCCTGGTACGAGCTGCTTCCATCTTGGGTGACTTCAGGCTGAGGCCCACCGTGATCACACCCCGCACCTGGTCATCCAACTGGATGGAGCTGACAACGCATAGCTGGTCTCTGTTTGTGCCACTACGTCCTGGGACACCTGCCTGGATCTGGGTGAACCCGTGTTTGTCCGACATCGTCTCTTGGGATTGAAACAACAAGGTGTCGTCGAAAGGATAACGCCATACTCTGATGAATAGCAGATCCCGGTCCTGGAGAGCTTCCCCTGCGGTTCTCTCTATAAATTGGCGATCTTCGAAGTGCTGGGTGGAGCTCAGGCAGTGCGCGAGCAAGGACGCGACGGATTCTCCCTTGGATCTTATCTCCTGCGAGGCCGTCCTCTCCAGCCTGGCGGGAAAGAAAAGAAAGTTGAAGATGGATATGCCCACCAGCAGCAGCAGAATGCCCGCACTGATCTTGGCTCTAATAGGCCTATCGAAGAAGGACCTCAGAATATTCATTTTTCACCTGTCAATGCCGAGCCAACTCGCAGCCGGATGGATTGAAATCGCCCATGCAGTCCCCCCTTGGGATCGGTTTGCTGCCTTTTTTGCCCTGATCTGCATTCCGCATCTAAACCCGGGAAGATTCCGAAATGTCTGATCCGCCTCCGACGCTCCGTGGATTGTTGGCAGTCGCTTCTCATCTTCGAATCGGACTCCAGCGAACCCCTCTCTCAGGAGAGCTGTGGTCAAACTTGCTCTTAGACGGAGCCCTCCTGTCGGAAGGGAAGCTAAAAAGAGTCCGGCAAACCCTGGTCACGCAACACGCCGGCTTTCCTGTTGAGGATCCTCAGCCCCCTGGCTGCTTGAAGGCCATGACTCCTGTGTCTCTAATTGAATCGGCACACTCAGGATGGTGCTTTAGTTCTGCCGGAATCCGAGCTGAAGCTGTGGCTCCCTCCTTATCGGGGGTCTTATCAGACTTCTCCCTCAGCTGGGATCCGGGGTGCTAAATGACCAAGGATTATTCCCAATGATAACGAGGCCGTTTGAAGGTCAATCTTGCCGGCTGACACACAAAAAGAAACCAGCCCCCGGTTGAAGCTGCGGACTGGTCACGACGAACATCTCTTCTCTGCCGTTCATCTTAGAAAACAGGTCTCTTTGGTCCGGTTCTTTATTTCGCTCTCCATGTCAAGCATCTTCACTCCCGGAGGATAGGTCTTATGTTGTACCTGCCCGATGTCATGAAAGGCTTTGACGATCGCATCGATCTTGCAGATCTCTCTCTTGCCGGCCTCCACGAATCTCCTCACTTCCTCCTTGGACAACGCCCCTTTCTCGTTCACCTGGTTGAGCAACTCCACTTTTCCCAGCAGAACGGTGAGGGGACTGTTCAGGTAATGGGAAATCGTGCGGGCCAGTTCGTTCATGGCGCTCACCGTTGACTGCCTTTTCTCAATTTGTGCAATCTGTTGCTCAGGTTGCACGTCCCCAGACACCCGATTCCTTCTTGTTTCCCCGGCTCTCTCTCCGATCACATTCTGCTTTCGAGCAACAACTTTCAGGGAACGTTTCATCCCAAACGCCCTCTTTGACTTGACTTGGTGTTCTTCAGTTACACTCCCACGTGTGAGAAACTGTATGTTCCTCGTGCTGGTGGCACGGTATTTGATTTATCGGCAGGCTAAGTTAGAGGCTTGAATGAGAAGGACCGGAAACAATGCAGGCAGTGTTCAGAATTCGCACACCTTCGATGAGATGTTGCCGGATTCATCTAGTGAAGACACTGGAACAATTCAGAAAAAATGTTTACTAGACGCTCAGAGTTTTACACCGAACCATACGGTCAGCTGTCAGGTTCATCTTTCTACCAGCCTGAAGATGTGCTTCTTCATGCGACGGTGGCCACAGGCCCGCCGCGGAACCTATTCAGAAAAGAGAACAGATGTGTAACCATATGTTAACCAGTAACCCGGAGGTATCATGAGGAGACTGCTGTATGTTGTCTGTCTGGGCATGCTTCTTTCGCTTCTCGTCGTGCAGATATCGTGGGCTCAGGGTGAACAGGAAAGCGTTTCACCCCAGTTGTCGCCCGCGGAGGAGGACAGCCTGAGAAATGCCAAGGAACCCACCCTGCAGAGTATCCTAGACGGATTGGGTTATGACATCGACGTGGTCAGCGATCGACTGCCCACAGAGGTTTGGGAGGTAATAGCCGGCCAGCAAACTCAGGTTATGCTGGCGGAGGTGGCCGAATACTCGGATCAGACCGTCTCCGGCTGGTATTGCGCTGGCAGCCCTTCCGACACCCACCACGTATTCGGCGGGGCCAATGCTCCGGACGATAGCGCCCACTTTTACGTCACGGGATGTGTTTTTAACGGGCTTTTCATCGCTCCTTTTGCCGGAGCAGAAAAATGCCATTACCGGTATTATACCCAATCCAATCTTAACGCCGATCACAAAGACCATGCCTGGGTCTATTGCTCGGGACAAAGGTCGAACGAGTTCATCGTTGCCTGGGAGGACATGTATTCACTGGGGGACAAAGACTTCCAGGATCTGGTCCTGCTTTATAGGCTGCCCAATCGCCCGCCGGTGCTTTCGGTGCCCCAAGACGACACTTACGATCTGTGCTTTCCCCGGACCATCTGCTTCGACGGCATAACCGCCAGCGATGGGGACTACTGCGACGTCGTGGAGTTGATAAAAATCCAGGGGCCCGGTACCTTCGAGGGCGACTCCTGTTGCTTCATGCCCGGGGCGACCAGCGCCACTTACGAATATGTGTTCGTGGCCACGGACTTAGCTGGTGCTGCTGACACCCAGAGTGTGAAGATAACCGTCAACATCAACCAGCCTCCGCAGCTCACCTGCCCGCCGGATGATTCGGTCAAGGCTAGGAACAAATTTATAAGCGGTAACTTCTCCGTCTCCGATCCCAAGTGTTGGCCCAGGGTGACGCTGTGCGGCATTAACCCTTCTGCCACCTACCAGCCCTACATAAGAGACAAGCATGTGGAGTGGCAGACCACCTGTGCCGAAGCCGGCAAGATATTCACCATCTGCTTGAAGGTGGAGGACGAGTGCGGAGCCAA
>CAYMNI010000244.1:0-3443 GCA_964391755.1 uncultured Ignavibacteria bacterium
GAAGGTCTATTTGGACCTCCTTATGATCCGAGCACTGGGGTTTGTATGTATTTATTCGGATACAAAACCTGCTCAGACCGCTGGAATACAGTTTTACTTGACTTTTAGCGTATTCAGAGTTATAATGAAGTTGTGATCTGTATGTAGAATAATCGTTTAACCAATCTTCCCTCACTCAAAGGAGGAGAGAATGCAGAAGTGCGGAAGGGTCACGATTTTCCTGATAGCGGTGCTGATGACCGTCAGCGTTATAACAGGCGCCGTTACCGGCAGGGCCGACTTGGTTTTGCAGGACGGGACCATCAGTCAGGCCATCCCTATCGGAACCTACGAAATCCGGCAGACCGCAGACGGACAGGAGGTTTATGTAGAGGACTTCGGCCGTCTTCTGGTCCCGGGCAAACCAAACTTACCTTCGAGAATCTTCGCCATAGCCATTCCCCCAGGAGCTGAGGTGACTCGGGTTACCTTCGACTTGGGGGAGGGGATCATTCTGCCCGGCACCTATAAGGTACCTCCCTCTACCTTACCCAGAATCGTTGGCCAGGAGAACCCTGCCTTGTACGAAAAAGACAGGCTGATGTATGAAGAGAACTACAGCTCGGTATATGGAAGCGACGATCCGTACCCGGCTTCGGTGGGAGAATTCTTACGCACAGCCGGCTTGAGGAAGTACAACCTGGTGGATGTGAGAATCACGCCGTTTGTCTATCACCCCCAGTCGGGCCGGTTGACCTATTACCCCCAAGTGACGGTTAACATAAGCTATACATTCCCCAAGGATTTTTCCTCGAACCAGATCATAGCCGATAACCAGCCCCGGAAAGAGAGATTCGCACAGGAGATCGCTCTCAACTATCACCAGGCTCAGGATTGGTATCCCGAGGTGACAGGAAACAAAGATAGTTACGACTTCGTGATTATCACTCTGCCCTTGTTGGAGGCTTCGGTGACTCCGCTGGTCAACTGGGAGACCCTTAAGGGCAGAAGCGTAAACGTAGTAACCACCACCTGGATCAATGCCAACTACACCGGTTACGATCTGGCGGAGAAGATGAGAAACTTCTTGAGAGACAAGTATCCATCGGAGCAATGGGGTATTGAAGACGTGCTGCTGGTTGGCGATTACGATGACGTGCCCATGCGCCGCTGCTGGCAGGACGTCGGATACGGAAACCCGGAGACCGACTATTACTATGCCGAACTCTCCCTTCCGGATGCTTCCTCCTGGGATTCCGATGTGGATCGTAGGTGGGGCGAGAACACCGATCCCATCGATTTCTATTCCGAGGTGAACGTGGGAAGGATTCCCTGGAGTTCGGCCACGACGGTGCAGCATATCTGCGAGAAATCGGTCGCCTACGAGGCAAACGACGATCCCGGCTTCAAGAAAAACATGCTGCTTTTAGGTGCGTTCTTCTGGTCCGATACGGATAACGCGGTTCTCATGGAGACGAAGATCAACCAGTTCTGGATGGCTGACTGGACCTTCACCAAAATGTACGAGCAGGGTTACTCCACCTACCCCTCCGACTACAATCTTAGGTACACCAACGTTCGTTCGGTCTGGTCTTCCGGTCAATATGCCTTCGTCAACTGGGCCGGTCACGGTTCCGCGTACGCCAGCTACATTATGTATTCCACCGGAGAGGCTTTCGTCTCGACCTCCATCTGTTCGTACCTTAACGACGACTATCCGGCCATAGTATTCGCGGATGCTTGCAGCAATTCCGACACCGACTACGACAACATCGGACAGATGATGCTACAGCGGGGTGCCATCGGTTTCCTGGGTGCCACCAAGGTGGCCTATGGCTCCGGTGCTTGGAGTCAACCCAGTGACGGTTCCAGTCAATCCTTGGACTACTATTTCACCACCCGGGTCACCTCCGGAAGCTACACGCAGGGAGAGGCACATCAGTGGGCATTGACATACATGTACACCCACGGTCTGTGGTACCAGGTGAAGTACGAGATGTTCGAGTGGGGAGCTCTCTGGGGCAACCCCAATCTGGGAATGGCGCCCGTGGTGACCAACTACCCGCCGGAGACGCCGGTTCAACCATCGGGCATAGTTCAAGGTTTGCCCGACGTACAATATGAATTCTCGGGCAGCACCACCGACCCGGACGGAGACAACCTGTTATACATGTTCGACTGGGGAGATGAAACCAACAGCGGCTGGTTGGGACCTTATGCTTCCGGAGAGACCTGCATGGACTCTCACATCTGGAGCAGCTCCGGTGGATATGACGTCAAGGTAAAAGCCAAGGATACCAATGACGCCGAGAGCGATTGGTCCGGTTCGTTGTATGTAGCTATATATGCCTGTGGCGACTGTAATGATGACGGAATACTGGACCTTTCCGATGCCGTATATATTCTGAACTATCTTTACAAGAGCGGCTCCGCTCCTGACCCGCTTGAGTCTGGAGATGCAAACGGCGACGATCTGCTGGATCTGACCGATGCCGTCTTCATTCTCAACTATCTTTACAAGTCAGGACCGGCCCCAGGCTGTTGAGCACTCAAGCTCCATTAAATCTGGAAATTCGATATATACAGCCCCGGCCTTCACTCGGCCGGGGCTTTTCTAATTGAGTTTCTCGCAGAGGTGCAGCGTCAATTCATCAATTGTCTCCTGTCACCTTATTTCGTGGTCCAGGCTCCGTTTTCATAGAAATTGAACTGATTTGTCGTGGTGTTGTAAATAATCATGCCATTCACTGCGCTCAGCGCATTCCTTTGTGTGGTGGTCATTCTGGGCACAATGAATGCTCCCGTGGTTGAGCTTACGTCCAATTTGCCTTGAGGTGAGGTAGTCCCGATGCCCACGTCGCCGCTTGTCTTTATGGTCAAAGCCTCTGTCCACGAAATGGGATTGGAACCAGGCCCTGCCACCTTGAGCCGCGCATCCCCACCGGGCACAATCTCCTGTATGAAAGCCCCAGAGCTTTCGTCAAACCTCTGCCAGCTGCCTGAGTAGTATGCGTTCTTGACCAAACTTGACCATTTTCCCGTGGATGTATGTAATCCTATCTCTGTTCCAGAAGTTCCCTCGGCGTCCACCAACACGCCGAAATTGTCCGTAGCTGAGCGGATATGGAGTTTGGTTTCACCGCTTGGACTGGCTGTCCCCAAACCCACGTTACCGTTTTGCAGGAATGACTGCACCACATCAGAGTTTTGGTTTGAGATTAGCAGGCTGGTGTCGCCTGAGGGCGTAAGGATTCCCCAATCGTGAATTCCCCCTCTCCTGAAGTCAAGCATGGCTGCCACGGATTTACTGCTGCGATTGAGCCAAACGTCCACCTCATCAGTGGAGGACACCTCCAACTCGGCGCCGGGACTGGATGTCCCGATGCCCACGTTGCCGTTTTGCAGGAATGACTGTACGGTCGCAAAGTTTTGGTTTATAATTAACAGGCTGGTGTCGCCTGAGG
>CAYMNI010000245.1:0-3417 GCA_964391755.1 uncultured Ignavibacteria bacterium
GCTCTTCTTTGGGATTTCGTATCTGAAATCTCTGAAATTGTATCGCATTCCTTCTTCTCCTTTTCCATCATACATCGAAACAAGATTCGTGCCGACGGCCAAGCGCAATTTACTTAATCTCCCCGCCTTGTCAAGCCATTGTTTTACATCAGATTAGAGCCCTGAACTGAAAAACCTCAGCCATCTGCCTCCTGGGACACCGGGGAAGTTGAACCTTAACGTACAAAGGGTGTGTATATGGGTACAATCCGAACTCCTGTGGCACCTTAAGGATCAGCAGCATGGCATTTTCCCGAAGATCAGTCAGATATCCGATCGACCGATTTCTGCTGCTGGGGAATATTTCTATAAGCTTTTTGCCGGTTTCGGTGTCTATTACTAAAGGCCCGTCTCCGTAACAGAAATCGGAAACGAGTTTGAGACTCTCGATGACAGATCAGGAATTGATCGAAAAGACGGCGGCTAAGGACCACGGAGCATTCAAAACGGTGGTGGACCGGTATCAGGCTCTGGTGGTCAATACCTGTTACAGCTTGTTGGGCAACCGGCAGGATGCCGAGGATGTGGCTCAGGAGGTCTTTTTGCAGGCCTACAAATCCGCAGGGAAGTTCAGGCAGGAGTCCAAACTCTCCACCTGGCTCTATCGGATTGCGGTGAACCGGTCGCTGAACTTCGTCCGGGACAACAAGTGGTCTCGAAGGCTCAAGAACTTAAGCGCCTTGCTGGAGAGCGACGCCCAACAGGTGGACAACCTGCCCGCCCCGGATTCGAGTCGTCCGGACATTGCGCTGGAAAGAAATGAACGAGACCGGAGATTGCAGAAGGCCATCGATTCCTTGCCCCCGGAACAAAGAGCGGCATTCGTTCTCCACAAATACGAGGGACTGCCCTATCGGGAGATAGCCGGAATTCTGAAATGTTCGCTCTCATCCGTGGAGTCGCTTATTCACCGGGCCAAATTGAACTTACAGAGAAAACTGATCAGGGAATTGACTTAACCGTAACTTCCAGCCGCAAGTTTCTCCGGGGAAGTGGTGTCAGATGATAAGATGGAACAGCCGAAAAGTAAAACCGCAAACATTTGGGGATAAACCGGGAGACTAAGTGACTATCAAACTACGTTTTCTATTCATGGTGTGTCTGGTGGCTTTAAACAGCAACTCTTTTGCAGAACAACCGTTGACCCTCCGGGATTGCCTCTCCTTGGCCGGGGAGAACAGCACCAAGCTCATTCAGCAGAGAACGTCCTTAGAACAGTCCCAGTTGGGAGTGACTTCCGCCTATTCCTCCTACTATCCCAGCGTAAATTTCTCCAGTTCATACAGAGTCAGCGAAAGCTCTCCCGGGCAAGATATGGGAAGCTACTCCGGGAGCATCGGCCTTTCGAATTCACTGTACCAGGGTGGGTCCATCCGGGCCGGGGTGAAGATCGCCAAAGCCAAGGTGGATATGGCGGAAGAGGACTATCGTCAGGCTGAGGACGAGGTGATTCTCTCGGTCAAGGAGGCCTTTTTCAAGATCCTGCTGAAGCAGGAACAGATAGCGCTGGCGGAAGACGTCCTCAAAAGGCGGAACGAAGACTTGGTTCTCATCAGATTGAAATACGATGCCGGCAGAGAGAGTTCTCCGGCGGTGAAAGAGGCGGAGGCCAGCCTGTTGCAGGCGGAATACGATAAGAAGCAGGCCCAGGAGGAACTGAACCTTGCCCAAATCGGGCTCAACCTGCTTCTGGGCAGACCCAGAAGGGCGGAGATATCCGTGACTTATGAAGAACAGAGCGCCCAGTTCCCCGCCTTGGACAGCTTGATCGCGGACGCCAAAGACTTAAGGCCGGAGATGCGCTCGGAGAAGATCAACACGGAGGTGTTGAAGGCTCAGGTGGTTCAGGCCAAGAGCGACTATTATCCCAAGGTCTCCGTGTCTTCTTCCTATGGATGGCAGGGGAGCGGGCTCTCGATAGAAGATGGGGATTGGAGTATCGGATTCAGTCTCTCCCTGCCCATATTCGAGGGATTCGCCACCAAGGTCAAGGTCCAGGAGGCCAAACTGTCGCTCGGCGATCAGGACGTTAAGCTCCGGGAGCTGGAGCAGGAGATCGAGGAGGAGATCGAGCAGGCCTATTCGAATTGGGAGCTGGCGGGGAGGACCATTGAGGTGAACGACAAGACCCTGCTGGCGAAGCGTGAAATGTACCAGCTGACCAAGCTCCAGTACGAGCAGGGACTGACCTCCTATTTCATCCTGCAGCAGAAGGAAAGCGATCTTTCGTCGGCGGAGAGCCAGCAAGTCAACGTCCTGTACAATCTGCGTGTGTCCGCTGCCAGGCTGCAAAAGGCCTGGGGAAGGAGGAGTTGATGAGAAAACTAATTATTGGAATCGTGCTGGTGATAATTATCCTGGCCGGAGTATGGTACTTCCGGAAAACTAAGGATGACCAAACCGCCCAAGCAACCTACTCGTTGACCCGGGTGGAGCGGGGGAGCATCGAGATCAAGGTGCTGGCCACCGGAACCATCGAGCCTTATACCCGGGTGGAGGTAAGCTCCTCCGTCGGCGGGAGGATAGACCGGGTGGAAGTTGATGAGGGGGACATAGTCGAAGAGGGTGACATCTTGGCCTGGATCTCCAGCGAGGACCGGATCGCGCTTTTGGATGCGGCGCGCTCGGGTTTGGAATCGGCGCAAGAGAGCAACGACCAGGAGGCCATCCAAGAGGCTCAGACAGCGTACCAGATCGCAGACAAGGCCTACAAACCGGTGCCTCTGACCAACTCCATCGCCGGCGAGGTTATAAGCCGCTCCTGCGAGCCGGGACAGAACGTCTCCACCTCGACCGTGCTTTTCGTCATCGCCGACAGGCTGGTGGCCACTGTGGAGGTGGATGAGGTGGATATCGGCCAGATAGGCCGGGGACAGCAAACTCAGATTACGCTGGATGCTTTCCCGGACGAACGGCTTAAGGGAAGGGTGACCAAGGTCTCCCGCGAGGGGACCTTAGTCTCGGACGTGGTGGTCTACGAGGTGATGGTGGATCCCCTTAAAGTGCCACGTCACTGGGCCTCGGGAATGACGGCCAACGTGGAGTTTCTGGTGGAGAAAAAAGACAGCATACTTGTGATTCCCAAGAGTGTCGTGACGGAAAGGGGAAGCCAGAGCTTCGTTACGGTTATGGAAGATCGACCGGTGGCCCGGGAGATTCAAACCGGCATAACCGATGGGAAGATTATCGAAGTCACCCAGGGTTTAAAGGAGGGCGACAGGATAGTGCAAGCCGGGAAGGGAAACAGCTCCGAGGAAGAAGACGACTTTCGGCCGCCCATGGCGGGAATGATGAGGGGACTGAGATGATAGAGCTAAGAGACGTCAGCAAGACTTACCGGATGGGGGCTATTATGGTCCCTGCCCTGAAAAACGCCTC
>CAYMNI010000246.1:0-3406 GCA_964391755.1 uncultured Ignavibacteria bacterium
GAGATGACGGATTTGAAGATGGTAGTGCTGAATTTGAAGAAGTAGGTCGTAAGTAGGTGAGGTCACGGACGGGGCGTCCGCAACGAACGGAGTTCAGCTTGAAATGTAGCGGAAGGTTTTAACCTTCCATTTTGGAGACCTGAAGGTCTCCGCTACACTAAGGACAAGGAAAGGGCAAATGAAGCAGATCACAATAGATGGTGACAATCTGACCTTAGAAAGCGTGGAGGAAGTTGCTCTGCGCGGAGCTAAGGTCAAAATACTTCCCTCAGCGGTGGGTAGAATCAAAAAGTGCAGAGAGTATGTTGAGAAGATCGTCGATTCCGGAAAGACGGTCTACGGAATCAACACCGGCTTCGGCAGCCTCTGCCGTGAAAGAATCAGTAAGAAGGACATAGAGAAGCTTCAGGAGAATCTTATAGTCAGTCACGCTCTGGCCGTGGGACCGGTCTTCTCCGAAGAGGAAGTCCGGGCGATCATGCTTTTGCGAGCAAACGTGCTGGCCAAGGGATTCTCCGGAGTGAGATTGGAAGTTGTGGAGACTCTGGTGGAGATGCTGAACAAGGGTTTGCATCCGATGATCCCCGAAAAAGGATCGGTGGGCGCCTCCGGCGATCTGGCTCCCCTGGCCTTTATGACACTTCCTCTCATAGGACAGGGCTGGGTGTTCTACCAGGGCAAATTGATGGACGGAAAGAAGGCTTTGGAGAGCGCCGGAATAACGCCGCTTAAGCTCTCGTCCAAGGAAGGGCTGGCCCTGATCAACGGAACCTGCGTGATGACGGCCGTCGGGGTTCTGTCGCTGCTGAAGGCAGAAAGGCTGTCCGAGCTGGCGGACATGGCCGGAGCCATGAGCATGGAGGCGGCGCTTTGCACCCCGGCTGCGTTCGATCCCGGCGTTCAAAAGGTCCGGAAGCACAAAGGCCAGAAAACTTCCGCCGATAACCTGCTCAAACTGACCCGGAGAAGTCAGATAAGAGAATTTCACCAAGCCTGTCCCAAGGTGCAGGATCCTTACAGCTTCCGCTGTATGCCCCAGGTGCATGGTGCTGTTCGTGACGTTCTCTCTTACGTACGCTCGGTCCTGGCGATCGAGATAAACTCCGCCACCGACAATCCTCTAATTTTCCCGGGCCAAAATAAGGTGATCTCTGCGGGAAATTTCCACGGAGAGCCGGTGGCTTTGGCTTTGGATTTCTTAAGTATAGCCACAGCGGAACTGGCCAGCATATCGGAGCGTCGGATCGCCTCCCTAATAAATCCGGCCGTATCAGACCTGCCCGCCTTTCTGGTGAAAGAGCCGGGCTTAAACTCGGGGTTCATGATGGCGCAGATTGTGGCCGCTTCATTGGTCTCCGAGAACAAGTCCCTTTGCCATCCAGCTTCGGTCGATTCCATACCTACCTCCAATAACCAGGAAGATCACGTCAGCATGGGTACCATCGCAGCGCGAAAGAGCAGGGAGGTGTTGAACAATACCGAGGACGTTCTGGCGCTTGAGTTCCTGGCCGCCTGCCAGGGAATCGACTTCAGGTCTCCTTTGAAGCCGGGCGTGGATACCGGAAGCATACACCGGCGAATAAGAAAGTGCATTCCGACGCTCGCCAAAGACAGGTTGATGGCCAAGGAGCTGATTGCCATGAAAGAGCTGATGAGAAGGGGATTTGAGATATGGGAACTGTAACCGACAGGGCAACAGGGCAAATATCAGATTGATCTTCCTGCTCAACTTAGCTTCAGGCTTCCCGCACATGGCAGGAGGCTCGCCAAATTTGGCGAACCCGTCTCGCAGAAGCTTGCGAAACCTGTGGTGGTTCCCGCCGCTCGAACTCTCGATGATTCACTGATTCAACATGGTAGAGCGTATTCCCGGGGGGGAATAAAACGGGCATGCTTTTTGTATTAATATCAGACGGCGTAACGGGAGTTGTCTTGCGCAGATACCTCGACCGACTGGTGATTGTGAAACCCTGTGTGTGTAGATCAAAGCCCCTGTATGTTTCACGAACCGGCCTTGGTCGGATGGAGGTCGACGGAAGACGGAAGCCGTTGGCACTTAGTCTTGTTCCTAAGCACAGGGCTTTGGGAGGAAACAGAATTTTGCTTGACAAAAGAGGGTTTCGGGTTACTTTGAATTTATTGGGCTCTTTTTAAGAAAGGAAGGGTAAACCGTCAGCATGCATGAGAGACTGAGGCCTTACGACAAACGGCTGCCGACCAGATTCGAGATGGCATTCAGCTTGGGGATAATCGTCATCGTTGCGATTTTGGGCTTGCTTATTCTGACGGGAGCGTTCACCATCAGCCCGGCATATAGAGCTACCCTGGGATTGATTCTGATCGCTTACAGTTTGGTTCGATTTTGGATGTTGAAGTCCCGATACCGAAGCTTCAGAAGAAAAGAGGAGAGTCCCAACCCGGTGTCCAAAGAGCAAAGGGAAAATTTGCGTAAGCTATAAAAAAATCTTGACTTTGCGGGAGAAACGGTTAATATAGAAAATTGTTTCGTTCTAAGCTCGGGAAAGGTAAAGATGAAAAAGACTTTGATGATAGGTTGTCTGTTGACGGGGATGGTCATCCTGGGGATTCTTCCCCAGCAGGGCCGGTGCGCTGATCTGAAAGCCGGGATCAAAGCATTCGAAAACGGCGAATATGAGCAGGCCATACGACTGATCAACGAATACATCCAGGAGAAGCCCAGAGACGAGAAGGCTTACTATTATCTGGGCCGCTGTTACTTCGACAAGGGCGATTTCGACCAGGCCATCGAGGAATACCACAAAGCCTTGGACTTAAGCTCCAAATACTGGCAGGCGTACCTTGGACTGGGACAGGCATATCTCGAAAAAGGGAGCTTGGACGATGCCCAGAGATCCTTTCAGGATGGCTTGGAGAAGAAGGAAAAGCCGGAGTTTTACAACGGTCTGGGTTTGGTTCAGCTGGCCAAGGGAATGCTCAAGGAGGCCGACTTCTCGTTCCGCAAGGCCATCTCCATGGATGAGAAGAACGCCGAATACCACAAGAATCTGGGAAACGTAAATTTCGAAAAAGGCGTATTGGTCATCGCCATGCAGGAGTACCAGACCGCACTGGATCTGGATTCCACTCTGGTCGAGGTGTATTTCAACTTGGCCCAAGCCTACTTGAAGCAGGTGAGATTCAACGACGCCATGGAGGCTTTCAAAAGTGCCATTCGCGTAGACCCGGAGAACAGGGAAGCCTATCTTAAGCTGGGTGAAATCTACATGCTGGATGGCAAGCACTATGGCGAGGCCAGGGTGATATACGAGGAGTATCTCAAGTTCGGTCAGAACGCCGCAGACGCTTACAGGAACCTTGGAATCTCATATTTCTATCTTTCCAAGATGCTGCCCTCGCTGGCCGTCGGCGAGGGAGATACCCTGAC
>CAYMNI010000247.1:0-3391 GCA_964391755.1 uncultured Ignavibacteria bacterium
AGCGATTCCACGATCCTGGGGTTGAATTCCTTTCTGATCCGGGGCAGAAGCAGCAACCTGATTTTGTTTCTGTGATAGTCGGTGAGGTAATTGGACGAATCCAGCCGGTATCGAATCTTGTTGGCCTTCAAAAAACGTTCGATCTCTTCTCTTTTTATCTGTATCAAGGGCCGGACGATCTTTCCTCTTTTTGCGGGGATGCCTGAGAGTCCGGCAGCACCTGCGCCCCGGATGAGCCTCATCAGAAAAGTCTCGGCCTGATCGTCAGCCTGATGTCCCAGAGCGATCCTGTTTGCCCTGATCTTATCGGCCAGCTGTTCTAGATAGCGGTAGCGAACCTCTCTGGCGGTCTCCTCGATGCTCGACTTTCTCCTTTTAGCTTCCTTTCTGACGTCGACTCTTTTAGAGAAGAACTTCAACCCCAGACGCGATGCCAGCTCTTTGCAGAACTTCTCATCTTCGTCGGATTCGGCTCCCCTCAATCTGTGATTCAAATGAGCCACATAGAGTCCGAGATCATACTCGGACCTAAGATTCAGCAAACCATAAAGCAAGGCCACAGAATCCGGCCCGCCGGAAAGTGCCACCAGGACCAGATCCTCCTTCTCTATGAGTCCGAATCGAGTGATGCTCTCCCTGATTTCGTCTATGAAGCTGTCTTTCTTGATTCCCATGTCGCGGATTTGCCTCCGGGCAATAATAGCCGCAAAACACGGGGTTGTCAAACAAAAAACTTCTTCCACCGGACCAGACGCCGCCTCTTTCGTTCGTTGATCCGGGGTACCACCCCGGCTTTTCGATTGTTGGCTTTGATCTATCCTTAAAGCTGATCTTTCTCAGATTTCACCCTGGGCGTGCCGATCTATTAGAATAGAGGACGGGCAAAGGAGGCCAAAGCCTGGAACCTTGGCATTGTGAGAATTTATGAAGCTGGGAGATAGCACTCCTTAAATTTGATCTCCGCAGCTTTTTGTATGTGTGTTTTCGCCTTTGGTGGGTAATGCGCTTGGTGGAAAGATTCGAGATTGCGCTCCGGAGGACTCGGCTGGCAGCCGGGCATAAGTGACAACGGCTCTGAGCAGGAGGCGGAGATGATGAAACCGACGAAGATTGTCAAGAACTCTGTGCTGATCCTTTCGCTGTTATTTGCGACGGCAGAAATCTGTTCTGCCGGGGGGCTTTCCGCATCCGACATTGAATCTCTGCGGAAACAGGGGGAGATGGAAGGCTGGACTTTCACCGTGGGAGAGAATCCCGCCACGGCTTACTCGCTGGACCAGCTGTGCGGGATGAAGGCTCCGGAAAACTGGTGGGTGGGCGCCAAGTTCAAGCCCCTCCTCGCCCCCAAGAGTCTGCCGGAGTCATTCAGCTGGTGCGACTCCGGCGGATGCACTCCGGTCAAGAACCAGGGTTCCTGCGGAAGCTGCTGGGCCTTCAGCACGGTGGGAGCCTTGGAATGTAATATCAAAATAAAAGACAAGATAACCGTCGATCTCTCCGAGCAATGGCTGGTTTCGTGCAACTCCGACGGCTGGGGCTGCGGCGGAGGCTGGTGGGCGCACGACTACCACCAGTGGAAAACCGATCCCTGCGGTGGAACCGGAGCCGTGCCGGAAGCATCGTTCCCATATACTGCTTCGGATGCTCCCTGCAATTGCCCCTATCCTCACGATTACCTAATCGACGATTGGGCCTACGTCGGTACCAGTTACGGCGTGCCGCCGGTTGCCTCCATAAAGCAAGCCATTCTGGATTACGGTCCGGTCTCGGTAACGATCTACGTCAATTCGGCCTTTCAGGCTTACACCGGCGGGGTGTTCAACGGCTGCGAGAGCGAGGAAATCAATCACGGGGTGGTCCTGGTGGGCTGGGACGACAATCAGGGAACAGAGGGTGTGTGGATCATGCGCAACTCGTGGGGCTCCGGATGGGGCGAGGGCGGTTACATGCGCATCCCCTACGACTGCTCCAACATAGGATATGCCGCCTGCTACGTGGACTATCGGGGCACGGCCATGCTGAGAATCAGCCTCCCCAACGGCGTTCCCCAGATCATTGCTCCCGGCGACTCTCCTACCATCAGCGTGCAGATCGAAGAGATCGGGGACACCTACGTTCCGGGCACGGGCCTTTTGCACTATCGGTATGACGGCGGCTCCTATCTCACCGCGGCCTTGACGCCTTTAGGCGGTGATTTGTACCAGGCCACGCTCCCCTCGCCCGATTGCAACGACCAGCCGGAATACTATTTCAGCGCCCAGGGAGCCGCCTCCGGTGTGACCTATAGCCCTTCCGATGCTCCCACAACCGTTTACTCCTCGCTGGTGGGAGTGCTGACCACGGTCTTTGCCGACAGCTTTGAAACCGATCTGGGATGGACCGTGGAGAACGACGCCTATCTCACCGACGGCGCCTGGGACCGGGGCGTTCCCGCAGGCAGCGGCGAGCGCGGCGATCCGCCCGCCGATTTCGACGGGTCGGGAAGCTGCTATCTCACGGACAACGTGTACGGCAACTCCGACGTGGACGAAGGAACCACCTGGCTCATCTCACCTTCCATGGATGTCAGCTCGGGCGCCCAGGTGAGGGTCCACTATGCCTTATGGTACACCAACAATTTTGGGAACAGCCCCAACGAAGATACCTTCAAAGTCTGCGTCTCCGACAACGACGGTGCCGACTGGACCATAGCCGAGATCGTGGGACCGTTGAGCCCGTCCGGGTGGACCGAACACAGCTTTATGCTGGGTGATTTCGTCACGCCCACCAGCCAGGTCAAGGTTCGTTTCGAGGCCTCGGATCTGGGCGACGGTTCGGTGGTGGAAGCGGGCATTGACGACTTCTACGTTTCGTTCTTCTACTGCGGGGAGATTCCGCCCACAGTCTCCGACATACCCGACTCCACCATCGTCGAGGGTGGCAGCTTCGGTTCGATCAATCTGGATGACTATGTGACCGATCCCGACGACCATGATTCGGTCATTATCTGGTCACATCGGGGCGAGGTTGAGTTATTGATTGATATAACCGATCGGGTGGCTACAGTAACCACCCCCGATCCGGGTTGGAAAGGCTCCGAAACCATCTGGTTTACAGCCTGCGATCCCGGCGGATTATGCGACTCCAACCAGGCCACCTTTACCGTTGTTGCATTCAACGACACGCCGGTGGTATCCGACATCCCCGATCAAATCATCGCCGAGAATGAAAGTTTCGCTCCGATCAACTTAGATGGCTATGTAGCCGATCCCGACGATGATGATTCGGTTATGATCTGGACTCATTGGGGCCAGTCGGAGTTGCTGGTCGACGTAACCGATCGGGTGGTCACCATTGCCGTTCCCGATTCGGAGTGGAACGGCTCCGAGACCGTCTGGTTTAAAGCCTGCGA
>CAYMNI010000248.1:0-3385 GCA_964391755.1 uncultured Ignavibacteria bacterium
TTCGGCCTTGTCAAGAATTCTTAATGTGGAAGTCAAAAGCTCCTTGGTGCTTGGAACATCAAGATTCCTAAACTCACCCCCAGGCCCCCTCTCCCCGCTTTCAGCGGTTCGACTTCGCTCACCACCCTGAGCCTGTCGAAGGGCGGGATCTTCGACTTGAGAAGAGAGGAGGATAATGAGGTACGATGTAGCTGCCAGCTTTTTAGAGCAGAGCAGTGGGGCGCTGAGGCTTTTTTTATGGATGTCGGGTTCGCAGATCCGACAGGGAAGGTTGAGTCACCAGCCAGGTTAAGGGATCTGGCGGGCAGGAGAATATTGTTACCTATGTGATCGGTTCATACCCCCGTTTCATAATTCGAGCCTTAAGGCGTCTGTTTCTCCGGCATGAAGGAGTAACTCATTCACACCATTTTTAATCCGCGGGGCCTTCGACGTTTATAAACCCTCCTCAGCTTGCGCACCTTCGACCAGAATGTGGGGAGTTATGAAAATAATGGTCTCCACTTCGCTTGTGGTTTTGTCGGTTCTGCTGAACAGAAGACCCAAGATGGGAATGTCTCCCAGAAGCGGGATTTTCCGTCTGCTGATGGTTTCGGTCTTCTGCACCAATCCGCCGATCATGATGGTCTCGCCGTCCTTCACCCGCACCGTGGTGGTGACCCCTCGTTTGCTTACCACCGGCAGACCGGTGGCGCCAACGCCCACCACGTCGCTCACCTCGGGCTGGATTTCGACGGTTATATCGCCGTTATCGGAGACGTAGGGCACGATGCTTAAGGATACTCCGAAAGGTATTCTTTCCAGTTGGCCGTAGGCGTAAGCCTCGCCGGTAACGATCACATAGTACTGTTCTTTTCCGATGACGATCTGAGCTTTCTGACCTTCGACGGTCGCCACCCGGGGATTGGCCCGTATCTTCGCTTTTCCGTTTTGAACCAACGCTCTCAAATTGGCCTTGAAATCACCCACCCAACCTTCGGCACTGGCATTAGGTTTCGAGTATCCCAAGCCGAAGGTGCTGTCGGTCAAGTTTCCCACCGGCAGAATGACGGTGAGAGCCTCTCCTTTTTTTTCGGCAAGCCAGGTGGCATCGATGCCCAGGCTCTTGCTGGCCTCATTCGACAGCTCGGTAATCAAAGCCTCAACCATGACCTGCCTGGGAGGAACGTCGATTACAGCCAACTCCTGCTTTATTCTTTGAATTGTCTCGGGGGAGGCGGTCACGGTCAACACGTTGGATTGGGCATCGACTCTGATGAAGGGCTGAAAAAAGCCCGACAGAAGCAGCAGCAAATTCTCCGCTTTGACATAGTTGGGGACGATCCTCTCGGTCACGCTTAACAGGGCAAAGGAGGGATTGTCCGGATAGGCGGCACCCACCAGGTAATATCCCGCCATCCTTCTGAAGGTCAGGCCAAAAGGAGCCAAAACCCTCCTTAGAGCTTCCTCGAAGGGGACTTCGAACATCTCCAGGCTGATGAAGCCGTACACCGTCTGATCGGTTACGATGTTTATCTGGCTTTGGGCGGATATGGCTGCCAGAGCTTCCCTGACGTCGGTTTCGTAAAAGACGTTGGTGATCAGAGGCTGTTCTTCAAAAGAAGGTGAGCTTCCGTAACCAGACGAGGGAGTCTGGGCGGGGGAATCAACCGAGACAGCGACCAAAAAAAAAGAAGCCAGCAGAAAGGTGAAAAATCTTATCATACAACCTCCTCGGATTTCAGAAGCCGACGCAGTTTCACTTGAGCTGGAACTCTTTAGTGAGCTTTGCCGGTTCGGCACCACCGTAATCGATGGTTATCTCAGCGGTATATTTGCCTCGTTCTAAAGCTCCGGCATGAGCCGCCACCATCCTTCTCATCTCCCCGGGCAAGACGTACTGGTCGACTTCCTCAAAGGTGAACTGAGCCGCCGTCTCATATCCTGTTTTCCCAAGGTAGGTTACATCCTCCGGGAGCCGGACCTGCTTGAGGAGGGACAGAGAGACTCTTCCCTTGGGTTTGACGTGGACATTGCCCGAGTTTCGAAAATAGGCAGTTACCATTGCGGGCTTTCCGGCTGTTGCCGATATCTCGACGTCAAAGATGTCCCCCTTCAACTCCTGGCTGGGGGGGACACTCAACACCACCGGAATTTCAAACGGGCTGGATATGGCGTCTTTCTTTTCATCTTTCAACAGAGCATCGAAAACCAGACAGGCGTAGTATCCAGCCTGGCCTTCGGGAGGAACCTGTAGGGTGAACCTCACCTGGGTGCTTTTCTCCGGCGCCACGAAAAATTCCACCGGCTCCAAGCTTATCCATTCCTTGCAGGATCGGCCGGTTTCGGCTGAGTCGAGGGCAAGCACGTCACCTTCCAGGCCGTATGCCAATTCCGCCACACGGGCTTTGACGAAGATGGTGTCGCGCTCGGCGTTTCGAAAACTGAAAGTGGCTGCGCGGAAACCTCTGTTTGGTATCTTGAACTCAAGATTGTCCGGTTTTATGTCCATCGCCAGGGCGGAACTGGCCTTGAACGAGCCGGAAGCTGGGCTTTTGGTTCGCGATACCACAAAGGGGACTTCGGCAATAGAGGGGCTTAGCCCGCCCAAATTTACGACTGCCCGGGCCACATATTCGCCCACGGCAGGTTCTCTCAGAAAGGACTTAAACTCCACGGTTGCCCCTGGGAGCACAACCCCGCGTCCTCCTCCCAAGGGGACCCTCCTTTTGGTGCGCCCGTTCTGATCTTTAATGATCAGAGTTCCCTGGCCGTCCAAGTGAATGTTGCCCTGGTTCGCGACCGAGGCGGTGAAGCTCAAACCCGCTCCCCCCAACTCCTTTAAAATTGCCTGTTTCGAAACGCGCTCCACCTTGAAGTCCGAAATGGCGGCTTTTCGGACGAGTCCGCCGAACCTCTTGATGGAGACCTCCACAAAAGCCGGCATCATGAAATGATATTGAACCGAGCCCAGTTTTTGACCGGCCGGCCCGGACTCCGGCACAATCTCGAATACGACGGCAGCGTAGCGACCGCCAAAGACGTTGGGAGGCACAGCTATCTGCACCTTCACCTCCCTGGTCTCACCGGGCTGAAGGGTGAAGCTGCTGTCCTGGATTTGCATCCAGTCGGCGCAGGAGAATTCGGATTCGCCCCTCTCCGCCACTTGATATGCGCCCTGCAGGTTCTCCGTCATATCCATGACGTATGCCACCAGGTCCACCGTTTTTTCGGCGTTTTCGTTGCTTAAATACACGGAGAATGTTTTCCTTACCCCGGGAACCAGATCGATTTCCACCAGAAGGGGGCTGAGCGATACGTCGAATTGAGCCATCGCGGGCGCAGACCAGAAGCAACCGGCGAGGAACAAAGATATGAGAATGAGTTCTTTCTTCTTCATCTGAAT
>CAYMNI010000249.1:0-1658 GCA_964391755.1 uncultured Ignavibacteria bacterium
GCGATCTGCTTGAGTTGAATGGACTTTCCCACCAAGCCGCAGGACTCCAAAAACTCCTTTTCCTTAAGAAGCCGGTTGACCTTGAGGTGAAGATCCTCAGGCTTCAGTGGAATCTCGAAAACGTCGTCCGCTCCGCAATCCAAAAACTCCTGCCGCCTGTCCAGGCTCTCAACCGAAACGCCCACCAGAATGTCCACGTGAGGAGCTTTAGACATGATCCGCTTTATCAACACCGAACAGGAGAAATCCTCCAGTCGTGAATCGGTGATCACCAGGTCGTAGCTCCTCTCCTTTATTTTCTTCAGACCATCTCGGCTGGCGGCGACGGTCTCGATCTGGGGATGGATATCAGACAGAGCCTTGCCGATTCCTTCCAGAAGGCCGGTGTCGGGGCTGATGATCAGTATTTCAGCGGATGGATTCATAGGATAACGTCGGTTTCGGTATCAAGCTTCGAACACGGTCTCTTGCCAACGGCAGTACTTGGCTTTCCTCCAGAACATCGGCTGGGTATGGAGTGTTCACTCCAGCTGGCTGTATAACTTCAGGCGAATCCAACCGGTTCGACTGTCAGGTGATGTTTCTGGGTTAGGTTAAACCTAACACTCAGACAAACGCCCGACAGATCAAAAGTAAAAACAAAAACGTAAAACCACAACCGAAAAATCCTATCTTGCCTTTCGCTTGCCTTTGAACCTTTTCTTCCTGCGGTCTCCGACTGCACGGAACTCTCTTCCCGCCAGAATGAAATCTATCTCCTTTTGCACCCGGTCGACTCTCACCACCTGCACTTTGATCCTATCTCCCAACTTGTAGATTCTCTTGCTGCGCCTCCCCACCCATCTTCTGCCCCTTTCATCGAATATGTAATAATCGTCGTCCAAGCTGGAAACGCGCACCAGCCCCTCTGCCAGGGAGTTATCCAGTCTGACGAAAAAGCCGAATGGAACCACTCCCGAGATGAGCCCGTGGTATTCCTCCCCCAGCTTATCCTGCATGAACTCCATCTGCTTGATCTTTATCGATTCCCTCTCCGCCTCCTCTGCCAGCTTTTCCCTTTCCGAGGTGATCTCGCCGATCTTGGGCAGACGGCCCAGCATCTGGGTCTGCCGCTTGACCGTGTATCTGCGGCTCTCCAGCTCCTTCAATAACCTGTGCACCATGAGATCGGGATACCTTCTGATGGGCGAGGTGAAGTGAGTGTAATGAGAAAAGGCCAACCCGAAATGCCCGACGTTCTGGGGTGAGTAACAGGCTTTTTTTAAAGACCTGAGAAGAATCTCGTTTATCAGGCTCTCCTCCGGTTTGCCCTCCAGCGATTGTAGGAATCTTTGTATCTTTTTGGGACGAACTCTTCCGGCGGAGCTGAAGGAATAGCCTAAAGTCGAGACGAAATCCGAGAATGCCTCCATCTTCTCCTGGTCGGGCTCTTCGTGGATTCGGTAGAGAAACGGCACGGAGACACGGTTGACGTGCTCCGCCACGGTCTGGTTGGCCAGCAGCATGAACTCCTCGATCAGTCGATGACTCTCCAGCCTGGCCACTTGTAGTATCTCCAACACCCTGCCATCCTTGGCCAAGACCACGCGTGCCTCCGGCAGATCGAAATCCAGGCTTCCCCGGGCCAGTCTCCTCTCCAGAAGCTTCCGGGAAAGCTT
>CAYMNI010000249.1:1758-3373 GCA_964391755.1 uncultured Ignavibacteria bacterium
AGCATGGGGATGACCCGATCCACCAGATATACCGAATTCCCCCTTTTTAATGCCTCGCCGTCGAGCGAGGAATTCTCTTTCACGTAATGGGAAACGTCGGCTATGTGCACACCCAGGACGTGGTTGCCGTTCGGTTTGATTTCCAAAGAGACCGCGTCGTCGTGATCCTTTGCGTCTGCCGGATCAATGGTAAAGCAGTTTTTGCCTCGCAGATCCAGCCTTGTCTCAAGCTCAGTTTTTTCCACTCTCGTCGGAATCCCGTCGGACTCTCGTTCCACGTCCTCAGGGAAAATCAAGGGGAGACCGAACTCCTTGATCAGACAGAGAATATCCATGCCCGGGTCATCCGGGTATCCCAGCACCTCGGCGATTTCTCCTTCGGGTCCGGTATGCACGTCGGGCCAGTCGGTTAGGGACACCACCACCTTCTGTCCGTCCTTCGCATTGTTTGAGCGCTCCGCAGCGACGTAGACGTCCCGGGATATCTTCCGGTCGTCCGGGCTGACGTAATCGCTGAATTTGCCTTGGTGATAAATCCCCACCAGATGTCTTTTGGCTCTCTTTAGAATCTTGGTTATGGTGCCCTCGCGGGCCGGCCCCCTTCTTCTTCCTAGTATGGTAACCATCACCCTGTCGCCGTGAAAAGCATAGCCCATGTTCTCCTCGCGCACGTACACGTCTTCGCTTCCGTCATCCGGCACCACAAAACCGTAGCCGCTTCTGCCCGAAACCAGTCTGCCCACCAACACATTCGTCTTGCCGGGCAGCCCGATTCTGCTCCTTTTAACCTTTATCAGCAGACCGTCCCTGAGCATGGATCTGATCGTCCTTCTGAAGTCTCCGTACTCCTCATCAGGGACTTCCATTTTCTTGGCCAATTCCCGCAGCTTGAGCGGTTTATGTAACCCGCCGGAAAGTAACTTTAGGATCTTTTCCTGATATGCAGTCATAAGAATTCGTTTCTCCCTCCAAAGATAGGGCACTGTTTATGCCTAGATGTCGTCCTCCCAGCAGGTTCTCGGTCGACCCGATGCGCGACCGGGAGACCAGTCGGTGGAAACAGGCTCACTTTCCGGTCAGCCGGATCATGGGTATGACGGCTTTTCTTTTTCCCGCCACCTGATAGCTGCCCAGTATCTCGGCTTGATCTTGGCCTCTCTTCGTCAGAATGTCGTAGACGTCGGGATCAAGCTCCGTGTTTGTTCCGCCGCCCCCTTGCTTAGACGAGGAAGACTCTGCGACTTTCATGAAACGTCCCACGCCATAGATTACGTTCCGAAAACCGCCCTCCTGACCCCCGGTTAACACTTGAATCTTCCAGCTTTCGTTCGGAAGTCCGATGATCTCCTGAGGTACGGCAAAAAGGAATTGATTATCCCGGATGTGGCTGTCGGAAGAGGCGGCTTTCAGAAACAACGCCTGCCATATCCAGTTGTGGTCGTAGACCAAGACACCTGCGTTGCTGACCTCTACTGCGAATTCATAACCGTCCGAATCCGCCAGTTCGAAGCTGCCATTGCCGAAAAACAAACGGGTGCCGCCGCTTCGTTCCGCGTCGTCCGTATCCAAGAGTATGGCGGCGAAGGTGCCGTTGAATCCCTCGTCCGACGAAAGC
>CAYMNI010000250.1:0-3335 GCA_964391755.1 uncultured Ignavibacteria bacterium
TTCCGAAGACCACTTCGCCCAGTTCGGCTGCGATGGAGGCGGAGAGGGTTCTGATGGATTCTCCGAAATTCCAGGAGATTATGGCCGCGTTGCCGGAGGCCATCAAGACTATCATGGTCTCCCCCACGGCCCGGCCGAATCCCAAAACCATCCCTGCAAAAACCCCGGGCAGTGCAGCGGGGAGAGCCACCGTCCAGGCCGTCTGCCAGCGCGTGGCCCCCAGAGCCAAAGACGCCTCCCGATACTGCCGGGGAACCGCGTTCAGAGCGTCTTCCGAAACCGTGTAGATTATGGGTATGACGGCCAATCCCAGGGCGACGCCGGCATTCACCGCATTCAGTCTGAAGGTGAAATGAAAAACACTGTGGATCAGGCTGGCTAAAACGATCAGGGCGAAGAATCCCAGCACCACCGAGGGGATTCCCGAAAGCAGTTCTATGGTCGGTTTGATGATCTCCTTCACCCAATTGGGTGCAAACTCCGACGTGTAGACCGCCGCCGCGACCGCCAGCGGCGCGGCAAACAGCATGGCCACCAGGGTGGCCTTAAGTGTGCCCACGATTAAAGGTATGATGCTGTACTTGGGTCTCTGCGAGACCGGCTGCCAGATGAAATCCACCAGCTTGTCCGGATTGTAATGCTGCGGAAGAAAAAACTCCGAGAGATTAGCCTCCTGCCTCACCTCCTGATTGGTGAAAACCGGTAAGGCCTCCTTACCCACAAAGACGAAGATCAGAACGATGGCCCCGATTGCCAGAGTCGCGTTAAGGAGAATGAACTTCTCTATCATCCATTCTCGTATGCGGCTCTTACGGCGACGGATCAGGCCGGGGCGTCTTTCTTCGGTCTTTTTCTCGATTGCAATCGGAATTTCCATCGCCTCTCCCGTTCACACCAACGCAAGGGGGATCAGCCAACCAGGAGGGAAAAAGGCCGACCCCCTCACTTCGCTCGAAGTCTATTCCTTTCCCTCTTTGCTTTCCTCTTCGCTCTTCTTTTCCGTCTCTTTGGGCAGCGGGAAGTATCCCACCTCTCCCACGATCTTCTGTCCCTGAGGACTCAGCACCCAATCCACCAGATTTTTGATGTCCCCTTTGGGGGAACCGGCAGTATACCAATAGAGGTAGCGGCTGATGGGGTATTCGCCCGAGACGATGTTCTCCATGGTGGGCGGGAAGTAGCCGGACTTTTCGTCATGGGCCACCAGAATCTCTTTGACCCCTTTGGCATAGGCCGCCCCGCCGTAACCGATTCCATTATCATCTTCAGCCACAGCATTGACGATGGCCGCCGTGCCGGGCAGAGGCTGAACTCTGACCGAGTAATCCTCATTGTCAAGCACGTGCTCCTTGAAAAAGACGTGCGTGCCGGAGGAGTTCTCTCTTCCGTATAGCACGATCGGGGCATCGTTGCCGCCGACCTCCTTCCAATTCTTGACAGCAGCCTGGAAGATGTCCTTCAGTTGGGTAAAGGTCAGCTTCTCCACCGGATTATTCTCGTGGACGTAAACCGTGATGCCGTCCAGCGCCACCGGTATCTCGTAGGGACCTACTCCTCTCTTCTCCAGCATGGTATCCTTTTCCTTATCCTTCATGGCGCGGGAGGCTTGGGCGATGTACGTGCCGCCGTTTATCAGGGCGGATATACCTACTCCGCTGCCTCCGCCTGTAACCTGGACCACCGTTCCCGGATGATTCTTCATGTAGATCTCTGCCCATTTCTGACCCAAAATCAGAAGCGTGTCTGAACCTTTGAGTGTTATGTTCTTGCCGGCAAAAACCAGGCTGCTTACAAGAACCAATCCGACTGTTAGCGCAAAGAGCTTTTTCATAATTCTACTCCTCCTTTGCTTGGCTGAGATGCCCACTTACGAGTTTCTTAACCTTGGTATGAGTGTAGTGTTTCATACTCGTTAAATCTATGTTAAATCCGTGTTAAATCCGCTTAAGCCCTCAGAATGCGAACAAAGCATTCACCACGAATTTGTCCTGTGCGTCCTGGTCTTTCGCTTTGGTCCTCTGGAAGTTGGGCATGACGTTGAAACCCTCGGCGATCTGGCACTCCGCTCCGGCGATCAGGTAAGTCTTTTCGTCGTCATCGGCGTCCTTATTCTTGTCGTAGATGTCGTATCTTCCTACCAGGGCAACCTGCTTGAGGAAAGGACTTTGAGCCATTGGAAATCTCACCTCTCCGAACATAGAGAGTCCGTCCTTTTTCAGATCCTCGGTGTCACCCGGATGGGTGCGATCCCAGGACATGAAGTACTCCCCGGAGACCTGGAGGATCCCACCGTATACCACGCCCGCCATTGCCGCTACCCGGTCCTTCCGGTTGCCCGAGACGACGTCCGGCTCATCCGAGAAACCTTTGTAGTAGTATCCACCCACCATGCTGGCTGCCAGATCCGGAACCTGCATCAGGGGTCTGAGGAAGACGAAGGCGGAGACGTCCTTGTACTTGTTCTCCTCTTCCCCCTTGTATCCGGGACCTTGAAGCACCTGGACGGCTCCGTGGCCGTATCCGTTGGGAAACTTCACCAGATGCGATATGCCGTAGTCTGCCGAAGGAAGAGCCTTATACTCGTCCATTAGGGTCTTGGCCACGTACCTTCTCCCCCAGACTTTGTTCATGTAATCTATCCAGCCGGTCTGCTGAAGGCCGAACCTGACCGTGGAGTAAGGGATGACTTTTGAGACATTCCAGTCCAGATAAGCGTACTTGAGGTATAGCTCTCGGGCGCTGCCGTCCATGCTGTTGACGTCTGCAGTTAATCGCACGGAAACCTGATCGGAGAGCTTGCTCTTGACCGTGACGTAGACTCTGCTTAAGTCGAACTTGTTGTACCCTTTCCCTTCGCCGTTATCGGTGATGTCGGTGGTGAAAAATAAGTAAACTTCCCCCCCTACGTTTGTGTCTGCTGCCAGGGCCGAGCCGCCGTGCAGCAGCGCTAATGCCAAAATCGGCGCTAATATAGACTTGACTTCCACTTCTCCTCCTTCCGAAATCGCCTGGTTAATGTTTCGCTCGCCGGGGCTGAGCCCCCGCTCCCGTCATTGAGCTACCTGCCGACAATGAAGTATTCAAAAAAGCTCCTCCTGCAAAATCCGGTCAGATGTAAGCCTCCTTTCTTTTGATTCAGCTGTAAGAACGGGGTGCATATTTCAGCAGGATTAACTCCATGTTAAATCCAGGTAAAAAAGACTTAATGGGAAGGTCGATTGAGACCTTTAAGATTGTCTGGTTATCCCGCCAAAGGTGGATCATTACTCGCCATAACGGCAATCGCTTGTAGGCGGATCGACAGAGCTGGTGTGGTTTTTCTTCTCCCCTGCGGC
>CAYMNI010000251.1:0-3328 GCA_964391755.1 uncultured Ignavibacteria bacterium
AGGGGACTGGTACATCGGACAATGAAGGGCGTAATACTGGCGGGCGGGCTGGGTAAGAGGCTGTATCCTCTGACCAAGATCACCAACAAGCACCTCTTGCCGGTTCACAACGAACCCATGATCTACTATCCCCTGCGCACGCTGCTGAACGCAGGGATCAGAGACATCCTGATTGTCACCGGGGGCAGTCACGCCGGGGATTTCCTGAGACTTCTGGGCAACGGCAAGGAATTCGGCCTCAAACATCTCAATTATACCTATCAGGAAGGGGAGGGGGGAATCGCCGACGCCTTGAGCTTGGCCGAGCACTTCTCCGACTACGAAAAGATGGTGGTCATCCTGGGAGACAACATCATCGAGGGCGACATAATCCGGGCGGTCAAAGACTTCCGCAAGCAAAAGGAGGGGGCCAAAATTCTGCTTAAGGAGGTGCCCGATCCCCAGAGGTTCGGTGTGCCGGAGATTGTGGACGGAAAGATCGTGGGCATAGAGGAAAAACCATTGGCTCCCAAGTCGCAATACGCGGTGATCGGCATCTACATGTACGACGGCAAGGTCTTCGACATCATACGCACCCTCAAGCCCTCCAACCGGGGAGAGCTGGAAATAACCGACGTGAGCAACGCCTACATCCGGCAAGGCAAGATGACCTATGGCTTCCTGGAGGGCTGGTGGTCGGATGCGGGAACCTTCGAGTCCCTGCACCGCACCAGCAATCTGGTAGCCCAGGGGGGAGCCAACAAGAAGGACGTTGAATCACGTTCTGATGATGCTTAAAACGCTTTCCGGGGGTTAAGAATGATCCACGGTGTACAGACAAAGAAGCTCAAAGTGATTCCCGACGAGCGCGGCCGGCTGATGGAGATACTCAGATCGGACGACGAGCTCTTCTCCAAGTTCGGGCAGGTCTACATGACCACCGCCTATCCGGGAGTGGTCAAGGGATGGCACTATCACAAGAAACAGACGGACCATTTCGCCGTGGTCAAGGGAATGATCAAACTGGTGCTGTACGACGGCCGGGACGATTCCCCCACCAAGGGAGAGGCAAACGAGTTCTTCTTAGGGGAACAAAATCCTCTGCTGGTGAAGATACCCCGGCTGGTCTATCATGGCTTCAAGTGCATCAGCGAACAGGAAGCCATCTGCATCAACGTTCCCACCGAGGTTTACAACTACGACCAGCCGGATGAGTTCCGGGCCGATCCCCATGAGGGGGACATCCCCTACCAGTGGGAGAGGAGGGACGGATAGGTGAAGCTGCTGGTGACCGGGGGGGCGGGCTTCATCGGATCCAACTTCGTTCGATATGTCCTTTCCAGGCATCCGGATTATCAGATAGTCAATCTGGACAAGCTCACCTACGCGGGGAATTTAGACAACCTGTCTGATGTAGAGAATCACTCCAATTATAAGTTTGTGAAGGGGGATGTCTGCGACGCTCAGTTGGTTGACCGAACGGTAGGGGACGGCGTGGATGCCGTAGTTCACTTCGCTGCCGAAAGCCATGTTGACCGCTCTATTGACGATCCCGGGACGTTCGTTAAAACCAACGTGCTGGGAACGCAGGTTCTGCTCGACTCAGCCCTCAAGTTCAAGATCAAAAGATTCATCCAAATCTCCACCGACGAGGTGTACGGCAGTCTGGGCAGGGAAGGCTCTTTCACGGAGACTTCCCCGCTTCTGCCCAACAGCCCCTATTCCGCCTCCAAGGCCTCGGCTGATCTCATGGTCCGCAGCTACTTCGAGACCTTCCGCCTCCCCGCCATAATCACCCGCTGCACCAACAACTACGGACCCTACCAATTCCCGGAGAAATTGATACCGCTTTTCATCACCAACGCCATGTTCGACGAAAACCTGCCCATCTATGGTGACGGTTTGTACGTCCGTGATTGGATCTACGTGGAGGATCACTGCCGGGCTCTGGACGTGGTACTGCACAAGGGAAAGCCGGGCGAGATTTACAACATCGGCGGGGGAAACGAGAAGACCAATCTGCAGATCACCGATTTGATCCTCAAGAGCCTGGGCAAGCCCAAGTCTCTCATCAAGCACGTGAAGGACCGGCCGGCTCACGATAGGCGCTATGCGCTGAATTGCTCCAAGATTCTAACTGAACTCGGTTGGAGCTCGGAAACCCCCTTCGAACAAGGGATATCCAAGACGGTGGACTGGTACGTCAGCCACCAAAAGTGGTGGCAGAAGGTGAAAAGCGGGGAGTATCTCGAATACTACGACAAGCATTATCTGCAAAGGGAGGGATTCACCAACGGCAAATCCGGGGGCAAAATGTGAAGACCGTCTTAATCACCGGGGCCAACGGCCTTTTGGGGCAAAAACTCTGCTTTAATTTCTCTTCTTCTTTCAAGGCTATTGCCACAGACCTTCAGATCCGGAGTTTAGTCGCCATTCCAAACCTGTCTTATGAATCCCTAGACGTAACCAACCGTAGAAAGGTCGATTCTCATGTCCGGCATTACAAGCCTTCGGTGATAATCAACACCGCCGCATACACCGACGTGGACGGTTGCGAAATCCACAAGGATCAAGCCTGGACCATCAACGTGGACGGGGTGAGGAATCTGGTCAGGGTCTGCCGGGAACAAGAGGTCAGACTGGTCCAACTGTCGACCGACTATATCTTCGACGGAGAGAACGGACCTTATTCCGAAGACGATCCTCCGCATCCGGTGGGCTTTTACGGCCAGACCAAGTTGGAGAGCGAGAAGGTAATACAAGAAAGCGGAATTGAGTTTTTGATCGTGCGAACAAACGTCCTATATGGATTTGGCAGAGATGTAAAGAAGAATTTCCTGCTTTGGCTGTTGGATAAACTCTCTGCCGGGGAGAAGTTGAAGATCGTGACCGATCAATTCAACAACCCCACATTGGCCGACAATCTGGCTGAGTGCATATTGGAGACGGTGCAACGAGACTTATCCGGTATTCTTCATATAGCCGGAGCCGAATATCTGTCCCGCTACGATTTCGCTTTGAAGGTGGCGAAGAAGTTCGGCTATGATCCCGCTCTAATCTCCCCCACCACCACCGAAACCCTCGGCCAGAAGGCAAAAAGACCCTCTCGCGGCGGCCTGAAGATTGAGAAAGCCCAGAGTCTCCTCAAAAGCAAGCTGCTGAATGTGGAAGAGGGATTGTATCGAATAAGTAGGTCAGGAGCCGTAGGCTCCTGACACCCAGGCAAGAGCCGAAAAGGCCCAGAGAATTCTCAAGATTGGTTTTCTGAGTGTGGAACACGGGCTGGATCAAGCGAAGTAGATACTGTCTTTCATGTCAAGGGTTGATAGTTGGGATTGAAGGGCATGCG
>CAYMNI010000252.1:0-3266 GCA_964391755.1 uncultured Ignavibacteria bacterium
CGGTGCCGTCCTCCACGCTGACGAAATCGCCTTTGATCACGTAGAAAGCCTTGGACTTGTCGGTCTGTGCGAAAGTGAATAAAGGTTCGTATCTGAGTTTTTCTAAGTCTCTTCCCTGGTACTCCTCGATTACCTGGTATTCCCCGTCCAGAGACTGCCCCACCAAAGCTCTGGCCAAGATCAGTTCCTCTCCCTGGTGTTTAACCTTGACGTATTCGATATCCTCACCCACGGCCAGGGCCACGTTGGAGATCAAAGTCCATGGGGTGGTAGTCCATACCAAAAAGTAGGTGTTGGGCTTTCCCTCCAGCTTCATCTTGACGTAGATGGAGGGGTCGGACACTTCGGCATACCCCTGGGCTACCTCGTGGCTGGACAGCGGGGTGCCGCATCTGGGACAGTAAGGAACGATCTTATGTCCCCGATAAATCAGCCCCTTCTCCCAGAACTGGGAGAGTATCCACCAAACCGATTCGATGTAATCGTTGGAGCAGGTGATGTAGGCCTGGTCTAAGTCCAACCAGTAACCCATCCTGCGGGTGAGATCGTCCCATTCTTTTTTGTATCTGAAGACGCTCTGGTGACACTTGTCGTTGAACTTATCGATGCCGTATGCCTCGATCTTGGCCTTGCTGTCCAGCCCCAGCTCCTTCTCCACCTGTATCTCCACCGGCAACCCGTGGGTGTCCCACCCGGCCTTGCGCTCCACCTTAAATCCCCGCATGGTCTTGTAACGGCAAACCAGGTCTTTGATGGTGCGGGAGATCACGTGATGAATGCCGGGCTTCCCGTTGGCGGTGGGGGGGCCTTCGTAGAACACGAAATCCGGGGCATCTTTTCTGATTTGGATGCTTTTGTGGAAGATGTCTTTCTCGTCCCAGAATTTCAGGATTCGCTCTTCCATCCGGGGATAGCTGAAATCCTCTTTGATCTCTTTAAACATCAGATGGTTCTCACCTTTCTTGCCCTGAGCGCGGTGTGCTATCCTAGACCAGAACCTAACTTCAGTTAGGTTCTGGTTCTTACATTCGGTTGCTAAACCTCCATATCCTCCACCACCCGGGACATGATTCTCTTCAGAAGCGGTTCGGATCTTGCCGCGGTGGCCAGAATCTCCGCCAAGTTGGTGGGCTTGAGCGCATCCGGCAAACCCATGTCTGTTATCAGCGAGAAACCAAGCACTCGCGTGCCCTGATGCCGGGCCACGATGACCTCCGGAACGGTGGACATGCCTACCACGTCCGCTCCGATCATCCGGAGGAAACGGTACTCGGCCGCGGTCTCCAGATTGGGACCGGCCACCGCCACGTAGACCCCCTTGTGCAGCCTTATTCCCAGATTCAGGGCTACGTTCTCCGCCAGTTGAATCAGATCAGGATCATAGCAGCAGCACATATCCGGAAACCGGGGACCCAGAGTGTTGTCGTTGGGTCCGAACAGCGGATTCGATCCCAGCAGGTTGATGTGATCGGTGATGGTAACTATATCCCCCGCTTTGAACTGCGGATTCAACCCTCCGCAGGCGTTGGAAACCACCAGCGTGCTTATGCCCAAAGCCTTCATCACCCTCACCGGGAAGGTGACCTGTTTCATGTCGTAGCCCTCGTAGTAGTGGAATCTGCCTTGCATGGCCACCACGTTTTTCCCGCCCAGATAACCGAAGATCAACCTGCCGGCATGGCTCTCCACCGTGGAAACCGGGAAATGGGGGATGTCCTCATAGGATATCTTCTGCTCCACGTTGACCTCGTCCGCTAAGGTGCCCAGTCCGGTTCCCAGAATGATGCCGATTTTGGGGGCGAACTCCGTTTGAGCGCGAATCGACTCCACCGCCTGGTCGACCATCCTCTTAAGACTTTTCGTCTCCTTTTCTGCCATTTCAAAACCCTCTTCGAAAGATATTCCGTATCTTCAAATTTTGATTTCTTTGTCCGAATTCGGCTTGGATTGATTCCGGTTGCCAGCCAATAGAGGTTCTTCTTTATACGGCGGTTCTTCCTTCTCCATTGATTCTATGACGTTTCGATGGGTATCCACGAGCGATTTGAGTCGGGCTAAGTATTCCCTCTTCAGGTTCTCCAGGTCGGCTATCTGTTTTTTCATTCTGGAGAGGGCGCCATAGGCCTCTTCCATCTTTCGCTCGGCCTTCAGCTTCGTCTCTCTCATCAGAAGCTCCGCTTCCTTCCGCGCGTTCTCCCTGATCTCCTCCGCCGACTTCTGGGCGCTCACCAGCGCGTCCTTGAGACTGCTCTCTAAGTCGGTGTAGCCTTTCAGCGTCGATTCCACCGAAGTGGACTTCTCTTTGAGTCGGCTGTTTTCCAAAAGAAGCTCTTCCAAGGTCGAGGCCACCATCTCCAAAAAGCCTTCCACCTCCGAGGTATCGTATCCCCGAAAAGACTTGGCGAACTTCTGGTTCTTGATGTCTACCGGCGTAATTTTCACTTCTTTCCTCCGGTTAATGATTTTTCGTTTTTTCAGTTAATTATCGGCAACAAAAATCGAACATTATCCGGCTTACTGTCGATTATTTCAAACCCGCGCCCAGATCGTAAAGGCCGGCAACCAGAAAATATTTGATGAACAGCAGTCCGAAGATCACGATTATGGGCGACAGGTCCAAGCCCACTCCGGTACCCAAAGGCAATATCCGTCTGACTCGATCGAGTAGGGGATCGGTGATTTTCATCAAGAACATCATCCCCGGATTGCGCGGGTCGGGATTGAACCAGGAGAGAATGGCCCGGATGATGATCACCATCACATACAAGCTTATGCCTAAATCCAGAAGTCTGGCTATGGCATAGACGAAGTTTCCCGCCACGAAATTCCCTCCTTGGGAGGACTGCCGGAGTGCAAAAGCTTGCTTTTGTGGTTTTTCCGGCTTACTCTTGGTATTCAGTAGTTCCTGGCCCCGAATATCCCGGTGCCCACCCGCACCATATTCGAGCCTTCCTCGATGGCCACCTCGAAGTCGCTGGTCATTCCCATGGAAAGGTAACGCATTTCCACATCGGGTATTCCGGCAGACTTGGTCCGATCAAAAAGCTCCTTTAGTCTCTTAAAACAAGGTCGGGTGTGCTCCGGGTTGTCGGAGAACAGTCCGATGGTCATCAGGCCTTTAATCCTAATACCTTCCAATTTCGAGATAGTTTCAATCAGCGGAAGGAGTTGATCCGCCTCCAGCCCATATTTGGTCTCCTCGCAGGAGGTGTTCACCTCCACCAGCACGTCCATGATCTTTCCCGCATCCAGCGCTCTTTTGGAGA
>CAYMNI010000253.1:0-3262 GCA_964391755.1 uncultured Ignavibacteria bacterium
AATCCGTCACTGAGGTCGGTTACCTTCAGGTCCGCAAACGTCGGTATTTGGGCTGGAAGACCAAACGATCCAAGCCAACCACCAAAAGGAAGATCAGCAGGGCCACCATCAGAAACTCCACGTTTCCATTGAGACCCACCAGCAGTCCCTCCACCAAGTCCAGCAATCCTGCGCCCAGCTCCGGCCCGGGGAGAAAGTCGGACAAAGCTTTGCCCAAAGGCTTTAGGTCGACATACTGCAGAGTGACGCCCAGCGAGACTACGATTCCCAGCACTACAAGAAGTATGTTGATGATGCCGGAGTAAGACTTGGCTTCCCCTTCCGCCGGGAGTTTATTGACCACCGATCTGGCGAATCCTTTGGAGAGCTGGAAACCCTTGTCGTCCTCCAGTTGGATATAAACGCTCTGATATTGTTTCACAGCTTCCCGGCATCGATGACAGACTTCCAGATGCTGCAGGATCAGCGATGCAACGTCCCCGGAAAGATTGCCGTCCAAGTAGTCCTGAATTTCCTCGTCGGTTAGGTGTTGGAGTTGCATAAATCCTCCGGCTGGTATTTCGACATTAATCTTGCTTTGAGCAGCTTTCTTGCCCGAAAGAGATGACTCTTTACCGTTCCTTCGGGCAAGCCGGTGATTTCTCCGATTTCCTTGTAGTTCATCTGATCCAGATGGTAAAGGGTCAGTATGGTTCGGTAATGAGCCGGCATCCTGTCGATCTCAAGACGCAACAGAGAAGCAATCTGTTTCTCCTCGACCAGATGGTCAGGTTTGGCAGCCGTTCCCGGAACGGTGTCCAGTGATCGTTCCTCCGGAGTCAGATCGCCCAAAAGCGGAACCCTCTTCTTCTCCAGATGATTCAGGCAGGTATTGTAAGCGATCCTGGCGATCCAGGTGGAGAGCTTGGACTCGAACTGAAAACCTCCCAGATTCTGATACACCTTCAGGAATACGTCCTGACAAACGTCTTCCCGATCCGCCGGGTTCTGGATCATCCGGAAGACGATGTGGCTGACCAGTCGCTGATGTTGCCCGATTATGGACTCAAATGCCTTTTTGTTGCCGGCCAGCGTCTTTTCGACCAGAAGCTTGCTGTCCGTCATCTTCGGTTCCACAATCTTTAGACAGTTGCAGCAAAAGGAATGTTGCACACTTTTTTTCCGGCACGACGCAACATTCCCGGACATCACCTGTCTTATGCGTCAGAGAATGAGATGAAAGAAAAGACGCAATAGAAAGGAGGAACTCATGGATAAGGCTTGGGAAATGTTGCCCCTGATCGTGTTCTTCGGGGTGGTAGCCTACGTCATCAAGATCATTTTAGACAATGCCACCAGAAAGAAGCTTATCGACAAGGGTATGGTGGACGAGAACGTCAAGTATTTGTATATGGACAGACCTACCAGCCAGACGCTGTCGGCCTTGAAGTGGGGCATGGTTGCCATCGGCATCGGAGCCGCCATCTTCATCGGCCAGATGGTGCAGTACGACTTGCGGGAGGAGGTCACCATCGGCTGTATGTTCATATTTGGCGGTTTGGCATTGGTGATTTACTATCCCATTGCCAACAGAATGCTCAAAAAGCACAAAAAAGAGAATTCCAACACAAACTCACAGTGATCTCCTTTACCTCTCCCCCTTAAATCCCCCTCTCCACCAAGTGGAGAGGGGGAAACTACTTTGTGCCCCCTTCCGCATCTTGGAACCAGCCTTTATTTCTTGACTTGTAATCCCCGAAATGTTACATATACTGAACCGTCAATCCGAGCCTCTTGGAGAACGGCTTTTTATATCCTCTTTCGAGGTGTACGTGAAAATCAGAACCATCACCACCGGCGTAGCCTTCAAGTCCCCTGCAGATTTCGAGAAGATCGAACCGCTCGCTAAATTCAACTTAAATGCCAAGTCCTTGTTCGAACAGGAAGGATACCAGGTTCAAACCACCAGAATAGCCACGAACTCGTGGGAGCAATACCTGACAGGCTCAACCGATCGAGAGATTCTTAACGAGGTCCGCAGTATCGAAAAGATCTCTGGTGATCTGGGCATAGGTTTCTTCAACCTCGGTTACGCAGACACCCCGAAAGGCATTCGCATCTGTTCGGAGATGGTCAAAGCCACATCGGTGATATCCTGTTCCGCCAAGATCGGTGATTCCGAGAAAGGGCTTAACTTCGCAAATGCCAAGGCTGCCGCCGAGGTCATAAAGCACATCTCCGAAGAGACGAAGGAGGGGATGGGAAACTTCAGATTCTGCGCCTGGGCCAACTGCAAGCCGGGAATTCCCTTCTTCCCTGCGGGATACCACGAGGGGGAAACGTCTTTCTCCATCGGGTTGGAGTCGAGTGATCTGATAATGAAGGCATTTTCCGAGTCGAACAATCTCCTGGAGGCAAAAGAGAACTTCAGGTCGATCGCCGAACAGGAGTTGAAGAAAGTCGAGGACATCGCTCAGCGGATTTCGATAGAGTTCGAGGTGAGGTTCAGAGGCATTGACGCATCTTTGGCTCCCTCTCTAAAGAGAGACGAAAGCATCGCCTTCGCCTATGAGAAGCTGCTCTCCGGAAGATTCGGCGATCCGGGCACGCTGGCCATCTCGGCGGTGATCACCTCTGTTCTGAAGAATCTGTCCGTCAAGACCTGCGGCTATTCGGGCCTTATGCTACCCGTTTGCGAAGACTTCGGATTGGCTCAGCGAGCGGGTGAGAATACATACAACCTGGCCAATTTGCTTCTGTACTCCGCAGTCTGCGGCTGCGGACTGGACGTGGTGCCGATTCCCGGCGACATTACGGTCGACAAGATCGAAGGAATCCTACTGGAAGTCGCCACTCTGGCGATAACACTGAACAAACCTCTTTCCGCAAGATTGCTTCCCGCCCCCGGCAAGAAGGCCGGAGAGATGACCTCATTCGATTCTCCCTACCTGGTCAACTGCCGGGTGTTTGACGTAGGCTGAGACCTGTCAGGAGAATGCTGCGTGTTTTTGTGAATGATAATATCTACAAGGAGCACGGGAGATAACCTCTCCCCCTGTTTCCCCCTCTCCATAAAATGGAGAGGGGGACTAAGGGGGTGAGGCAGATCGGGCATTCCTGCCTGACCGAAGCATTTGTTGGATAACCTAACCAGTTTGTTCCCGACCTGACTGAAGTGAGTTCTTCACCACCGAAAATTGGCTTGACATGTTCCAGTGTGTTCAGTTGATTTGCAGCATCGCTCTGTCGAACTTTTGTCGGATTCGTCGAAATACGCCACTTC
>CAYMNI010000254.1:0-3262 GCA_964391755.1 uncultured Ignavibacteria bacterium
GTTGCCGGCAGCACCAACTTGGAGGAGATTATCAAAAGCATCGCCTATAGTGACACCGGACCCAATCTTCTAACCTTTGCGGGGGCGGGTTTGCTTCTGGTGGGCTTTGGATTCAAGATCGCCTCGGTTCCTTTCCATATGTGGGTGCCGGACGTGTATCAGGGAGCACCTACTCCGGTGACGGCTTTCATCTCCGCTGGGCCCAAGGCGGCTGGATTCGCAGCGCTGCTGCGGGTATTCCTCTTTTCCTTCGTCACCATTAAGTTGGACTGGGTGTCGATTGTGTGGGTGATGGCCGCTCTGACCATGACCGCGGGGAATATCATTGCCATAGCCCAGTCGGACATCAAAAGAATGCTGGCTTATTCGTCCATCGCGCACGCGGGATATGTATTAGTGGCTTTGGTAGCTGGTGGTGCTACGGGTGTCTCCAGCGCCCTCTTCTACCTATTGGCTTACTCTTTCATGAATATAGGTGCATTCACCATCGTGATTCTGCTGGGAAGAAAGGGAGAGGAGAACACTGCTTTGGATGATTACTCCGGGCTGGGCTCCAGATCTCCCGTTCTGGCCATTCTTATGACCGTCTTCATGTTTTCCCTGGCGGGATTCCCACCCACGGCAGGATTCATGGGCAAGTTCTACGTGTTCAGTGCCGCTGTCAAATCCGGCTTCATCTGGTTGGTGGTAATCGGAGTGCTGAACAGCTTGATCTCGGTTTACTACTACTTGAGAGTGGTCGTTCTCATGTTCATGCGTCCTCCGCAGCCGGACGCTCAGAGAGTGATGGTGGCACCTGGCGCAAGCCTGGTTCTGCTGATTACCCTGTGGGCGGTGCTGCATCTGGGCATACTCCCCGACATCTTCCTCAGCTTGGCTCAAACCTCGGTTTCCTCTATATTCTAAGGCGCAGATAGGTCGAAGGATATTTAATCCTGTCAACGGATTAAGCTGATGTAACGGATACGGCAAGCTGCGTTTGCATCCGTTTCATCCGCTGATCGGCGAGTTTTTCGCTCAGAGTGTCCTGGGAAATGTAGTTGCCCAATTTATTGGGCGATTTTGGCTCGATCCTTCGACAGGCTCAGGATGGTGAGCTTGTCGAACCATAAATCGAGCAACTACAGCTTGGATTTCAGGATTAACTTTCTGGCAGGACCTGCTTCAGAGCTTCTCTTTCGGTAATCTCTCACCTGGTGCATGAAAGCTTCCAGGCGGGTGATTTCGCCGGAGTCCTCCAGACCTTCATATGCCAGGTTGAGCCAGGGCACATTGTCGAAGTCTTCTCTGAGCTTCTTTGACATGGCAGTGACCACCGTGCCCGGCATGCAGGTGAAGGGCATGGTGTTCAGGATTCCGGAAAGACCCTGGTTTATGTAGTCTATGGCTTTGCCGATCGATAAAATCGCCTCGCCCCCAAACGATTCATGTAAATAAGGGCTGGCAAGTTGCAGCACTTCTCCGGTTTTCGGTTCGTGCCATTCGAGAACAGAGCCTTTAAGCGTCTTCTCCAGTCGATGTTCTTTCCCTCTCTGCACCCAATCGGTTAGCCAGCCTTTGGCGTAGTCCTTGTAGTCCCTTTTCAGACGGCTGAGGCTTTTGTACATGTAGGTGGTATAGTTGATCCATTCACCCATTCCGGCAAGCCAGGCTTCGCCCCCCAGAGCCTCGATCTTTCGCACCAGATCATTGTTGGAGAATCTATTCGATCGTATGTATATCTCCCCCACTATACCGATGATGGGTTTCCTTTCCGAATCGTCCTTTTCGATCCGGCTGAACATCTCTCTTGCCCAGCTTAACGTCCCCTCGATATCTCCTTTGGACCGTATGCTTTTGGTCAACTGCTCTAAACAACGGCGGTAAATCCGATCGGTCTCACCTTTGTTCTTCTCATAGGGTCTGGTCTGGTGAAGGAGTTTTATCAAAAGGTCGGTAGCCACCATTCCCTTCCAGGCCAGCTTCCTGAAATCACCGTCCAGATTCGATACGGTCGAGTAGGAATCCTCTGAATCAGGAGAGATGATGGGAACGTTGGTATAACCCAACTCGTCCAGTATTATGCGTTGCAGGTTGTGGTACTGCCCGAACCGGCAGGGCCCGTTGGCCTTGGGCATGAAGAAAGCGACTTTGTCCGGCTCTATGCCGGGATCCTTCAAGAACTTCACGAGATCCCCGGTGGTCAATATGCAGGGATAGCATTCCTTCCCCGAAGTGAGCTTCCTGCCCAAGATCAGCGTCTCTTCGTCTGATTCGTCCATCACGTGAGCCTCCTGCCCGCAAGCCTCCATGGCGGCCTCGAATGCAAAGGCGTGATCGCACATGTAGGGAATATAGACCGTGCGATGATTCTCGAACTGAGTGATCCGGCGTATGGAGGGAGTCGGCTCTGCTTTGGACTGATATTTCTTCAAACTGTCCAGGAAGGCTTCACACCGGGTGATTACGCCTGCATCGGCTGAGTGCTCATCCAGTTCGATCTGCAGGAAAGGCTTGCCGTTTAGATTCTTCCTAAAGAAATGCGTGATGAAAGAATCCGGGCCGCAGCCGAAGTTGGTGACGTACAGCCCGAAAAGATTCTCGTATTTTTTGAGTATCTCCGATGCCGCCAGGATATTCTGACCATACTTCCAGTACATGTTAGGCAGGTGATCCTTCCTGATCTTGGGATCGTGGATCAGAAAGTCCATGGGGATGGCCAACACGCCCAGATCCGCCAGCTTCTTGGGAAGATTAAGGCTAAGCTCGGCATCGCAGGTGTTATAAGGCCTCCCCACGATCACTAAAGCTTTCTCATTCTCCTTTAGATTCTGCAGAACGTCCTCTCCTTTGGCTGACAGCCCTGCATAGAACTCCTCCTGACACTGTTCGGCTTTGCCCAGAGCTTTTTCGATTCTCCGTCGGCTGATTTGAAGTTCTTTGCCCAGCCTGCCCAATGCCCTCAGCAGCACGCTTCGTTTCAACTGAAAATGAATGGGAAAAGTTATCATCCGGGCTGGATGATTCTCCATGTCTATAGCCACCTTTATCATGTAGGGTAAGGACTGAACGTAAGGACAAGCGTAGTTCTCCAGATTGTAATCATCCTCCTTCTTCATGTTGATCAGGCTGGGGAGGAAGATATAGTCGACCTTCTTGTTCAACAGGTTTAGAACGTGACCGTGCGCCACCTTCACCGGAAAACAGGTCTCGGAGAGCACCTGCTCTACGCCCTGCCGGATTATCCCTTTGTTGGTGCGGTCTGAGAGCACCACCTCAAAAC
>CAYMNI010000255.1:0-3139 GCA_964391755.1 uncultured Ignavibacteria bacterium
AGACCACCATCATGTTGAAGCCGGAAAAAGAGTGGCGCCCGGGGATGAATCCGGAGAAACTGGTGGAGGAACTGGATAAAGCCATACAATTTCCCGGGCTGACCAACGCCTGGACCATGCCCATCAAGACCAGAATCGACATGCTGGCCACGGGCATCAAGACACCGGTGGGAATCAAGATAATGGGCGCAAACTTGGATACGCTCTCCGCAATAGGTGAGCGCATCGAAGCAGCCGTGAGAAGAATACCGGGTACGCTGTCGGTTTACTCGGAACGGGTAGTGGGCGGGAACTATCTGGACTTCGACATAAAAAGGGAAGAAGCCGCCCGGTACGGCCTGACCGTGGGAGACGTAGAGGACGTGATCACCTCCGCCGTGGGGGGCATGAACGTCACCTACACCGTGGAGGGATTGCAGCGCTATCCGGTGAACGTCCGCTATCCCCGGGAGCTGCGGGACAATCTGAACGATCTGAAAAGAGTCTTGGTCCCCACACCCGCCGGAACACAGATCCCCATCACCCAGGTGGCCGACATCCGGATCAAAAAAGGACCGGCAGCCATCAAGAGCGAGAATGCCCGCCGAACCGCCTGGGTTTACGTGGACATTTGGGGAATCGACGTGGGGACGTACGTCAAAGAAGCCCAAAAGGCGGTGGCTCAGGAGGTGCCCCTCCCCACCGGCTACAACCTCGTATGGAGCGGGCAGTACGAATATATGCAGGCGGCGGCCCAGCGCTTCAGAATCGTGATTCCCATAACCATAATGATCATCTTCCTGCTTCTGTTCTTCCACTTCAGGAGGATGACCAACAGCCTGATAGTGATGCTCTCTCTGCCCTTTGCGGTGGTGGGCGGGGTGTGGTTGCTGTACCTGTTCGGATTCAACACCAGCGTGGCCGTGTACGTGGGATTCATCGCCTTAATCGGACTGGCGGCAGAGACGGGAGTGGTGATGTTGGTCTACTTAGACGAGGCCTATCATCGCTATCGGACCGAAGGCAGGCTCCAGACGCCCTCCGGCCTGCATTCCGCCATAATGGAGGGGGCGGTGGAGAGAGTCAGACCCAAGCTCATGACCGTGACCACCACCATGATCGGGCTTCTGCCCCTGATGATCGGTCACGGCACCGGCTCTGAGGTGATGAAGAGGATGGCCTCCCCCATGATCGGCGGGCTGATCACATCCACCATCCTGACACTGATTATCATCCCGGCCGTGTATGCAATTGTCAGGAGTTGGGAATTTAAGGAGGTGAGCTAGTGGGATCAAGCCCAGGAGGTACGATGAGTTATGCACAGCAGGCCGGACGGCCGGGATAGCACCCGGGTCGGCAAACAAGCAGAGAGTCTGGGAAAAACGTAAATAATGAAAGTTCGGGGAGGTGAGCCATGTAGATGAGTCGGCATCGGAAAAGAAGATTGAGGATAACATCGCCGTTTTACTGCTGCGATGATCGGAAGAAGTCTAACCACAGGCTTTAATTGAAAGAAAGGAAAGACAATGTCTCACATGTTCGGAAGTAGAAGCCGGCGTTCCCTCGCCAGCCTGTTTTGCCTTTTCGCTTTTGTTTTGTTCGTCGGATCCCTCACGGCGGCAGCCGGCTCGGATACCGGCGCCAAGAAGGGCTGTGATCCCAAGGCGTGCACCAAAACCTGCCCCATGATGATGAAGGCTTCGTCCCAGGATGCGACCCAGGAGGAGAAGCCGGATGCGGCTTTGGCTTTCAATCTGAAAGACTTCGCCACGGTGGAAGGTTACACCTGCCCCATGCACCCGGAAATCAAGTCGGAGAAATCGGGCAAGTGCCCGGAGTGCGGCATGAAGCTGGTAAAAGGGGATTTTTACAAAACCTACACTTGTGCCATGAAAGAGTGCACTCATCCGTGTGTGCACCCGAAACCTGGAAAATGCTGCGGCCAGGATTTGCACCAGACGCTGATAACCAAAGACGAAATCTACCTGTCCGCCCGACTTGCCGACGAGTACTTCTGCCCCATGCATTCGGAAGTGATATCGGACGCGGCGGGCAAATGCCCGAAGTGCGGGATGAAGCTGGAAATGAAAACCGTGCAGAAACCTCTCCCGGAGCCGTCCCAGATGATGAGCTATGTCTGCCCCATGCACTCGGACCAGGCTTCCGACCAACCGGGTAAGTGCTCCAAATGTGGAATGGCCCTGAAACGGATGAGCAACACGGCAGAGGAGAAAGGCTCCACGCAGTAGTTTTACCAAAAGGCGATTAAAACAAACTTCAAAGGTTATCGGCTTGGGGCAGGAGAATATCCTGCCCCATTTGCGTTTTTGGAAATGCACAGCAGCTTTTGCGATTTTTGATTTGCTTTTCCCGCAGAATTTGATAAACTTATTGAACTATTATAGACGGAAGACGGATGAATCAGGAACTGCCAGAGCAAAGCTTCAAATACTGCGACAGCTACCCCAAGCCGGTGATCATCATTCGATGGATCGTACTGGCGATAGCCTTCATATTGGGGATATACATTCTATGGGGTATCAAGGACGTGGTGGGTTTAGCCTACGTGATTTACAGTCTGGCAGCCCTCACCCTGATATTGCCCTTGTCCCGCTGCGCGAGCTGTTTCTATCATGGCAAAGCCTGCAATACCGGCTGGGGCAAGGTGGCGGCTTATCTTTTCCCCAAGGGGGACGAGTCGAAGTACGTGGACAATTACAGCTACTCCATATTCCTTCACCTTCTGTGGCTGATTCCGCTTTTGGGTGCGCTTTTTCGGCTGATCAGAAGCAGGAACGTGCTAACTTTGTCCCTTTTTGCCGGCTACGTATTGGTCTTGCTTTTGGAGAAGATCGTCCTTAAAAAGCTGGGCTGTGTTAAGTGTCATCAAAGGGAGTTCTGTCCGGCTGTTCCGTTTAAGAAAGAGAAGTCCGGATGAACGACCGGCAATTAGCGCGATGATCCGGGACAGGAGATCGACATGAACGTGCTGTTTTTCTTCTTTCTGGGCTTGATCATTCTGGCCCTGGGCAGTCGTTTCTACTCCCGCTTCATAGCCAGGCTCATCGGAGAGCAGAAGGATCGCCCCACTCCGGCCGTGACGGAGTACGACGGGAGGGATTACGTTCCGGCCAAACCTCACGTGCTTTTCGGACATCAC
>CAYMNI010000256.1:0-3123 GCA_964391755.1 uncultured Ignavibacteria bacterium
ATGGACCACGTCGGCGCCCACGAAGTCGCCGGTGAGATACCTTCCCGATCCGGTGGTTCCCACTCCCAGTATGTTTACCCTATGCTTGATCTGATCGCCGACTATTTTCAATCCGCGCTTGACCGCCTCAATGGGCCGTCCTTCGGTCATCAAATAAATTCTGGCGATCACGTTCTTGTCTTTGTCTATGGCCACCACGTTGGTGGAGAGAGAGCCGACGTCGATTCCCAAAAAAGCATCCATTTGGTCTTTTTCGGGCACGCGGTGCTCTTGCGTCGTACGGTAGTGCTTGGTCTCCGGAAACGAGAACACCAAAGGATCTTTTCCCTTGTGTTCTTTTCTCCGGGAGCCAAGATAGTGGTTTAGGGTTGCCATTCCCTTGAAGGGAATCTGAGCCTGGTCTGCTCCCATGACGGAGAGGGCAGCTCCGATGGCGCCCATTTCCTTATGGTACCGGGGAATCACCAGTTCGCCCGGTGTGAGTTGAAAGACATCCTCAAAAGCTCTTTTCATCCCAAGATTGGCTGCTACGCCGCCCTGAAAGGAGATGGGCTTGTGGATGTCCTTGCCCTTGGCAATGGAACCTCTGAAGTTCCTGGCCATGGCGAAACACAGGCCGGCAACGATGTCGTAGTCCGGCGTGGCTATCTGCTGTAAGTGGATCATGTCGGATTTGGCAAAAACACTGCACCTTCCGGCTATGCGAGGGGGGTTCTTGGATTTCAAGGCCAATTGGCTGAATTCGTCCTCAATGGATATCTTCAGACGATTGGCCTGTTGATCCAAAAAGGAGCCGGTGCCGGCAGCGCAGAGGGTGTTCATGGAAAAGTCTTCCAACACCAAAGTCCCGCCGTTCTCATCCCATCGCAACAGGATGAGCTTGGAGTCCTCGCCTCCCATCTCGATCACAGTCCGCACCTCGGGACACAGAAATCCGGTGGCGCTCACCTGGGCGATAACCTCATTCACGAAGCTCCCGCCCATAATGGAGTTCACCAGTCTGCCACCCGTGCCGGTAGAGGCCAAGACCGTTATGTCGTGCGGAGACACACTTCCGAAGAGGTTCTCCAGAATGCCTTTCAGGGTCAAAAGAGGCTGGCCTTTGGATCTGCGATAATCGGTGCGCAGAATCTTCCTCTCAGGCGAGATCAGCGCCAGTTTGACGCTGACGGACCCCATATCGATACCCAAAGCGAGTTTCTTGCTCATTTCCCAGTGACCACAAAGAGGTTCTCAATCCAATGACAACTGAAGCTCGGTCGTCCTTTTCGCCCAGTCCGACTAAGGATAGATTATACGACTCTGGCCCCGTCTTGTAAAGTCTTTTTTTGAAGCTGGACAAAGAGCATGAGAATGTCTCAAGTTTGCACTTTGCAATAGTCGAAAAACCATTAAATTGGAGGGGATTATTTTAAGATGAAATTGCCTCTGCTGGAGGAATCACCGGTTTGGCAATTAGGCGACTTCTAAGGACTTGACATATGCCGTTTACAGCGCTCTTGTTGGTTCTGGTCTCTGCCTTTCTACAAGCTGCCTTGAATCTCTTAATAAAGGGGAGTAGAAGAAAGGAGGCTTTCGTAGCGGGTGCCTCCTTGATTTCCGTGATATTGTTTCTCCCGATATTCGTCTGGGGACGAGGCTTACTCGGAGAGAGTACCTGCAACTTCAGTCTATGGTCCGGTCTGGGGGTGGTAGCCTGTGGTGCGACTGGTTTGGTTTACTACCTCTTCATAGCCAAAGCTTATGATGATGGAGACCTTTCTTTAGTATTTCCGGTGTCCCGAAGCTTCGGACCCATATTCATACTTATCTTCGCCCTGATCCTGCTGAACGAGAGAGTCGGTTATCTTGGGCTGGCAGGCATTCTAATCACCATATTCGGCTCCTACGTGATCCACCTTCCGTCCTTCAAGCCTTCGCATCTGTCGTTGCCCTTCAGTGCGTTTAAGAGCAGGCCGTTTCTTTTCTCCATGGGAGCTGGGGCATGCACTGCCATATATTCTCTAATAAACAAGAAGAACCTGGAATCGGTGGAGCCGTTCACCCTGTACTATCTGATCATCACCTGGATGACGCTATTTTTGATTGTGGTTCTTCTTGTTGGGAGGAGAGTCGGAGAGATAAAAGAGGAATTCCAAAGCAATCTGAAGGGTCTGTTTCTAATGGGGCTATTCGGTTTCGTGAGTGCCGCCTTGTTTCTCTATGCTCTGCAGATGAGCAAGGTCAGCTACCTGGGGGCGGCAAGAAACATAAGCATCGTATTTGGGGTGATCCTGGGCAGCTCGTTTCTGCGGGAGGGCTACGGAAAAATACGACTCTTTGCATCCCTTCTGATTTTAGCCGGCATATTCCTTCTGTCCGTGAGCTGAGGTCGGTGATGACAGACATCAACCCGGTTCACTTTCAGTTAGACAAATCAAGATACAGATCCTCGATTTTGTCCAGGATCAACTCCAAATCGTATTCCTGCTCCACTCTTCTGCGGGCAGCCTGGGCCGCTGCCTTCGATAATTGGGGATCCCCCAGAAATCGTTTGATTCCTTCGGCTAAGGGCGGAGCTTGTCGGGGCGGGATCAGAATGCCGCAATTACCATAATCCAGAATCTCCGGGACTCCGCCCGAGTTGCAGGCCACCACCGGAACAACCATAGCCATGGCCTCCAGCAGAGACATGCCGAAGGTTTCCTTATACGAAGGGAAAGCGAACACGTCCAGTGCTTTAAATATCCTGGGAGCATCGGGTCGGAAGCCGGTCAGGATGACGTTTCTCTCCAAATCGAGTTCCCGTATGAGATTTCTGAGCTTATTCACGAAGCCCTCTCCTTCTCCCTTTGTGGCATCACCGACGATCAGGAATTTGCAGTCGGGCAATTCAGAGACTACCTGACGGGCAGCCCGGATCAACTCCTCTTGTCCCTTGCCTTGGTCCAGCCTGCCGATGGAGCCGACCAGCGGTTGGTCAGGTTTGATTCCGAATTCGTTCCTGATTGAGTCTCTGTCGTACTTCTCAGGCGAGAACAGGTGCAAATCAATGCCGTTCGGGATTACCACCATGTCGTCTGTCGATACAGGAAGGGATTCCAAATGGACTTCCTTGGCAATCTGAGTTAAGGGAATCAGCTT
>CAYMNI010000257.1:0-3100 GCA_964391755.1 uncultured Ignavibacteria bacterium
AAAACCAGGATGTGCCCAATCACCAATTTACACAATTAGCTTGACAGTATGTACACCGGGGGTCGCCATAAAAACGACTTGCCTAATCGTAATATGATCGTATATTGGGGAAGCTGAAAATCGTAGGAAAGGAGATTGATGCCTTATGTTGAAAGCAATGAGAAAGTTGACCAAGCAGATTCTCTGGATCGTCATACTGGCCTTCGTGGGTACCATAATTTTCGCCTGGGGAATGGAGTTCTCCGCCAGGAAGGGACAGCGAAAAGGGGTTATAGCCACGGTGAACGGCGAGGATATCGACCTCTACATGTTTCAGTATTATTATGACCAGGCTTACAGGCAGGCGGAAAAGGAGCAGGGAGACTTAGACGAGGAGGCCGCCGCCCGCATAAGGGACCGGGTTTACGAGAATCTGGTCAACGAGATCCTGTTCAGACAGGAGGCTCAGAAAAGGGGAATCGAGATCTCCGATGCGGAGCTTTACGAATACATGAAGCGCTATCCGCCGGCCGAGTTAAGGCAGGCTCCGGCTTTCCAGACCGCCGAGGGAGAGTTCGACTATCAGAAGTATCTGCAGGCATTGGGCGACCCACGGGTTCCCTGGGGCCAGGTGGAGGATATGATCCGGCCCAACTTGAGGTTGAGCAGGCTTCAGCAGTCGGTCACCAGTCTGGTGCGGGTCACCGACGACGACGTCGAAGAGTTTTACCGGGATGAAAACGAGAAGGTGAAGATCAGATATGTCTACGTCCCCTCTTACCAGTTTCAGAAGAAAGACTTTCCGGTGAGCGATGAGGAGATAAAATCCTATTACCGACAACACACGGACCGGTTCAAAGTAGATCCCAGCGCCAACCTCAACTACGTGCAATTCGACAAGCTGGCCAGCCCGGAGGACGAAGAGGAGATAAAGCAGAGACTTCTGGAGATTAAAGAGGAGATCGCCGGGGGTGAGGATTTCGCAGAGGTGGCCATGGACTACTCCGAGGATATGGCCTCGGCCAAGAACGAAGGAGATCTGGGGTGGTTCGGCAGAGGGAATATGGTGCCCGAGTTTGAGGAAGTTGCTTTTTCGCTGCAACCAGGAGAGGTTTCCGATCCGGTCAAGACGCAATTCGGCTGGCACCTCATAAAGGTGGAGGAGAAAAGGGGCCAGGGGGACACAGAAGAGGTGAAGGCCAAACACATACTTTTGCAGATAGCGCCGTCCGAAAACACCATTGCCAAACTGAGAGAGAATGCGGACGAGTTCGTGGACCAGGCCAGCCAGGCGGATTTTACCGAGGCGGCGCAGGAGTTGAAGGTGCCCGTGCTGGAAACCGGATGGTTCACCCAGGGAGGCTCGATAAAGAACCTGGGGAAAAACGCCCAGATAACCGAATTTGCCTTTGGAAACGACCAGGGGAAAATCAGCGACGTCATCGAGACGGCAAAATCGTTCTACGTTTTCCAGGTGGCAGGCAGGAAGCCGGCAGGCATCTCTCCCTTGGAGGAGGTCGAGCCGGTCGTCCGGCAACAGTTAATAAAAGAGAAGGCAGATTCCCTGGCTTTCGACAGGGCCAACCACATCTTTACCCAGATCGAGCAGGGGACCGGTCTGAAGAAAGTGGCCGAAGAAAACGAAGCCAGATTCGGCGAAACCGAGGAGATCGCACGCAACGGATACGTCCCCGGAATAGGAAGTCCTCCGGAGCTTCTGGGCACGGCTTTCTCCCTGACCCAACCCGACCAGATCTCCTCGCCGGTTAAGACCAGCCAGGGCTCTTTCATTGTACAGCTGATCTCGCGCTCAACCATAGACGACAGCCTCTTTGCTACGATGAAAGACTCACTCTCCTACGTGTTGCTTCAAAGCACGCAAAATCAGACATATCAAGACTGGTTTGCCAAGGTCAAAGAGGAAGCAGACATCAAAGACTATAGGTCGGAGTACTTCAGAGAATACTAGCTCCCCCTCCTCTCTCTAAAAAAATGCAATTTATCTGCGCCCGCCGACTCACAAGTTGACGGGCGCAATCGTAGTTACCTCATTCATGGGGCTCTCCGTTCTTCACGGACGCGGACGTGTCCCCGTCTGGGAACACTCTGTCCTTGACGAATCAAGTAATGGACATCTAATATCCGTCTGGATGGTGTCCATTACCAACGACAGATCCTATTCACGGAGAGAGCATCTACCCATCCTACTTTCGGATGAAGCGCCTGGCTATTCGCAATCGTAGGGATTCGGAATCGTAGGGACAACCCTCGGGTTGTCCCCTGTTCTCTTCTGTAACCGCAGTCTGTAGCCGCACTCTTTAGAGTGCGCGTCAACTGACGGTTCTGACCTTTCTGACGATCGAATTCCGTTCCTCGTTCCTTCTGCTTAACACGTGAACCATCCTACAGATTTTCGACTCGATTCACACCAGGGGTGTGCCTCCGTTCTTCATGGCCACCCTGTCCGTGACGCATTAGGTAACGGACAAGGTGTCCGTTACCAACGAGGGAACCGTCGTTTTGTGCCCGTCAGCTCTCAATTTGGCGGGCATAGTTGTAAGAGCCCAATTCCCGGCCGGAGTGGAACGGCCCCCCAAACGGGCCCGCCCGGGCGTCTGTTCATCCAGTTCTTCTTGTACAAGGGCCTTTTAAGAGTGACGAATTCCCTTGCTAGAACCCTTGTTTCTACCTAAATTAGATATGAAGGAAGACAATATAGCTATGGGTCATTATCTCTGTGATCTAAGGGGCGTCAGGTCTCGAGGCACAACGAAAGAGATCATGCTCGCCGTCTGCGCCCTTAGATTTGCAGCGAATTACAGGAGAGTGAGATGAAAAGCTTTGGCGTCGGCATCGTCCTTTTGCTTCTACCCTTTTATGCTTTTGCTAACACCCACTATGTCTCCCCTTTAGGCAACGACACCTACCCTTACACCTCCTGGGACACCGCAGCGGATTCGATAATGAAGGCTATGAATGCGGCTGATCCTGGTGATACGGTGATGGTGGGTGCCGGTGACTACTATCCGGATACAACCATCGTGATGAAAGACTCAGTCAACCTAATAGGTGCGGGAATGGACTCTTGCAGGATTCACGGAAACCCCAGCTTTTATCCTCT
>CAYMNI010000258.1:0-1769 GCA_964391755.1 uncultured Ignavibacteria bacterium
CCTGACGTCCTGCCAGGTGCGGTCTCCTTCGTTAAGGAGGACCGGGTACACTTGGTACCCTGCCCGCAAAAGAGCAAACAGCGATACGATCGAGTCCTTGCCACCGCTGAATCCGAGGACCACTCTCTTTGGACTTAAAGGCTTCCTCTTTGGCTTCCAAACCCGGCTAAACCGGCACTGCAGCACGGGCATAGGTGTGAAGCGCGGTCTACGCCAGAGTGCGTCCTGGTCTGCCAACAGAGCACCGACCGAGTCGTCGAAAATATGACGAAAAGCCGGCATAGGGTATGGCCCGGCCACTCTAACTTCCGAAGGCCTGACCTCGGAAGCCAGGTCGCAGAGAATGGGGATGGCCAGCAGGGCCACTTGACGATGATCCACTTGCCGCGTCATCTCCTGCGGCGGGCGAAAGAAGGCGGAGACCGGGACGTCGTCCACCTGAAATCGGATTCGCCAGGGGCAGCGCCCCTTACTCTCCTGTATGGCGTGCAGCGTAAGGGTCCTTGCTCGTGTCATCCATCCTCACCTTTGGTGACATGTTACTGTTTTCGAGGTTGGGAAGCAAGGGGTTTTCGAAGGCCCTCACAGCTGATTAAGCGGATGAAGCTGATTAACAACCGAAGAAAGTCTCCGCCGGAATTCATTCCGGCAAACCCTCCTCCTTGCAGTCATCAGACCACCCCGATAAGAGAGGTTTTCCCGCTGAAATCTCTTGCTTTTTCCCGCGTAAATGATTATGTATGGAAAAACATCGGAGTTGTGACTCGATCGAATATCCACCGAAGGAGAGGGGTTTTGGGTAAGATAATCGCCGTTGCCAATCAGAAGGGCGGAGTGGGAAAGACCACCACGGCCGTGAATCTATCCGCATGTCTGGCGGTGGCCGAGAAGAAAACGCTGCTGGTGGACATCGATCCGCAGGCTACCTCGACCTCCGGCCTGGGCATCGACAAAAGCAAACTGGAGAAGAGCATTTACGAGGTGCTGGTGGGGGGCGTGCCGATGGAGGAGGTCATTCTGAAGACGGAGCTCTCCTTCCTCGACTTGGTTCCCTCTCATCTTCGGTTGGTGGGGGCGGAGGTGGAATTGGTAAGCGAGATAGCCAGAGAAAAGAAGCTTCTTAGCGCCCTGGAATCGATAAAGGAGAAATACGAATTCATCTTAATCGATGCACCGCCGTCCCTGGGACTTCTCACCATCAACACCTTGACCGCTGCGGATTCCATTCTGATACCCATACAGTGTGAATACTACGCGCTGGAGGGGCTTAGCTTGCTTTTAAGTACCATCGAATTGGTCCAGAAGAACCTCAACCCCCACTTGGAGGTGGAGGGGGTGGTGTTGACCATGTACGATTCCAGATTGAACCTGTCCCGACAGGTGGCGGAGGAGACCAGAAAGTACTTTGGAGATAAAGTATATCAAACCATAATCAATAGAAACGTGCGGCTTTCCGAGGCGCCCGGCTTCGGCAAGCCCATAATCCTATATGACGTGATGTCCGCAGGGGCGGAGAATTATCTGAGCCTGGCAGCGGAGATATTGAATCACAGACAACTGGCGCCGGAGGTGATGCATGCCGGAGAGGTCGAGCACGAGTAGAAAGGCTTTGGGCAAAGGTCTGGGGGCGTTGATTCCCGAACGGCCTCCGGAACAGGCCAAAGCCGAGGGGGAGACGCAAACGGGTCTGGTTCACATTCAGGTCGTCAGAATCAAATCCAACCCCTACCAACCGCGCACGACCGGTCGGGCCGACGATTTCGTCGATC
>CAYMNI010000258.1:1779-3059 GCA_964391755.1 uncultured Ignavibacteria bacterium
CAACCGCGCACGGCCGTGGACGAAGAGAGACTGGCGGAGTTGTCGGCGTCCATCGGCGAGAAGGGAATCATCCAGCCGGTGGTGGTCAGGCAAGTGGGCGAGGAGTTCGAGCTGGTTGCAGGAGAGAGAAGGCTTTTGGCGGCGAAGAAACTGGGCTTGGAGAGAATTCCTGCGGTCATCGCGGGGAAGCTCTCCAAAGAGGATATGATGGAGCTGTCGTTGATCGAGAACCTGCAGAGGGAAGATCTAAACTCCATCGACGTCGCCCGCGGATACAAAAGGCTTTTGGAGGAATGTAATCTCTCGCAGCAGGAGCTGGGTCAGAAGATCGGGAAGGACCGTTCTTCGGTGGCCAACACTCTCAGGCTGCTGAGCCTGCCGCAAGAGGTGCAGAAGCTGATCTCGAACGGCACCCTGTCCGAAGGTCACGCCCGGGCCATACTCTCCCTGTCCACGGAAAAAGAGAGGATGGACTTGTCTCGAAGGGTGGTAAAAGAGGGACTCTCGGTCCGCAGGACGGAAGAATTGGTCTACGGAAAGAGAAAGACCCCGGGGGTGAAACCGAAACCCAAAGTATCCCCGGCCTTTTTCGAGATCGAGGAGAAGCTGAAACAGTTTTTCGGAACGTCGGTTAAGGTGACCGGCAAGAGAAAGGGAGGGAAGATCGAGGTGGAGTTCTATTCGGAGGACGATCTCTCCCGGATTCTTGAGCTTCTGAAAGTAACTCTGTAAATGCGGTTGGATTTTCCCGCCGCGTCGGATAAACTCTTTTTTCCCGGCAAGAAGTGATCTTAGCAACATGGCGAAGAAATTTGTCAACTTCCTTATAGTTCCCGAAGGGAGCTCCAGAAGCCTTAAGTTCAAGTTGTCATTTTGGACAACCAGGTTGATACTGGGCGTGGTTTCGTTCCTTTTAGTTTTTGTGGTGGTGATGAGTGTGCTTCACGGGAAGCTTTTGTATGAGGTGATCGTAGGCAAGTCGCTGAAGCAGGAGAACGAAAAACTAAAAAGATACAACGCCAAGGTGGTGGAGTTGGAAAAAGAGCTGAGCCAGTACAAGGAGTTCGTGGGAAGGGTGGCGGAGTTGGCCGGGGTTGCTTACGGGGATCAAACCCAGGCCCAACTAGCTGGTTATGATACGGAGGTTGAGTTGGACTCCGGCGAAATGCTCCCTCCCATGCCGGACGAACAGGAAAGGATCCTTGGCGCTGCGGAGTCTGCTTCGAATCGACCGGATTCACTCCGATGCACGCCGCTGGGTGCGCCGATCGAGGGATGGA
>CAYMNI010000259.1:0-3057 GCA_964391755.1 uncultured Ignavibacteria bacterium
CTGAAGCTTCTGAAGCTCTCGAATGTCCCCCTTCTCTCTTCTGCCAGAAAGCCCCTTGCTCCCTTGGTGATCGCCGGAGGAATCGCCCCCACCATGAATCCCGAGGTTTTGGCTCCCTTTATGGATTGTCTGCTCATAGGGGAAGCAGAGGAGATGTTGACCGAATTCATGGAGCGATATCTTCGACTGTTCTCGAAAAAGACGGACAAGGAAGAGCTTCTGCTGGAACTAGCAAAGATACAGGGGGTGTACATCCCCCGCTTCTACCATCCCAGTTATCACCGGGATGGAACCGTCGAGGACGTTCACATAGAAAAGGGCGCGCCGTCGGTGGTCACAAGAAGAAGCATAAATCTGGAGGGGACAGAGACGTTCTCTCCCATAACATCGCCCTATGCACACTTCAAGAATTCATTGCTCATTGAGGTGGGCAGAGGATGCGCTCGCGGATGTCGTTTCTGCGCAGCCGGACATGTCTACCAGCCCTGCAGATTCTACAAAAAGGAAGCTATACTCTCGCAGGTCACGAAATACGCCGGACAAAGCAAGCACGTCGGATTGATCGGCTCATTGATATCCGATCATCCCCAGTTGGAGGATATCTGCACGGTGATGGCCTCACGCGGATTGGAGATCGGTACCTCATCCCTGCGAGTGGACATGATCAGTTCTGAGCTTCTGGGGATTCTTGTGGACTCCGGCATGAGAACGCTGACCGTGGCGCCCGAGGTGGGAACGGATAGAATGTGGAAGATTATCAGAAAGAATATAGACGAAACCGCCGTCTTGGAATCTGCGAGAATAGCGCACCAGTCGGGCATCCCCAATCTGAAGCTCTATTTCATAGTAGGACTGCCTTTTGAGGAAGAGCCTGATGTCCAGGGGATCATCGAGCTGGTGCACCAGGTCCATGCCGTCTTCGTAAAAGGGCACAAATTATCCCGGAGCGACCGGAGAACATCCAGAAGGTTAAAGGTTTCGATCAACCCCTTCATTCCCAAACCCCATACTCCATTTCAATGGTGTGCTATGAACAGCGAAGATCAGTTGAAAACCAAGCTGAACAGAATCGCAAACGGGATCAGAGATCTGCGGGGAGTACACATGGAGAGGAAAAGCACCCGGCAGGCGGTGCTTCAGGGAATGCTCTCGCTGGGAAACCGAAAGGTGGCAGAGGGTTTATTTTATTCTGTCGAGGAGAACTTAAGCTTAGGTCAGGCCTGGAAAAAAGCAGGTGTAAAGCCCGATTTGATCGTCTTCGCGCCGAGAAATCCAAACAGTATACTTCCTTGGGACATAATCGACACCGGGGTAAGCAAAAGATCCCTTATAAAGGAATTCGAGAAAGCCAGAAGGGGTGCCCCGGAGTAAACAGGCGATCTCTCTGCGGCTTATGGTCGACTGCCAATCAGTTCACGTAACCCGTCTGTGTGCTGTCAAACACGTCGCATCGCTTTTTGGCTCTAGGATCATTCTCGGGGTGGGACATTCCTCGAATAAGATCGCCCAAGTCGAAACAACGCGCCGCATCTATTTCAGCGCTTCCACTTTTCCCGCCTTCAGACAGCTGGAGCAAACGGAGATGGTGGTACGTTTGCCTTTCTTCATCACCTTCACCCTCTGCAGGTTCGGAATCCACCTTCTTTTGCCGAGATTGTGTGCGTGACTGATCGTGTGTCCATAAAGTGGTTTCTTACCACAAATCTCACATACTTTCGACATCTGTTCCTCCTCCCGCTTGAAAGACTTGAACTATAATACGTCCATTCCGGGAAAAAGCAACAATAAACTCGTTCGGATCGCTTTCTCCTACCCCTTTTAGCAGTATCGTCAGCCGGGTATGTTTTCTCCAGATCAAAACCAAGCTCATGTTCTGCCGACGTTAAGGCGAATTCGGAGGACGAAGTAGGGTGGGCATACCGGGCTGGGCCGTCCGGTAGAGGGTGAGAGCATCTTCAGGATTCATGAAGAGAACCAGTTGGGTTTCGCCGAAGGGGCTTCTCAGTGCGTGACGTAAGCTCACCAGGGCACCCTTTGCCACCGATCGGGGTTTCCCCTTGACCTGAGTGTGCACCTCCACGGTTAGACCGCCATCCCAGAGAAGTTGAAAGCGCGCCGGGAGGTCCCTTTGCATAAGCTCCGGATCGACGTTGGCCACCTCCCCCACGATGGTCAGCACCGAGTCGGGGGTTTTGTCCTCTCCCGCGAACAGATGCTTATCCCCCAGTGGAAGCATCAACCGTTTGTAATCGCCCATGAACCGAGCCGAAAACTCATAGGATATCTGACTGTCGGGCTGAACCATTTCCATCGGACAATTCCAGACCACCGCCGCCTTCAGCTTCAATTCTACCTGGCTGCGCTTCAAATCCAGCACCAGATAAAGCCGTTCGGACCGGGCCAGCTCGAGTTCGGTTCGAATCAGCTTGTACTCCAGTTCAGCCTCCTGACGGTTCCAGCTTGGGGAGCTTTGATTTGATGCAGGTTTCTGCTCGGCCTTTTCACCGTCACAGCCCCAGAGCGCAAACCACACCCCAAAGAAGGAGACAATAAAAACGGAGTATCTGAGAATGGAAAACATATCTCTGTTGTCAGAAAATGTAAATGAGAGTTCCGATGGGAACCAGGCGGTAGAGTCTTTCCAGATCGTCCGATCCCAGACGGACGCAGCCGTGAGTAACGTTGACGCCCAGAAGCCTCTCGTAGATAGTGCCGTGAATGTAATAATCGTCGCCGAATCCCAGCGCATAATCCCCCAGCATCTCCGGATCCAGTCGTTCGTCGGGATCTTCGGGAATGCTCTCGTTTTCTTCAATGAAGGCCCAGTCCGGTTTGCGCCACCAGGGATCGGCCAGTTTGTTTTTGACCTTGAAGACTCCCCGCGGCGTGTCGAATACCCATCTGCGGCCGGTATCGGGATCGATCAGCTCTCCGCCCGAACCGGTGGAGCAGGTGGCTTTGAGGAGGACCGAGTTCTCGGTACGAAGCGTCAGTATGTTTGCATGCGTGTCGATGACTATATAAGGTCGTGACGGCTTCAGCCTGTCCAGCGTCTTT
>CAYMNI010000260.1:0-2950 GCA_964391755.1 uncultured Ignavibacteria bacterium
CCTGGCTGGGAAAGGTGACGGATAGCTTGGCGTAGGAATAGGATGTGATCAGCGCTACCCCACCCGCCAATGCGAAGGCTACGGGAGTTCCGCCCCGGGCCAGCTCAACCGCCAGGCCCAGCACGGCGAAGATTCCACCCCCCACCATTCCCCCCACGCCGATGGCCACCACGGACCAGAATCCGACTGTGCCGCTGCTTTTTGCGGGAGTGCTCATGGATGGAATATCATCTCCGGACAGGGAATCCTGCGCCTAAGGTGCCTTCGATGGGTCCCAGCTTGTCCGCAAATCTTCATCGAAGGAATCCAGAAGCTTCATGTCTTTATCTGAAATGGCAAAATCGAACACCTCGGCATTCTCTTTGATCCTTTCCCTCTTCGACGACTTGGGTATCACCACCACCTCTTTCTGCAGCGCCCAGCGAATAAGTACCTGCGCCGGCGTCCTGGAGTACTTGGCAGCCATCTTCCCCAGCTTCGGATCGACCAGCTTGTGTCCTTTGGTGAGCGGGCTGTACGACTCCAATTGAATGTGGTGTGATCGGCAGTGCTCCAGTAGGTCCTTCAGGTAAAGGTAAGGACTGAATTCCACCTGGTTCACCGCCGGTACGGTGGACGAACTCTGCAGAAGCTCGTCCAGGTGCCAGGTCATGTAATTGCTGACGCCGATGGCCCGGCATTTACCATCCTTCAACAGAGTCTCCAATGCTCTCCAGGAATCCTTGCGCAAATCCTCCACCGGCCAGTGAATCAAGTACAGGTCGACAAAGTCCAAGCCCAGCTTCTTCCGGCTCTCTTCAAAAGCAGCTAATGCCTTATCGTACCCGTGATCCGAGTTCCATAGCTTGGTGGTAATAAATATCTCCTCGCGCGGAATGCCGCTTTCTCTGATGGCCTCTCCCACGCCTTCTTCGTTTCCGTACATGGCCGCCGTGTCTATAAGCCGGTAACCGATCTTAAGCGCATAGAGCACCGCGTCCCGGGTTTCTTTCCCGGACCGGGTCTGATAGGTTCCCAATCCGAAGACGGGCATCTCCACCCCGTTATTCAACTCCACCCTGGTATCGATTCTCATCTCTGTCTTCATCATAAACCTGTCCTTCCTTACTGTGCTTCTTTCCCGGTCATTTCCTCTATATCCAGTCTCAGAATACCGACTTCTTCGTATACCTCGTCCGACTTCAAGCTCTTCTCCCTGATCCGGTCAGGATCATCCTCCAGATGATTGAGCAAAACATCGATGGCCCGTTTTTTCTCTTGCAGATCTTCGACTGTGTGCATGGTTCCCCGGAAGACCACCGAGCGGTAAGCCTGATCGCACTCTCCCATCTTGTATCCCCGGTCCTCTATCACAGTGGCACATACCTTAGGATTTGCCCTCATGAATTCCAGCTTCAAACCTCTCTGCGCACAGTGAAAGTATAGTACATGCTCTTCCTCATCATATCCGTAGTTCATCGTTACCAGATAAGGCTCGTTCTCTCGACACATGGCTATGGTAGCGTAGTTTCCGTGTTTCAGCACATCGATCAGCCCACTTCGTTCAGCTATCTCCTTATCCTTCCTGTTCATGTGGTATTTAGCCATAACGGTATCTCTTAAGGTGCCATCCGACTTGCCCCGACCATGGCTCCGGATTCTTCTTAAAAGAGGGGCACTCAGTATTAGCGTAAATCGGAGCCGGGTTTATCGAAGGGATAGATATTGTTTTCCCTGAAGTATTCCAGCGACGCTTTCGTCTTCTGTAAAGTTCCCACTTCGAGCACTATGTTTGGAGAAATCTGGTGATGCTTGATAAGATGCGACAATTCAAACCAATCGATGTTCCCTTCACCCGGAACGAGTTCGCTGTCCACCTCTCCTAAGTTGTCGTTGACGTGCATATAGACAAGATTATCTCTCAAGACGGCAAACCATTCTTCAAACGGGACTTTGGAAAAGATGTGCGCGTGTCCCGTGTCAAAACAGATTTTCAGCCGCGAAGAATTCACCCTGTCCAAGACCTCTCTGAACAACTCCGGTGTCGGCTCCCAGAGATTCTCCAGCAGAACGGTGATATTGTACATTGCCAGGATCTCCGACCAGAAATCTGCGTTTTTGGCAATCCAATTCCTCCTGTAGCTTTCCTGTCCTATTAGCGGGATGTAATTGCCGTGAAAAACGATGTATTTTGCACCAAGTCCTTTGGCTATCTCCAGGCCCTGAAGAATCCTATTCCTGGTAACCTCCCTAATCTTGTTGTCCCGGCTGTGGATGTAAAGACCAAGGAATGGTCCGTGAAGCGAAATGGTTCCCTCGAAGTGCTGCAGTTTTCGACGTTGATCCTCCAATATCTCTTGCCAGTTCCCGTCCAGGACGTTCGGATCGGCGAAGCACGCTATCTCCAGATTATATCCGCCTTGTTTGGCGCATTCCAAGAATTCGTCGAAGCTCTTTTGGTTTGGTGGTTGGAGGAATATTTTTGACATATTACCCAGAGCATGAAGCAGGCAGCTTTTGGGAAAAAGTCAAGCAACGAAGACTAAAGAATTATCCCCTCTGATACGTAAGCAACTTCTTGCTCTCCTTAAACAAGTACCGGGAGAAGACCAGAACCTGGCTTAAGCTATATTCTGGCCTGATTTTTCTGGAGACGACCAGCACCTAGCTTAAGCTAGGTGCTGGCCAGACTCTTTATGTAAAAGATACTCTTCCTATGACTCGAAAGCCGGCCCCATCACCATCCGTTGCGATGGACCTTGGAAGCATCGTACCGATTCGCAGGAGGCTTCTGCTCTCCTTTGTATCCGACCGGAATCAGCGAAAGCGGCACGATGTGCTCCGGAAGTCCCAGCAGTTTGCGAATTCCGGCCACCCTGTCCCCTCGCGGATAGACCCCCAGCCAGACGGCGCCCAGACCCTGAGTCTCCACTGCCAGCAGAATGTTCTGGGTGGCTGCCGAGCAATCCTG
>CAYMNI010000261.1:0-2924 GCA_964391755.1 uncultured Ignavibacteria bacterium
TGGTCACCGGCTGCCCCGGATGCATGATGCGCTTCGAGGAGACCTTCCTGCAGAGAAAAGACAAAAGGGGCGTGAAGAACACCATCGAAATCTTAGCCGACGCCTATCCGGACGGCGAAAAGCCGAAATTTTGAAATTGAACGCATCTTTCATATCTCACATAAGTTGAAAATTCCTCCACCATTCAAAAAAACCGGCATTCTGCTTTCCCTCAGCATCGCTACTCTCCTGTGCTTTGGTCTTGTCACTTCCTACTCCGAACCGAGAGCTTCGGAGGAGATCGAAGTCGTCCGGGCTCCCGGTTTGGTCGTGGATTTGAGGCTGTCCGGAGTACCTGAAGAGAAAGAAAAAGACGAGGGAGGAGTATTGCGGGTGAACGCGGATTTCGACGAGCAGAACAAGAATAAAAGGGATAATCCCTTAGCAGACTATCAGCCGGACGAAAAGCAGGGCCACAGAATCCGACATGACGATCCGGATCTGCTTAATGCATCACTCTTCTTGCACGGCGACTCCACCTCTGGAAGATGGAGGCTGGTCTTTCCGGAGAATATAAAAGTGTGGGCGAAAACGGGCGACACGACGTACGAAGAGCTGATCTCCTCGAGATTCTCAGATAACGTAGAAGTACCCTGTTTTTGTGAACTCAAGCTGGAGGGGATAAAGGGAAGCCGGGCTTTAAACGACGTGAGAATCTTGGCGGAGTTCGCCCCCCGAAAATCGAAAGAGGTCTTTTGCGATTCGGTTTTTCTTACGGTCATAGAGACCAGATTCGCCCTGACCTTTGACGACGGCCCCCTTCCCGATAAAACCGAGAAGATAGTAAGGGCGCTTATGGGATTTTACTGCGATGGGGAGCCGGTGAAAGTTGGATTCTTCCAGGTGACGGAGAAAATCCACAAATTTCCGGAGCTTACCCGGTTCGTAGTCGAGAACGGCCATTTTGTGTTCAACCGGGCGCTCTCCCTGGAGCGGCAGGACCCGATCAGCCTTTTCTCCGGGGGAATGAAGCAAGCCATCCTGGAGTGGGAGGAGGAATTCTATCGGGTACTGGGAACCAAGCCGGAGAGGATCATCCGCAAGAGGTACAAAACCGGCGGAAGAAGATTCGAAATGGAGCTTGACCGACTGGGTGCTAAGGTCTGCGGCGGCGAGCTGACCTTCGACTTCCGGGCGCTTTCCAAGGGAATGGTGGTGAAAAAGTCTCTGGAGATTCTCCAAGCCTGGAACACCAGGGAGAATCCGCAGCTTCATCCCTATCCCGCCATCCTCATCTTCCACGAGTTCCCGGAGGTGACCTACGATCACGTAAGAGAGATAGTAAGCCAATTGCAAGATGAGGGATTCGTGCTGGTGAACTTCGATCCGCAGGAAATATACTGAGCACAAGACTTACAAGGCCGATCCAAACCGGCGTTCCTTCACTTTGTTAATCTGGTCTTCGTCCGTGGAATGGACCTTCGCTTTGAAAAATCCCAAATTTTCCCTTGCCTGGGGAGCTTAATGGTTGTTGATTAGGTGAAGCCGTGGCGTTGGCCCCTCGGTTTAGAGCCTCAAACGATTCGATCGGACCTGAGTCGGACAAGTGAAAAAAACTTACCTTCTGATTCTGCTATCTCTGACTTTGATCTTTTGGCGATGTGGTAGTGATCCCAATCCGGGCAATTTCAATCACGACTTCGACTTTAACCTTCCGGATTTGGCCGGAAACCTCCACAGTCTGCAGGACTACCAGGGAAGGGTGCTGATACTCAACTTCTGGGCCACCTGGTGCCCTCCCTGCCTGGAGGAGATGAAGGAGCTCAACCAGATCTATGAAAAATACGGCGACACCGGTCTGGAGGTGGTGGGGATAGCCCTGGATAAGGACAGCCTGGACTTGGTGTCCCCCTTCGTAAAGGAGAACGAAATCAAATACACCATTCTCAAGGGAGACCAAGAGACCCTAAGCCGATTGAAGAACTTCAAGGGGGTTCCAACCACCTTGGTTTTCGATCAAAAGGGGGAGATTCGCAAGAAGTTCGACGGTTCCTTAGAATTCGAAGAGTTGGAAGAAACCCTGCAGCTTCTGCCGGGGGATTGAGGGGGAATTACAATCCAGACAGGAAGGGGTAAGGCATGGAAAACAAATACAGATTTCCCACGCTGGCCATTCACGCCGGAGAGGAAGAGAGATTTTCCGAGGGAGCGGTGACCGCCCCCATATATCAGACTTCGACTTTCGTCTTCAGAAACTCGGCCGAAGTGGTGGAGTTTCAGAAGGGGGATGCCTCCAAGTATCTGTATACCAGGTACGGAAATCCCACGCTGAAAACGGTGGAGAATAAGATAGCTGCGTTGGAGGGAGGGGAAGCCGGTTTGGTGGTCTCCTCCGGGATGGCGGCCGTCTCCACCCTGGCCTTGACCTTGGCCTCTGCCGGCGATGAGATAGTCAGTACCGAGCCGGTTTACGGGGGAACGTTTCATCTTTTCAAGAAGATCTTTACCCGGATGGGCATCAAGGTGCATTTCGTCGATCCCGAGAAGCTGGAGCAGGCGGAGGGGCTGTCGAATCCCAAGACCAAATTGTTCTTCTGCGAGACGCCCACCAATCCCAATCTCAAGATAGTGGACATAAAGAGGCTGGCGGAGATCGCTCATAAGGAGAACGTGCCTCTGGCGGTGGACAACACCTTTGCCACCCCTTACAATCAAAGCCCGCTATCCTTAGGCGCCGACATCGTGATTCACAGCGCCACCAAATACTTAGCCGGACACAGCGACCTGGTGGCGGGGGCAATCGTCGGCCCCAAGAGCGTCATTGCCCAGGCGGTGGAGACCATGAAGCTTTTGGGCGGCTGCGTCGATCCTTTGGGAGCTTTCCTGCTTCTGCGGGGATTGAAAACCTTGGCGGTCAGGGTCCAGCGGCAGAACGAGAATGCTCT
>CAYMNI010000262.1:0-2840 GCA_964391755.1 uncultured Ignavibacteria bacterium
TCCATGGCTTTGGTGATCTGCTGAGTTCCCTGTACGGATTTTATCCTTCTTCTCAGATCGCGAAGCGTAGCCATATCTTTTATCCCATCCTAAGAACCAAACTTCCATCCTTTACCTTGTTGTTGCTCAAAGTTTGGATGATTTCACTTGCTCTCGGTAGAAAGACCTCCGGGCGGGCACGTCAGTTCCTCTTCGATCTCAGGCAGTCTTGCCTTGAAATCCTCTTTGAACTTGCTTATGGCTTGGTTCAGCTTCTTCTCCGTATTCTCATCCAGATCCATAGTCGTGGCAATGCTGTGGCCCACGTCCGGATATTCCTTTTCCATAAAAGGATAGAATTCCCTCTCGAATTCTCCGATCACCTCCAGCGGCAAATCGTCCAGATACCCGTGGGTGGCCACGTAGATTATCATCACCTGTTTCTCCACCGGCATGGGAACGTACTGCTTCTGCTTCAGCATCTCCACGGTTCTTTCGCCTCTGGTGAGATAGGCTTTGGTGGCCTCGTCCAGCTCCGTGCCGAACTGGGTGAATGCGGCCAGCTCCCGGTACTGAGCCAGATCCAGCCTGAGCCTCCCGGCCACCTTTCTCATGGCTTTGACCTGTGCTTTCCCACCCACTCGCGACACGGAAATCCCTACGTTAATGGCCGGCCTGACTCCGGCGTAGAACAGGTCGGTCTCCAGGTAAATCTGCCCGTCGGTGATGGAGATGACGTTGGTGGGAATATAGGCAGTTACGTCCCCGGCCTGAATCTCCACTATGGGTATGGCGGTGAGCGAGCCGCCGCCCAATTTGTCGTTGAGCTTGGCCGCTCTCTCCAGAAGCCGGGAGTGAAGATAGAATATGTCGCCGGGAAACGCTTCCCTTCCCGGTGGGCGTCGCAGAAGCAGGGACATCTGCCTGTAAGCTTGGGCATGTTTGGTCAGATCATCGTAGAAGACCACCACGTGCTTTCCGTTGTGCAGAAACTCTTCTCCTATGGCACAGCCGGCATAGGGGGCGATGTACTGGAGGGGCGCAGGCTCGGCGGCAGTGGCCACCACCACCGTGGTATACTCCATGGCCCCGCCGTCCTCCAGCGTCTTCACCAACTGGGCCACGGTGGAGGCCTTTTGCCCGATGGCTACGTATATGCAGTAAAGATCAGTTTCTCTCTGATTCAGTATGGTGTCTATTACCAATGCGGTCTTTCCGGTTTGCCGGTCCCCGATGATCAACTCTCTCTGTCCCCGGCCGATGGGAATCATGGAGTCGACCGCCTTCAAGCCGGTCTGCACCGGTTCGCTTACCGGCCTCCGCTGCACCACGTTGGGGGCACCACCTTCCATGGGACGGTAGCTCTTGGCCACGATGGGCCCCTTCCCGTCCAGAGGCTGCCCCAGGGCGTTGATCACTCTGCCCACCAACGCATCTCCCACCGGAACCGAGGCTATTCTCTGGGTACGGGTGACCCGGTCCCCTTCCTTGATTTCATCGTAAGGTCCGAGTATGGCCGCTCCCACGTTGTCCTCTTCCAGATTCAGAATCATGCCGATCACGTCGTTGGGAAACTTGATCAGCTCGCTCATCATGGCGTCTTCCAGACCCCAGATGCGGGCGATTCCATCTCCCACTTGCAGCACCGTTCCCACACTCTCCATCTTGAGCTGGGTATCGTATTTCTCAATCTCCTTCTGTATGATCGAGCTTACCTCTTCGGGATTCAGTGGCATGGGGAAGCTTCCTCCGTTCTTTGACGTTCCTCCGAAGGGATTTCGGTAGCTGTCTCTATGACTGACTATACAGACTCATGCACCTTGAGTGCCGACATTTGCTCTTTCAGTTGATTTAATTGATGCCGTATGCTCCGGTCTATCACCTTGTCGCCCAGCTTCACCACTACTCCGCCGATCAGCCGGGGTTCCACCCTGGTCACTATCTCCACCTTCTTGCCGGTGCTCCTCTCCAACTCCTGCCGGATCTGATTCTGGAGAGTTTCATCCAACTCGCGCGCAGTGATCAGTTGAGCTTCGAGGATTCCTTGATCCCGCTTCACCAGTTGCTCAAATTCCTCTGCCATCAGCAGAAGATGCTGGATTCTGTGTTTTTCCATCACCAGCAAGAGAAAGGAAAACAAGGTTCCGGAGATTGAGGATTTGAAGCCGGAAGCAAGCAAGTCGGTTTTGTCCTTCTCCAGAACCTGGGGGGACTCCAAAAAACTCTTCAGTCTCGGACTTTTTCTCAGCAGGTCGGAAAGCGTCTTAAGATCGTCGGATATAGACTGAACCTCGTCGGTACGTTTGGCCGCACGAAACAGGGCCGTCGCGTATTTTATGGCTACTCGCGACTCGATCATCTCAATCCCTCGACCTTTCCCTGCCTCATCTCATCCACCAGTTGAGCGATCAACTGTCTATCCTTCTTTTGATCCAGCTTTTCCTGAATCATCCTCTCGGCTATCTGCAGGGTCATATTTACCACGTCGTCCCGCAGCTGAACCTTGGCCTTATCCAGATCCCTCTGGATCTCCTCTCTGGTTCTGGCAACGATCTGTTTGGCCTCCCTGCGCGCGTTCTCCTTGATCTCGTTTGCCAGATTTTGTCCTTCTCTGCTGGCCTCCTGTATTTTGGCCCGGGCAAGGGAGTCGATTTCCTTGAGCTTAACCTGATAGTCGGAATACAGCTTCTCCGTCTTCTTGCGTTCCTGCTCGATGTCGTCAAACTCCGATTTGATCTTGTTTCTTCTCTCTTCGAGCAAGGACAAAAGCGGCTTCCAGGCGAACTTCTTCAGAACGATAACGGCAATCACGAAGCCGATGATATGGGTGACAATCTGACCGAGTTCCAGACCCATGCGTT
>CAYMNI010000263.1:0-2761 GCA_964391755.1 uncultured Ignavibacteria bacterium
CGATATGTCGTGAATCTCAGAACCAGTCGAGTGCTCCGAGGTAGAAGGAACGACCATACACGTCGTCGAATCGGGCGTCTTTGAGGGCTTTCACCATCACCACTCCGTGATGTCCGTTCTGTATTCTATATCCTTTGGATTGATACAAATTAACCAGCTTATCGTCGTCAATCGAACCGTTGATCAAACCGTTTTGGGCACGTTCTTCAGCCTCATCGATAAGTTCACCGTAAGTGCCAAAATCGAGCGCAGCCATATCCCGGACCTTAGTCACGTTTTCGCTGTCCAAAAGCAGGGCATACCCGTTGGGCTTAAGGATCGATATCCTCTCGTCGAATCTTTTCCGCTTGGCATACATGGTGACGAAATCCTCTTGTCGAATGACAAGTCCCACCTTGCCTTGGACAGATTTTTCGTATATCGCATTGATTCTTTTTGGATCGAAGTAGTCACCCGTTTTCTTCTCCAGGGACTCAGGGTGATCCAGAACCTTGTAAGCAGCCTTTAGTCGATTCACGGACTCGACCTCTTGGTATCCCATTTTTCTGTAGATGGCATAGGCGATGATGGTACGTCCCGTGCAGAGGAACGAAAAACGATAATCTTGAGACTTAAAATACCGGTGGGCTTCCTCCATCAAAGTCTTGCAGATGCCCCTTCGAGCCGAAGCGGGATTGGTGGCTACCCCCCAGATACCCCCCACCATCTCGGCCTTTCCTGAAACCGTCCTGGTGGGAATATCCATGACACCGACGTAACCAATGAGCTGGTCATGCTCCACCGCGCAGAATCCGACCGGACCATGTTTGAGCCTGTTATCGGAGGTCATCCTCTCTTCCATGCCCTGGGGCGAGATGGGCCACCAGAAGGCCATGTCCATCAACATCATCAAATCGTCTTTGGGATTCAGTTCTCTGTAAGTCACGATCTTCATGGTGGTCTCCTTTCGGAATCAGGCGGCAACGGTTTTGCTCTCTTCAGCAGAGTTACGAATCGGTAAAAGGCTTTGTTTCGAAGCTTGCGAAAAGGAAGGGAATGACTGGCCCTATCCCACCAGGTCCAGCAGCTTCCGGTAATCCTTGGGATTTCCGTGTTTGATCTTTCTGTGTAGATCCACAGTTACCGGCTCCGGTTCGATCTCTAAATATCTTTTCATATTGCTTTCGCACACCTTGAACTGGCGTATGGCGGCGGTGCGGCTCCCCAGAAGGGCGTAAGAGATCATTATCATCCGGTGAGCCTCCTCATCCGTGGGATCGGAGAGCAGCAGGGACTGGAGATACTTAATACAGCTCTCGTAATCGGATTTGTCCCAGGCCGACTGGGCCAGATTGCGGAACACCAGGTTATACTTCTCCCGGTACTGATCCCGAACCTCCTCCGCCCAGTCGTCATAAAAATCCTCCAGCAGATTCGACGAGTAAAGTTCACCCGCCTTTTTATACTCCAAGTCCATCAGATGATATTTCTCCTCCTTTTGGAGGTGCTGGGCATTGTCCAGACAGGCCAGAAATTCGCTCATGTCAGACCATACTTTTCCTTCCCAGTTCAGTCGATATACGCCCGCCTGAGAAATCAGATACTCACCTTTTTCAATCTTGATCGCCTTGCGCAGGTGAGAGAGGGTGACGTGAAAGGTGTTTCCCAGGCTCTGAGGGTCGATCTCCGGCCAAATGGCATTCACCAGCTTGTCGCGGGTGACGCCGATTCTTTTGGGGTCCTTGACCACCAGGTAGGTTAGAATCTGTTTGGCTTTGACCGATCCCCATTCCTTTGCCGGGATCTCCTCAGTCTCAAAGGGACGGCAAACCCTGAGACGTCCGAAGCAGTATATCCGAAGGTGATCCAGGTAATCACCGCTTTCTCCGATCTGTATGGGTGCTGTCGGCTTCTCATCGGTTTGTTTTGCCTTCTGCATTTGAGAGGTGCACCGATTGATCTCTTTCAATATGAGACCGAGCGCCGATTCCAGCCCACTCTCCTTGATTTTATCCGCCAGAAGGAGAAGCCTCTTCTCGAATGCCAGCTCCACTAGTATCTTAACCGCTTGGTGTAACGTATCTGTGCTTCTCCGGGATAGATCCTGTCTGTTTTTTGAGTCTTTGGAAGCCGCCATGTGGGCCTCACACATTCCCAGAGATTGAAGTGTTTGTGCCAATTGAAAGGGGGACTGCAATTGCTCGAAGATGGTCCTGCTCTCCTGCAAAATCTTTTCGGCCTTCTCCCACTCCCCGGAGGCCAGATAAAACTGCCCCAGCGTTCTTTTGGAGATACCGATGCTCAACTTTGAAGACTGTTTGGTGGCCACATCCAGAGCGTCATTCACCAGGGCTACGCCTTTCTCCCGTTCGCCGCGGGCGAAACGGACTATTCCCACGTCCGTCTGAATAAGCGGCAGGATGTCTTTGGCGCCTATCTGGCGACAGATCTCAAAGCTGCGACTGACGTAATCCCATGCTTTTTCCGTTTGTCCTTGAGACAAGAAGGTTACTCCCAGGTTGTCCAAAGCGGATGCCATTCCGCGCCGATCCTGGTATTGTTCCCTGATCTTCAAACTCCTCTCCAGAAAGCTAAGTGCCTTGTCCCATTCTCCCCGGTCTTTGTATAAGACTCCCAGGTTGTTGTAAATTATGCCCTTCCAGGAGAGATTCCCCATTTCCCGGGCCAAGTTCAATCCCTTCCGGTAATGTTCTTCTGCTTTGTCATACTGACCTAAGTTGAGATGAATCACGCCCAGATTTATCTTGAGGGCCGACAGCCT
>CAYMNI010000264.1:0-2710 GCA_964391755.1 uncultured Ignavibacteria bacterium
CAGGACGCTGGCGGCCGGCCGGGCTGCCTGTGCGGTTTGCACGGCCGCCTGTGCCATCAGGGGGAACTCCACCCGCTTCTGCTCTTCCTTCCGTCGGCTTCTCACCACCGCGTCGATTACCAGCGCCGCTATGAAGGTCAGTGCTACCAGTAGGGCTACCATTTTGAACTCCTTTCACCTTTTTTATCGTTTTCCTTTTCTGTGATTTCTTCTTTCTCTGTCGTCTCAGCTTAAACCGTCTTCCCCATCAACCGCTTCGAAACTCCGAAGATCAGGGCGAACACCACCAGTGGTCCCAGCGCCACAAAGAACAGCCTGCCGAATGCCGCCGCCAAGGCGGACCTGAAGACGAAACCGGCCGGACCCACCTTTTCCTGCCGGACCGCCACCGGAGCCACCTGGGGAGCAACCTTCGGCTCCACTCTGGGGGTCACAGTCTCTTTCTCTACCAGGCGATCCACTACCAGATCCGCCGGAACGGCATGCCCTTTGGCTAGGGCCCTGAGCATCGCGTCTGACAGCTCCTCCGGGGTGAACGGCTTGGTCACGTAATCCGCCACTCCGGACCTTATGGCTTCCATGGAGTTCTCCACCGAGGGATAGCCGGTGATTATTATCACCGCCACCTCCGGCCTCTCCTGCTTCACTCTGCGCGCCACCTCCAGCCCGTCCATCTTGGGCATTCTCCAATCGGTGATGACCACGTCGAACCCGTTCCCTCTCACTTTGTCCAGGGCTTCCTCTCCGGATGACGCCATGTCCACCTGATAGCCTGCCTGGGTCAGGATTTTCTTGCAGCTGTTGCACACCGTCTTCTCGTCATCCACTATCAGCACGTTGGTTTCGCGTTTCATTTGTCTCACCCCTTTCAGTTAGCCCCTTCCGGGCTGACTTTCAGGTAAAGAGCTTTCAATATCGCGCCCACGCAAATGGGCAGTAAACTCACGAAGAAAAACCGGGAAGCCAAGACGGACAGGAAGAACTTGCCGGCTGTGGCTCCGGAGGCAGGTTTTTCAGCCTGGGCTGCTTCGACCAGCTCCCCTTCCGGCTTTGCTTCTATTTGGGTCTTGGTCTGCTCGACCTCTTCCGCATCAGGCGTAACCGTCAGGTTCAGAGAGCTCATCCTCGGAGTGGAGCCGTCAGAGGAGAGGGAGACGTTACCGGACCACTCTTTCAAATCCTCCTCCAGGTTGGTCGGCTCGATCCGCACGATCCAGCCTTTGCCGAAGGGATCTTTGTTTATCAGTTCCGTGTTGAAGTTGATCTCGTGATTGATGGCCGCCACCCGACCCCGAATGGGCACGCAGAGCTTGTGCATCTGTTTATCCACTGCCAAGGCCCGGATGAATAGCCTTCCGTGCTCGGATCTGGTCCGGTGACAGGGAAGATCGACGTAGATGATGTCGCCGACGTCCTCCCGCAGCTTCTGGTTGACCCCCACCTCCACCATGCCGTCCTCCAGCATCCTGGCCCAGATGTACTTCTGATAGTGGAAGAGATCTTCCTTTCCGGTCTTTCTCTCCTCCAATGCTTTTTGTAATGTCAGGGTCAGTCCATCCGGATCGATCGGCTTGGCAACGTAGTTTGAAACTCCCAATCTCATGGCCTTCACTGCCGATTCCACCGAGGGATAGCCGGTTATCATGATCACGATTATATCCGGGTGGTTCTTCTTGACGATCCGCATGACTTCCATGCCGTCGATTTCCGGCATTTTCCAGTCGGCGATGAGCACGTCGTAATTGTCCTCTTCGACTTTTCTCAGAGCCTCCCGTCCGTTCAGAGCTGTCTGGACGTTGTGTCCCTCTTGGCTCAGTATCTTCCGGCAACTGTTGCAGACGATCTCTTCATCGTCGACCACCAAGACATTCGCTCTGTATCCCATCGTTCTCACCTTCCTTTCTATCGTTTCCGCCGAAGAATATTGCAACCGCCGTGCCACATTGTGAACACTTTCACAAAGTAAATTGGAATTGCAACCTAACCTATTGAATCAGAATAAAATATATTTAAAGCAAATAATTGGAATGGGCACGTTTTACGCAATCAGGAAGTTCGGTGCATATTCACATTATGCACTAAACGAAGATGCGTTTGTTGAAAGACAACAAGTTACGATTCAAGAATAGTGTATATGATAAATATGCGGTGGATGGAGATTGTATGCGGTATAGATTTGCTCGTTATGCTTTGGGATCGAACGAGTTATGTAGATTCGTTGAAAACAAAGAAGAAAAACACAAAATTGCACTGCGTTTTTTGTTCCATCAGTTCTTGCCCGTGCCAGCGGGTGTGAACTGACGGTGATAAGCTAGTAGGGGGAGGAATCCGAGGTCACCGGGATTCAATCCCGGTGACCTCTATATGCCAACGATAGACCGTAGGTTCGAAATCCTCCCCGTCAGGGGAGGTTTCGGACGCTTAAAGAGTCGTACGATCCTCCCATATGGGGAATAACCGATCAACGAACCTCGTTAGTACCTGAGAGAGCACCAGGCTCTGGAAATCGCGCTGGCCGCTTACTCATCTCCGGGAAAGCTCGGCTTATCCGCCTTCTTGTAACCTTCCGGCACCTCGAAGAGAGCAGCGTCGACTTTTTGCTTCTGCAACACCTTCAGCTCGTTGACATGCACCACGCTGTCCGCCTCGATTTCGGTCCACTTCACCGGCATTCAGTGAAAGCGCGGCCATTCATCCCCCTCGAAAGGCT
>CAYMNI010000265.1:0-2625 GCA_964391755.1 uncultured Ignavibacteria bacterium
TCGGCGGAGGCGTTCCGAGAAACTGGAGCCAGCAGGTGGGGCCATATGTGGAGGCACTCTTCCGCAGGTTCGGCGAAGGCAAGGAGTTGAGCCGGTTCCGGTACGGAGTAAGAATCTGCCCGGAGCCGGTTCATTGGGGTGGACTCTCAGGATGTACATACAGCGAGGGGGTTTCCTGGGGCAAGTTCGTTCCCAAAAAAGAGGGGGGACAATGGGCGGAGGTGCTATGCGATGCTACCATCGCCTGGCCTATTTTGATTAAAGGTTTGATCGAACGTTTCGAACGAGAAGGCTTTAAAAGAAATCGATCCGTTTCCAAGCACGCGTAAGCCTCCGGTCCCTGATCTCTTTTTTATCTTGGCGGGATTGTGATTTTACCGACCATGCCGTCTCTCAAACTTGGTGTGGATTCGGACGTCCCCTCCCCTTGTAAAACATCTTCTTCTCTTTGGTCCCCGCATTACTCCGGGCAAGCACTAAGGCGTCCGCGAAAATACTTGACTTGATTTACCTGGGGTATTATAATGGGAACTCTTTGGAAGGGAACCCGGGCTGACCGAGATAGAAACGATCAGCCGAAGAGGAATCAGTCGTAAAGCGTGAACAGAAAGCGGGATGACAGGTACTCCACTTATCGTCAGATTGGAATTCTGACCACCATACCCATACTGATGGCGGTGGGACCGATTTTGGGATACTACATCGGGAATTTTTTGGACCAAAAGTTGGGCACTACCCCCTACTTGATGGTGGTTTTCATACTCTTTGGATTCGTAGCCGCCGGCAAAGGTGTATACGACTTGATAAAAAGGGCCGGCCAGTAGAAACACAGAACCAGGGTTTCGTCCATGGGCGTTGAATTCATTCACAGGGTAATCAAGACCTCGCTGGTGCTGGCTGTCTTGGGTTTCCTTTTCGTCACCGTTTACTACGACTTTGAATTCGGGGGAGGGATTCTGGCAGGGACCGCCTGGGGCTGTTTGAATCTGCTGTTTCTGACCAATCTGATAACCGAAGTCTTCTCACCCGGCAAGGAAGTGAGGAAAGGAAGAATCGTTTTGATAGCTGTGTTCAAGTTCCCCTTGTTGTATGCAGCCGGTTACCTTCTGCTAAGAATAAAGTATTTCCCTCCCGAGAGCCTGCTCATCGGGTTTACCCTGCTCTTCGTGGTGATGTTCCTGAAGGCCATGGGAAGGTGGGTTCTTTCCCTGGATGCGAAGCAGCAGAACCAGGCCAAATCGGCGGAAGAAATCGACGATCAGAAGAGAGAGAATGACAACGGCTCCAAGGCGAAGAGAAGTTCAGCCGGATCCGTTGTTCATTAACTTTGGAAGCTTTCAGGCGAATCCATCACCGAAGAATGATTGGCACACGATCCAATGTTGACTGAGGAACTGGCAAAGCACGCAGCGGAAAAGGCGCAGGAGGGAGCGCCCGAGCTGCCCAATTTCATCACCTTTCTCTACCATGAGTACGGAGAGGCGGCTTTTGTAGGATTCCTGCATCATTACGAGAACGTTATCTTCTCCTGGATGGTGGCTGTCTTTCTCTGTGTTTTGGCCTATCTGGTGTATCGCAAGAGGTCCATCATGCCGGGGAGATGGCAGAACGCGGTGGAGATGGTGGTGGAGGCTTTGGACAATTTCGTGTGTGGAATCTTGGGACCTGAAGGCAGAAGGTTCACCCCTTTTCTGGGAACTCTTTTCATCTATATTCTCACTATGAATTTTCTGGGTTTGGTGCCGGGGATGAAATCTCCCACCGCCAACTTAAACCAGACCCTGGCTCTGGCCATCTGCGTGTTTTTCTACGTGCAATATACGGGCATAAGAAGTTTCGGTATAGTAGGGTATTTGAAGCATATGGCGGGAGATCCAAAGGACGTGATCACCTGGCTTTTGGTTCCTCTCAACATACCCATTCATATAATAGAGGAACTGGCCAAGCCCATGAGCCTGTCGCTTCGACTTTTCGGGAACATCACCGGCGAGGACGTCCTGATCACCGTGTTTGTGGGGCTGGGAGTGAGTGCTTTGAGCTTTTTGCATCTTCCCGTAGGGATACCGTTCGAGGTTCCTTTCGTCTTTCTGGCTTTGTTGACCGGAACCATTCAAGCTCTGGTATTCACCCTGTTATCGACCATTTACTTCTCGCTGATGTTACCACACGAGGAACATTAAACAATTGAACTCTTGAACCCTTGAATCTTTGAACTTTTGAACCTTTTCTCCCAAGGAGGTTAGATGTCTTATCAGACTGCTTTAGCCATATTTCTTCCCCTGGGTTTAGCCATTGCTGCCATGGGCTCTGCCTTCGGATTGGGCCGGGCGGTATCTGCTGCTATGGAAGCCATGGGACGGCAGCCGGAGGCGGCGGCTAAGATTCAGCTGGGGATGATCATCGGTTGCGCGCTGATCGAAGCACTCACCATTTATGCTCTGGTCACGGTGTTCATTCTACAGGGCAAGATCTCTTAGCCGCACCGGTACGTAGAACCCTTTTTGCTTCGCGGGCGACGGACTGCGCGGGCATCTCAACCCGCCTTGCCGGCGGCCGCCTCTTAAGGAGTCAACGCATGGGTCTGGAACTCGGTCAGATTGTCACCCATATCATCGGCTTCGTGAT
>CAYMNI010000266.1:0-2567 GCA_964391755.1 uncultured Ignavibacteria bacterium
CGAAATAGACCGGCGAGATTTAACCGATCTGTACGAATCTATATACTTCTATGCACCCGACCCTTGCGGGAAACGCAAATCCAAAGACCGGCTGACGAGAAAATAAGAGAAAGCCGCCCGTATGGGCGGCTTTCTCTTAACACCAAAGACTGGTTCGGAAGCCTTGCTGCTTGCAGAGAGGATTGCTAAGCGTCTATGACGTATTTTTTAATCTTCTCGAATAGAGTGGTGTAGTCTATCTTCAGCGCCTGCGCCGCTTTTCTTTTATTCCCTCTAACCTGAGTCAACACCCTGGTTATCAAGGCTCTTTCCGCCTCAGCCTGGGCGTGCTGCCCGACTTCTTTAAGACCCGCTCCCTCTCTGAGCCTGATCTCGTGAGGCGAGGGAATTCGTATGGCCAGATGTTCCGGAAGAATCTTCTTGCCTTCACACAGAATGATCGCTCTCTCTATGGTATTCTCCAGTTCCCTGACGTTGCCCGGCCAGTGGTACTTGTCCAGCAGCGATACCGCTTCATGGGACATGCGCTTTTTGGGCTTTTTCATCTCGGCACAATACTTCTTCACGAAATAGTCCGCCAGATCCGGTATGTCCTCTCTTCTATCCCTCAAGGGCGGGATGGTTATGGGAAAGACGGACAACCGGTAGAAGAGGTCCTCACGGAACTGGCCTTTCTCGACCGACTTCTTCAGGTCGGTATTGGAGGCGGCGATCACTCTCACGTCTACCGTTAGGGTTTTGGTACCTCCCAACCGTTCGAAAGTTCGGTCCTGAAGAACCCGGAGCAGTTTTGCCTGTAAGGCGATGTCCAGATCCCTCACCTCGTCCAAGAAGATGGTTCCTCCCTGGGCGATTTCGAATTTTCCCATCTTGCGGGCTACCGATCCGGTGTAAGCTCCCCTTTCCGATCCGAACAGCTCGTTCTCCAAAAGCTCGCGGGGTATGGCGGCACAGTTTATGGCTACATAAGGTCCCGTCTTCCTGTTGCTCAGGCTGTGAATGGCGCGGGCGAATAGTTCCTTTCCCGTGCCGGACTCTCCCAAGAGAAGCGCGTTCGAGTCGGAAGGAGCCACCTTCTGAATGAGCCTGGAGACTTCCTGCATCCTCTCGCATTTCCCGATTATCTCGGCATATCCCAGATGGTGCCCCAGCTCTTCTCGGAGAAGGACGTTCTCCGCCACCAGTCTGCGGTTCTCCATGGCTCTTCTGATCAAAACGCTCAGGTGATCGGTGTCGAAGGGTTTGGTCAGAAAATCGAAAGCTCCCTCCTTCATGGCTTCCACTGCCGTTTCGATGGTGCCGTAAGCCGTCATCAAAATGACCGCCGCGTCCTGATCCATGTCCTTAAGAGACGAAAGCACCTGGATTCCGTTCATCTTGGGGAGTTTCAGATCGGCCAGCACCACGTCATACTTCTTCTCCCGGGCCTTCTCCACCCCGCCTTCGCCGTCTCTGGCGGTTTCTACCTCGTATCCCTCAGCCTCCAAACTTTTGGAGAGCATGTCTCTCATGCTGTCCTTATCTTCGATCACCAAAACCGAAGGCATAGCCCCTCCTTATAGTCACAGGAATCCCGCCCCCAAGAAGACACAACATATCCATCCTTGAAGATGTAATCGACACAACCCATGATCACTTGCGACGGCGAGGTTAGAATGTATGAAAAAAGGGCAAGCCCTTGCGGGGACTGAAGGGGGTTGTGACCGATGTCGGGGCAGCCTTTTTTTATGCTTCTCTTCACTTCACCGAGAGAAAATCTATAAGGGTGCCTGCATGGAAGAGAAGCGTTCAATTCTGCGAAGAAGTCGCCTATTGCTCATGGTTTACAGGAACGGCACGGACTAAATCCGGAATCTAAAGCTGCTTCTCTGGTTTCAAAACGCACCAGGTTCTCTTCTTTTATCTTCATAGCCCACTCACAGCCCGGCCGATGAAAGATCAGTCTTTTCGACCTTTTGGAGGCGACGTAATACTCCTCCCCCGGCACCGGAACCGACCAAATTCCCAAACCGCTTTTTCTGGCCTCCGTCTGCCGAGAAACAAAACGGTCCCGATATTTCAGATTTGGAACGAAGGTATATACCGAAGCCAGTCCCAATCTGATCAGCTCCGCGTTGACCAGCAGGCTGTCTATCCACACGTAGGCCAAGGTTCTTCCGTACCTGTCCTGCCTGTCGACATCGTACTCGAAGGTCAGCTTTCCACTCTGCAGCAACTCCCGATTGGCTTGAGTGGCCTGCTCGAAGAAGGCTTCCCCCTTTTCCGGCGTGTCTATGCCGATATAGCGTATAACCTCTCCGCTATTCAAAACGATGGTGTCGCCGTCGATGACCTTGGAGACCTTAACTCCCCAAAATGAGGGGTACAGCACAAACAGCAGCACAAAGGCGGCAAACAGGAAAACGGCGTAGAGTGCCCATCGGGATAAGGCAGCGCTTTTCTTCGTGCTCATTTGACCCCCTCCTGCTTCAACCTGTTCTGAAGGAATTTTTCGATAATCGAAAAGACTATTCGACTACTGCAACTGCAATTCGCTGGTCCCGTCTTCGTTCTCCGTGACGTACACC
>CAYMNI010000267.1:0-2421 GCA_964391755.1 uncultured Ignavibacteria bacterium
AATCCGAATGTTTTCTATGAGATTGGGATGGCCCACGCCTTCAATAAGGATGTCTTCCTTTTCGCCAGACGTGACAGCGACCTTCCTTTCGATATAAGGACTTACAGGGCGGTCCTTTACGATGGCTTGTATGATTTGAAAGAGAAAATCATCGAGAACCTGAGGGATCATGTGTCCTGAATGTTTCACATGAAACACCATGCTGACCTACGAAGAGAGGTTTGACATAATCGTCGTCGGTGCCGGGCATGCCGGCTGTGAGGCTGCGCTGGCTGCAGCCCGAATGGGGCAAAAGGTGCTCCTCTTCACCATGAACAAGGAGACCATCGCCCAGATGTCCTGCAATCCTGCAGTGGGCGGCCAGGCCAAAGGGCAATTGGTCAAGGAGATCGATGCGCTTGGCGGAGAGATCGGATTTATCGCGGATAAGACCTCCATTCAAACCAAGACCCTTAACCTTAAGAAAGGTCCCGCAGTATGGTCTACCCGAACCCAGAACGATCGAGCCATGTATCGGCTGGCCATGCGCGAATCTCTCGAGAATCAGGACAATCTATTCATCAAGCAGGATATGGTGATTCGGGTGCTCGTCAAAGATGCTAAAGTCTACGGCGTGGTCACCGAAACCAGGATGGAATACCATGCTAAAGCTGTCATTCTGACATGTGGCACCTTTCTCAACGGATTGATACATATTGGATTGGAGCATATCTCGGCAGGCAGAGCTGGAGAGTTCCCTGCCAGAGGTCTGACCGAAAACCTGGTGAGTTTGGGTTTCAAGGCAGGTCGGCTTAAGACCGGTACGCCTCCCCGGCTCGACGGCAAAACCATCGATTTCTCCAAGACCGCAAGACAGGATGGGGACGAAGATCCGAGACCGTTCTCTCTTCGTACCACGGCTGCTCCCGAGAACAAGCTCCCCTGCTATTTGACCTACACAAACCAGGAGACACATCAACTGATTTTGGACAATCTCGACAGATCGCCGCTTTACAGCGGGAAGATTCAGGGCATTGGTCCAAGATACTGCCCCTCCATCGAGGATAAGGTGGTAAAGTTTCCGGATAAGCCCCGGCACCAGTTGTTCTTGGAGCCGGAAGGACTCGGCACCACAGAATTCTACGTCAACGGGTTCGCTACCAGCCTGCCGGAAGACGTCCAGCTCAGAGCGCTGCATACGGTGCCCGGTCTGGAAAGCGCCAGGATGATGAGAACCGGATATGCCATCGAGTACGATTACTTCCCGCCGGTACAGCTCAAGCACACTCTGGAGACGAAGCTGGTGGAGAATCTCTACTTCGCCGGGCAGATCAACGGCACCTCCGGATACGAAGAGGCGGCCGCACAGGGGATTATGGCCGGGATCAACTCGGTGCTCAAGCTCAGAGGGGAAGCTCCGTTTGTCCTGGAAAGGGATCAGGCATACATCGGCGTGCTGATAGACGATCTGGTGACCAAAGGGACGGAAGAGCCTTATCGGATGTTCACCTCCCGGGCCGAGTACAGGTTGGTTCTCAGAGAAGATAATACCGATCAACGACTTCTGGAGTTCGGACACCGATACGGGCTGGTATCCGATGACCTGCACTCCGCCTATCTTCAGAAAAAGCAAGATGTTGAGAAAGAAAAGGCCCGGCTTAGAAGGGTTTTCGTTTCCATCTCATCATTTGCCGATGTTTTGGGAGACATCGAGAACAATCGCAAAATGTGTCTGGCAAAGCTCCTTAAGATGCCGCAGATCACCTATCAAAACCTGAGAAAGGTCGATTGGGAGGCACAACAGGTATCCCGGACAGTATATGAACAGGTGGAGCTTGAGATCAAGTACGAAGGGTACATTCAAAGGCAGATCAAAGAGATCGAGAAATCCAAGAGGCTGGAGTCGATGCGGATTCCGGAGAGCTTCGATTACGAAGGCTTGACGGGATTCAAGAAGGAAGCCCTGGAAAAACTGAAGAAGATCCGCCCGGTCTCTGTGGGGCAAGCCTGTCGCATATCCGGTGTGTCGCCGGGGGATATCGCGATTCTGATGGTGTATCTCAAGCAGTTCAGTGCAAGACAGTCAAAGGAAAGTGCAAAGCTGTCAACGGATTAAGACAGTCGGTCAACGGATGTAACGGATTAAGTGGATAAGCTAGTAGACAGTCGGTTTCAGCTACGGACTACCGACTACGGACTATGGACGGAATAAGATCAACGGATTAAACAGATTAAACGCCCAGACGGGCGTCCATAGGACGGATAAGCTGGTGGACAATGAGGTTTTAGCCACGGACTGCAGACACGAAAGACTGTCAACGGATTTATCGTCCGGACGCCCTACAGGCCTGCAGGGGGCGTCCGTATGGACGGATTAAACGGATGTTATCCGTTACATCCGTTCGATCCGTTGACCGGTTCTTTTGTTTCACGTGAAACACT
>CAYMNI010000268.1:0-2400 GCA_964391755.1 uncultured Ignavibacteria bacterium
TATCTCTCTGCTGCCAGATTAGTCAACGAGGGAAACCTTCCTTACTTGGACTTCCTCTATCCCCAGATGCCCCTGCTTCCCTATGCATATTCGTTGGTCTCCCAGTGCGGCCTTTCCTCCCTTTTCTTGGGGAGGCTTATTTCGGTGCTGGCCGGAATACTGCTGTCGATAATGATATTCCTTTTTCTCCTCAGATTCTCTCGTGACGCGGGATTGTCGCTGTTTTTGTTCTTCCTATACAGCTTCAACGGGTTGACCTTAAACTGGCACAGCGTGGTGAAGACATTGGTATTCTCAGACTTTTTTAGTTTTCTCTCCTTCTTCTGTTTTTCCGTTTACCTTCTTCGAGGAGCTGACAGAGCCCGTTTTCAGATTCTCCTGTCCGGTTTTTTTATGGGCATAGCCTTCAACTTTCGACTGATTTTCGCCCTCCTGCTTCTGATCCAAGGGCTTGTGATTCTCTTGTTATCGACCGAGAAGAACCCAAGGAGCAGAGTCTATCAATTGGTTATCTTGTGCTGCGGTTCAATTCTTGCATCTGTGCCAGCCATCTATCTATTCCTCCGGGAGCCTTCGGGATTCCTTTTCGGGAACGTGGAATACCATTTGATGTGGGGAAGTCAGGTAATTAAGATGGGCCTTGGGCGCAAGCTCTGGACCCTCTTCAAGTTCGTATTCTACCCTCAAAATCTGCTGATCTTGTCTGCCGCTGTCACGGGGGTGGTTCTGTTCGTGAAAAGCCTCAGAAAGAAGAAAAATTTTCAGTCTGAAGACAGAGTGATCGTGGCAGCCATGGCATTTGGCCTGACATTGGTTATTACTTGCTTCGTCATGAGTCCGACTCAGTTTCAGTACTACGAACAGGCTCTTCCTTACCTTTTGATCTTCTCGATTCCCGCTTGGCAAAAACTGCGAGAAAGACTCCGTGAGAGAAGATCACAAGTTGCGGTGGCCCTGGTGGTTTATTTTCTGCTCATTCTTCCATTTGCCGCCATATTTATTTTTGGTGCCCGCCAGAAGGATGCATCCTTTCACATAAAAACCGTAAAGAAGGTATTGCATGCCGTAGAGGAGAACTCTCTGCCGGGGGAAGTAATTCTCTGTGGCTGGCCGGCTTATGCCGTCTTATCCGGCAGAAAAACGGTGCCGGGGCTGGAGACCTGGGGGTGGGAGGTGGCCCCGTACTTATCGGAGCAGCAAATAGAGCGGTTCCACCTGATCGACAGCCTGGGAGTGGAGAGATTGATTGGAAAAAGAGAAGTTGGTCTGATCATCAAGGCAGATTGGTTTCCTCCTCCATACGGTGATCTGATTCAAGAAAACTACCGCCTGGTTGAGTCCACCCCGTTTGCTGATGTTTACGTGACCAAGAATCGCTGATAGGATCGACCTGAATTTATGGAATTATCCGTCATCATCGTCACCTGGAACTCCGAGGAGTTCACCGGGAACTGCCTGGACTCCATTCTTGGTACTGCAGACGGTTCGCAACTCGAGATTATAGTTGTGGACAATGCCTCTTCCGACGGAACCCTCGGGATTCTTCGGGAATTTCGTTCCCGGATCGACATGGTGGAGAATCCAACGAATCTGGGATATGCAAAAGCCAACAACCAGGGGATCGGGAAGTCGAAAGGGGAATATGTGCTGCTTCTTAATCCCGATACCGAAATGCGAGGAAGCGCAATAGATTCGATGCTCGGGTTTATGGAGGCGAACCCGGACATTGGCGCTGTGGGGCCTCAGCTTGTCAACCCGGATGGGAGCATCCAGCCGTCCTGCAGAGAATTCCCAGGATTCTCCACTTTGTTATGGGAGTTCTCCGGCTTGAGCCGGCTCTTTCCCAAAAGCAAAGTCTTCGGCAGTTGGAGAATGGGCTACTTTGACTTCGACCGGACCAGGGAGGTGGACCAACCCATGGGATCTTGCCTCTTGCTCAGGAGGGAGGCGTTGGAGCAGGTGGGGCTTTTCGACGAGGCCTTCCCCATGTTCTTCAACGACGTGGACCTGTGCTACAGGATAAAAGCCACCGGCTGGAAGATCTTCTTCTATTCGGATGCTCGGGTGATGCATCACAAGGGGGCGTCTACCGGTAAAGCCAAGCGCAAAATGATCTGGCTTTCGCATTTGGCCTTCTACCGATTCTTCAGAAAGCACAAGACCGGCTTGGCAAACCGGCTTTTGGCTCTTCTTCTGTTTATTCCTTTGGTGCTATTTGCCCTGGTCAGGATGACGGTAAAAAAATGAACCATACCAGCCGATATCAAAGGCGAAGGCACGAAAAGCCAACTGCAGAAGCCCGGCCTGTTGGATAAAGCCTGAGAACCGGCGAGACAAGCCTCTCCCGGGCGAAATTAGCGGTTGACAAGAGCATGAAACATGATATCTTTGAAGTAGAAT
>CAYMNI010000269.1:0-2358 GCA_964391755.1 uncultured Ignavibacteria bacterium
AGATTCCCGTGGGGCAATTCGCCAGATTCCGGCTGGGGGACGACACCGGATAAGAATGGAAACGCCCGGTACCAACTGTCGCCGGGCATTTTTTCAAATGTCCATAAGTTGAGTTCAAATTCGGAATCCGAGATTCCGTTTCAAGCCAAAATCGTGGGCATCCCAATATACAAAAGAATCCTGCTGAAGATATCCGGCGAATCGCTCTCCGGACGACAAGACAGCATCATCCTGCCGGAGGCGGTTTCTTTCGTCTCAGAGGAGATCAAGTCTGCCCGGGAGCTGGGCGTGGAGGTGGCCGTAGTGGTGGGGGGCGGTAACATAATCCGGGGGCAGATGTTTCGTCAGAGCACGATCGACCGGGTGTCGGCCGACCACATGGGGATGCTGGCAACGGTCATCAACTCTTTGGCTCTTCAGGACCACCTGGAGAGTTTGGGACTCCCCACCCGTCTTTTAAGCGCCGTTCACATAGACACCCTGACCCGGACGTATACAAAAAGGGAAGCGGTGAGGCACATATCCGAGGGAAGGGTGGTCATTCTTGCAGGCGGCACCGGCAACGCCTATTTTACCACCGACACCACCGCCGCCCTGCGTGCCGCGGAAATCGAGGCGGAAGTGCTGATGAAGGGCACCAAGGTGGACGGGGTCTTCGATGACGATCCGGTGGGGAATACGTCCGCCAAGATGTTCGACACGCTTAGCTACATGGAAGTGCTCAAGCGGAGACTCAGGGTGATGGACTTAACCGCTATCTCCCTCTGCATGGAAAACCAGCTTCCCATCGTGGTATTCAATCTGTTCACCGAGGGAAACGTGAAGAGGATTCTCAGCGGAGAGAAGATCGGAACCAAGGTTCAGGGATGAAAGACGACTCTCCGTTTCTTGACTCTAATCGACTATTTCTGACTTTACGCAATGTTATATGATTAGCAGGCTGAATTCATCAACCCATACACGGCAAGGTAGGTAAACATGACGGTAGACAAGATTCACGCAGACGCTGGCGACAGGATGACAAAGGCTTTGGAGGCCATAAAGAGGGAGTTTGCCTCCATCCGAACCGGAAAAGCCAATGCTTCCCTGCTGGACGGAATCAAGGTAGATTACTACGGCACCATGACCCCTTTGTCTCAAGTGGCCAACATCTCTGCTCCGGATGCCCGGCTGTTGGTGGTTCACCCCTGGGAGAAGAAGCTGATTCCGGAGATCGTGAAAGCCATACAGAAATCGGACTTAGGACTCAATCCTCAGAGCGATCCCAACGTAATCAGGCTTCCCATACCGCTGCTGACCGAGGAGCGCAGGAAGGACCTGGTCAAACTGGTGAAGAAGGTGGCGGAGGAGGGCAAGGTGGCGGTCAGAAATATCAGACGCGATGCCAACGACGCATTGAAGAAGGCCGAGAAGGACAAGGAAATCTCCGAGGATGCATCGCGCAAGGCACAAGATAAGGTGCAGGAGATCACCGACGAGCACATAGAGAAGATAGACGAAATAATGGAAAAGAAAGAACAGGAAGTAATGGAGGTCTAACTTGTGACCGCCGCCTTGCATGCCGCTTCAAGGCCTGTCGACGGCCGGATGGGGTGAGGTGAATTGGCGAAAGAAGCTGAGAAGCTCAAAGAGAAGATTCTCAAGAAGGGGAATCTTCCCGCGCATGTGGCCATCATCATGGACGGCAACGGAAGGTGGGCCAAGAGGAGAGGACTGCCCCGCACTGCCGGACATCAGGCTGGAGTCAAGGCGGTAAAGAGAATCGTGCGGTCTGCCGGCGATCTGGGGCTCTCCGTTCTGACCCTTTTCACCTTCTCACAGGAAAACTGGAAAAGACCGAAAAGTGAGGTCTCGGCCATAATGAAGCTTCTGTACGAGACCACCAAGAGGGAGATCAACGAGCTGGACCAAAACAACGTCAAGCTCATCACCACCGGAAGAATAGAGGAGCTCTCTCCCAAAAGACGACAGATTCTTCATGAGGCCATGGAGCAGACTAAAGACAACACCGGTCTGGTTCTGAACCTGGCTTTGAACTATGGAGGCCGTACAGAGATATTGGACGCTGTCAAGAAGATCGCTGCCGACGTACGCGAAAACCGGCTGAATCCCGACGAGTTGGACGAAGAGAGATTTTCCGGCTACCTCTACACCAACGGCATTCCCGATCCGGACCTCATTATCCGCACCTCCGGGGAGATGCGCATATCCAACTTCCTGCTTTGGCAAACCTCCTACACCGAGCTTTACGTAACCGACATTCTCTGGCCCAACTTCACTGCCAAGGACTTCTACGAAGCCATCTGGGACTACCAGAATCGACAGAGAAGATTTGGTAGGGTGTAGATCAAAATAAGC
>CAYMNI010000270.1:0-2312 GCA_964391755.1 uncultured Ignavibacteria bacterium
GGGCGACAAGGTGGAATCGCGAAAGACCATGACCGAAGCCAAAATACCCATCATTCCCGGAATGATGAGCAGCGGCAAACAGACCAAGGGATTCAAAGAGGCTGCGGAGAAGATCGGATACCCAGTGATGATCAAAGCCTCGGCCGGAGGCGGGGGAAAAGGAATGCGTGTGGTTCGCTCGCCGGAGGGACTTGATAAGGGGATTGAGGCCGGAATGCGCGAGGCCAAGTCGGCCTTTGGAGATGAGTCGGTCTACCTGGAAAAATACATAGAGGAGCCGCGCCACGTTGAATTCCAAGTGCTGGCGGATAATTACGGTAACATCATTCACCTTTACGAAAGGGAATGCTCCATACAGCGAAGGCACCAGAAGATCGTGGAGGAGACTCCTTCCTGCGCCCTGGACGAGAAGCTCAGAGAGAAGATGGGGGACGTGGCCAAGAAGGTGATACAAGTATCCGGTTACAACAATGCGGGAACGGTAGAATTCCTCCTGGACAAGAACAAGAATTTCTTCTTCCTGGAGGTAAACGCCCGGCTGCAGGTGGAACATCCCATCACCGAGCTGGTGACCGGCTTGGATTTGGTCAAACAACAGATAAAAATCGCCTCAGGCGAGAAGCTCACTCTCACTCAGAGTGACATTCGGCAGCGCGGGCATGCCATCGAGTGCAGAATATACGCAGAAGATCCGGAGAATAACTTCTTCCCCTCCTCAGGTAAGATCCTTTACATGAAGGAACCATCCGGTCCGGGAATCCGGCACGACTGCGGAATATACTCAGGATTCGAGGTTTCCGTTTACTACGATCCCATTCTCTCCAAGGTGATTACCTGGGGAGAGACCAGAGAGTACGCTCGCGAGCGTATGATCCTGTCCCTGTCAGACTATACCGTTTTGGGTATCAAAACCAGCATTGAGTTCTTGGCGGCGGTCATGGAGCATCCCGAGTTCGTCGACGGAAACACCCAGACGAGTTTCATCGAGAAGAACATGTCGGATTGGAAAGAGAAGAGGAAGACGAAACGATTCACTTGCGAAGCTCTGATTGCAGCCGCCATCTCTTCTCAATTCAAAACATCCTACAAAAAGAGGACTCAGGGAAAACAGGAGATGCCCAGCCCATGGTTGACCTTGGGTAAATGGAGCCTGGGTGAATCATAAATCAAACCGATAAATGGCAGCCAAATGGAACTCGAACTTAAGATAGAAGATCAGATTCATAAACTTCAGGTTGAATTAAAGGAGGGGCAATATCATGTCAATCTGAATGGTAAAGAGAACCTAGTCGATTCTTCAACAATCTCCGATCATTGTCTCTCTCTATTGGTGAATGGCAAAGCATACACTGTTTACTTCGCAGAATCCAATGGGAAGAAGTATTTGTCCGTCGGAGGAGAGCAGTTCCTAATAGAAGAAGCTACATCAGACAGCGTCACGACATCCGGTGCTGATTCGAGCGGCATTGCAGAGGAGCCGGTGGCTGCCTCGCCCATGCCGGGAAAAGTGGTTAAGATACTGGTGAAGGTGGGGGATAAGGTGGAAAAAGGGCAGGGTCTGGTGATCGTGGAAGCCATGAAGATGGAGAACGAGATCAAATCACCGGCAAACGGAACGGTAGAGAAGGTCAACTTCGCACCCGGCGACCTGGTGGATGCTGCCCAGCCCATCATCGAGATAAAACCGGACGAATCATAGCTGTTCTCCCTCGCTTCAGATTCTTTTCAGTATTCTCTCAAGTTCCTAATTGTATCCCCCGGTTTTACGAAAAGCGAACGACTTCAAACTTGCATTACTCTTACTGGAAACCTGAAGGTTTCCGTTACGTGTCCTCACCTGGTGATTGACAGGTAGGGTGCTATAGTTTACGAACAGCTTTTCTTTGAAGGAGGTTGGAGAGGGATGCAAAGTTCTTATTGAAGAAGAGGATTAGAATCCCCAGGAAAAGGAAGAAGAAGTCCTTGATAAGCAGATTGGCCCCCTCCTTCTTGCCACCGGGATCGGTGGAGAAACAACCACAGTTTAGGTTGATACCCCGGAAGAGATTTATCGAGATGGCTACGATGAAGATTACCAGCAGGAAGGAGATCAAAAGCGAGGCGCTTTCGGTGAATATCCCGAAAATCAAGAAAAGCCCGGCGATAAACTCGACCCAGGGGAGAGTTACGGCGAAGATGTTTATCAAGAATCCGGGCAGGACTTTATAGTTGTAAACTATTCGGGCGAACTGCTCCGGATGTGCAATCTTGTCCAGGCTGGCGTAGATGAAAGTTACACCCAAAATGACTCTGAAAAGCAGAACCAGTCGCTT
>CAYMNI010000271.1:0-2160 GCA_964391755.1 uncultured Ignavibacteria bacterium
GAGATTGCCATCGAGTTTTTCAAGAAGGCATCCGACGTTGATCCGAAATACGCTCTGGCTTATGCCGGCCTGGGAGATGCTTATGCTCAACGTGCGCTTAAATTCGGATTCCCGCCGGCCTGGATCGATTCGTCGATCGAGGTCAGCCGGGAGGCCATTCGGATCGATCCCGGGCTTGCCGAAGGATACAAAGCGCTGGGGCTGGCTTATATGGTGAAGGGACTGTTTCAAGAAGCACTCGAAGCCAACCAGAGGGCCGCGGAACTGAAGCCAAACTTATCTCCGGCCGTAGGCAACATCGGGTGGATTCACTGGAGCAGGGGAGAATTCAAAAAAGCCTTTCTGTATGCGAAAAGAGCCTTTTCGCTCAATCCGACCGTCGCCTATCAGAGTTTCGCCGTAGGATCTGCTTATCTCATGTTGGACGACTATGTCGAGGCTGAGGCGTGGATCAACAAGACGCTGGAGTTTCAACCCGACTTTCCTTCCGCTCATGTTGCTCTCATGGACCTGCGTCTGAGACAAGGGAGATATCATCAAGCCGTTGAGCAATCGCGAAAGCTGCTGGCAGTGTGTCCAAACGAGGTCAGTGGTCTTGAGGCTGCCGGAGATCTCCAGCTGCTCTCGGGCAGCCATGCCCAGGCAAAACTGCATTATGAGAAGGCGTTGGGAATCTCACCCACCGGTTTACGCGGATTGACTGGAACTTCTCTGACCACACGCTTAGGTTATGTCTACTTAATGTCAGAACAACGAGAGAAAGCAGAGGAGATGTTCGCCCAACGTCTCCACTCGGCTGGGGAACGAATGAATCAAGGGGACGAGGCGTGGGACATCCGCTACGATATCGCCTGCATAAACGCCATTAGGGGCAACAGAGTCGAAGCGCTCGCATGGCTGCGAAAGGCGATAGATTTCGGGTGGAAGGAATACCATTCTGCCTTAAGAAATCCGATTTTGGGAAGTCTTCACGGCGATCCACAGTTCAAACAGATGATAGCGCAAGTCAAAGCCCGCATTGATGAAATGTGTCGCCAGGTCAAGGAGATGGAGAGGAAATAATGGATAGGAAGATATCTCACTATGAGATACTTGAGAAACTAGGTGAGGGTGGTATGGGCGTGGTCTACAAAGCCAGAGACACCAAGTTGGAGCGTGTAGTGGCCATCAAGTTCCTTCCTCAGCATCTGACCACTGATTCTATAGAGAAGGAGAGATTCGTGCATGAGGCCAAAGCGGCTTCGGCTTTGAATCATACCAACGTCACCACCATCTATGAGATCGATGAGTTCGAGGGACAGACTTTCATCGTTATGGAGTATTGCGAGGGCGAAACTCTAAGACAGGTAATCCAGAAAGAAACCTTGCCGATAAGGAAGGTTTTAGATATTGCAATTCAGATATGCGAAGGTTTGACCATAGCTCATGAGAAGGGGATTGTTCACCGGGATATCAAATCGGACAACATCATGCTCACCCCCCGCGGTCAGGTTAAGATAATGGACTTTGGCTTAACCAAACTAAAAGGGGCCACCAAGCTGACCCAGAGTCGCACCACCCTCGGAACCGCCTCCTATATGTCCCCCGAACAAGCCCAGCGCGAGGAGGTAGACCACAGAAGCGACATCTTCTCTTTCGGAGTTGTTCTGTATGAGCTTCTGACTGGCCAATTGCCTTTCCAGGGAGATCATGAGGCGGCCGTGCTTCATGCCATAATCAATGAGGAACCCCAGCCGGTAGCTCGATTTAACAACAAAGTCTCAGCGAAGTTGCAGAATGTGGTCGACAAGGCTCTGGCCAAGGAGAAGGAGGAGAGATATCAGCACATAGACGACGTTCTGGCGGATTTGAGGCGTGAGAAGAAGAGTTTGGAATACGTGAAGACCACTCAGATTCCGCCGGAGGTTCTTCCGCCCAAGCCCAAGAAGAAGCTTCTCCCGTTTTTGGTTCCGGCTTCCATCGTCTTCATTCTTTTTTTGGTTTTCCTGATTCTCAAGCCTTTTCAACTTCAGATAGTTCCGGAGAAGAAAGCGGTGGCGGAAGAGAATACTCTGGCCATTATGTATTTCGAGAATCTGAAGGATAAAGAGGATAAAGAGAGAATAGGTGAGATGGTTTCCGAGCTTCTGATTACCGGTCTGTCGGAATCTCAATATATGA
>CAYMNI010000272.1:0-2094 GCA_964391755.1 uncultured Ignavibacteria bacterium
GCAAGCCTGTTTATGATCAGCTTCTCTCTTTCTCCTTTGGGGATTATCCTGTCGAAGAACTCCGGTAGATCCTTGAGCAATCCCGGCTCGTACTCGGTGGTGGTGATGCCGGCGGTAGAACCGGGCGTGAAAACCGTCAGGGTTCCGTTGGAGAGGTCTGATCCTCTCAATGCTTCCGTGACCTGGCCGGTGATATCTATGATGTCGGTATTCCCTTTGGTCTTTACGGAAAAGGACTTGCTTACCACTGCCATAGAAACCATCCTCAAAAAAGGCAATCTTCCAGACGGAGACTTCTTCCTGCACTAAGAAATCCAGACAGGGCGGATTGTCAAGCGAAATGATTCGTTCGCTGGGTCTCGAACCGGAGTACATTAGTCAGACGGACAATGGACTTGAAACCATCGGTGAGGCTGCAGTTAGGTTCATACTGCTGTCTTAGTCCTCGGTTGCAGGTGATCCTCCTCTGACAAGGCTAGGGCAAGAATTCTATTGATTTTTTCTCGATATGTTCTTATTTATTGACTAACAGAGAGAATCGAGGGAATTCGTGGAGAAAAGAGGAGAGCGGTGAATCTGCATTTTGCCAGGAATCAGAACGAGCCTTTCGTGGGAAGGGAGGGCGAACTGGAGGTTCTGCAGAATTTCTTCGATTCGATTCTGGAAAACCAGGGCGGCTTTGTTCTGATCGAAGGAGAGACCGGCATCGGCAAGACCAGGCTGGTGGAACAATTCCTCGATAAGGTGAAGTCCCGAGGCGCCCTGGTGGTGAGAGGACAGGGATATCAAAAGGAGATTTCACCTTATCGCCTTTTCTCCGAGATGCTTCGGAACTTCTTTGCCTCCATCAACTACGACACGCGATACGTGGCACCCTTTTTGGATAATCTTACCATTGCCCTGATGGAAAAGATAGTTCCCGAATTGGAGGAGTACATACCCTTTGACGTCTCCCGCATCAAAACGCCCTCCATGTCTCCCCGGGAGGAAAAACAGAGATTTTACGACATGCTTCTGCTGTTTTTCACCAAGCTCTCCCATCGTCATCCGTTGGTTTTGGATATCGAGGATCTGCACTGGCTGGAGTCCGACACCCTGGAACTTCTCAGATACTTAATCAGCAACTTCAGGAAGTCGCCCATCATGGTGGTTGCCACCAGCCGCGGCGCCGAGGCCGGCTCTTCCACTGAGAGATGGATCGCCGATCTGGAGGATCAGAGGCTGCTGCGTCGCATCAGGCTGCCCGGTCTTAAAGATCAGGAGGTTAAGGATCTGGTGGAAGCCTTCTTCGATCAGAAGCTGGGGGAAAGCTCTTGGCAATGGTTTTTGGATTACAGTGCCGGCAATCCCCTGTTTATAAGCGAGACCCTCAGAGCGGGTATGGAACATGACGCTTTCTTCTTCGATCCGGTTGAGTCTCGCTGGGAGATCAAGGGAGAATACAAGGATAAGGTTTTGGAACCTCTCACGCTGCAAAGCGTGATCGATCGTCGGTTGAGAAGCCTGGACAAGCCCTCCCGGAAGGTGGTCTCGATTGCGGCAGTGGCCGGCGAGAGATTCGACCTGGTGACGCTGCAGAAGCTATCCAACTTATCCTCTGCTCAGTTGAGACGGATTGTGGGTAATCTGATGATTAGGGGGCTGTTCACAAAAGCTCCGGCGGAAGAGGAAAAAACGGGGGATTACCGTTTCACCCACGACATAGTCCGGCATCACATCTATCAGACTCTCGATGCTCAGTTCAGAGAGCGAAGCCACACCAAATTGGCCGGCATCCTGGAGAAAGATCGGGGAAAATCGCAGGTTTCCCGGATTGCGGAAGCCTTAGCATATCATTACAGCCGCGGAAAGAAGGATCGTCTCTCAATCAAGAAAAGCATAGATTACCTGACTTTAGCCGGTGAGAATATGCAGGATCAGTACTCCGAGGGAAAGGCGGAGCAATACTACCTGCAGGCACGGGAGCTTCTGCAGAAAATCCCTGAGTCGAAAGAGAAGAATGCCAAAATGATCCGGCTTCTGGAGTGCCTGGGAGAGGTACAAAGCAGAATCGGCAAGTCCGACTCCGCCAGAGGTTCCTATAAGGAAGCTCTG
>CAYMNI010000273.1:0-1997 GCA_964391755.1 uncultured Ignavibacteria bacterium
CCATAGTCCAAACCCAGCAGTCCGGCCTTGGAATTCAACCGCAGGCCCAAGCCGTAACCCCACCGCTCGCCGGATATCTGTCGCAAGGAAAGTTCTTCCCCGGTTCGTGCCAGTCGTCCATAATGGCCGTAGTCTATGAAAAAGTGAAGTCTCGAATCCTCCTTCAACAAAATCCTGTATTCTAAGTTGGCCCACGCCACCTGGGTGCCGAGAAACTCGCCCTCCCGATAACCCCTGATGCTCCCCGCTCCCCCCAGCTCGAACTGATCGGAAAGAGGCACCGGTTTCTCTCCGGTGAAAAGCTCTCTCAAATGGATTCCCACAAAGAAGGTGTGCGTCCGCATGGTGGGCAGGAAGTGGTCTAAGTCCAGATTGAGTTTGAGCGAGGAGACACTCTCCGCTTGGGGACCGAGAGAAGCCGTGGGGTAATTTCTTTTCCGACCCATGATCAATTGGGTCTGGTAAGAGATCCCCTGCCGTGGATTTTTGGGTTGATCCACTAAGTCGAGGGCCAACCCGGCTCCGGCCGTATATTTTCGAGAGTCCGGAATCTGCCCCTCCCCTGCCGGGCCGGGAACCACCTTCTCCCATCCCGCCATCAGATCCCAGGATATCCTTCTTGCTGCGTTAAAGGTGATTTTAGCGGAGGCGGACAGTTTCAGGTAGATCGAATCCTGGTCCACCTGCTCCAAGCTCAACTCCAGCGTGGGCGGGAAGCCCAGCACCCAGGGTTCCCGATAGGAAAACAACAGATGGGAGGAGTGAGGATCCTTTTTGGACCAACTCCAGCGCATCATTCTCCCGGTGCCGAAGATGTTGTCAAAGTACATATCCAGGCTGCCGAACAGATTGCCTTTGCCGTCTCCCCCTCGGGGGGCATAACCCAGCACTCCCTCGACGCTGTTGTTCTTCCGTTCCCTCAGGCGGATATTTACTTTTCCTTCCTCCGGATTGTCGCCGGCCAAAAGTCGTATCTCTTCCACCTCCTCTATGAACAAGAGCTGCTCCACTCTTTTCAAACCGTCATCCAGTCGGCTCTGGGAGAAGAGGCCATAGATGTCTGCTCCCATCTCGCGCAGGATCACCTCTTTCCGGGTGGACCTCAGACCTTCCAGTTGGACTTGGGTGATCCTCACCCGGGGTCCCTCCTCCACCATGCAGGAAAAGGACACCAATCCGTCCTCCGATACTCTGAAGTCACCGGGCGAGATCCTGCAATAAGGAAAACCATTGTCTTCATACAGGCTCAGCATTCTCTCGATGCAGTTCTCCACCACTTGCAGGTTGAAAGGAGAGCGAGGCTTCAGTTGCATCTCGGACAGAAGCCGCTCCCCGCTGAAGAAACGATTCCCTTCCACCTGAAGATCTTCCGAGAGACATTCTCCGGATGTCGGAGCCGCCAGGCGACTGAACCAGACAAAGAGTAGAAGACATATGGCCCATGCACGTCTCCGGACCCTGGTGGAAACCGCGCTTTTTCTTGATCGACTCTCTATCATGATCTTGTCTCTTTTTTTAGAAAACCGGAAGCCGGGTAACCCTGGGCAAGAGCCCGCCACCTGAACAGCTGAAGTGATCTTCCTTCTAAAACGACGCCTTCACCTCCGCTTTGGCAGTGTGCTGCGTCAATCCGGAGGGTATCGATTCCCCGGAATAGGCCACGCTGGTGGTAAGATAACGGCTCAGCCTGTAATCGAAAAACAATCGCCAATCATAGTTGTTACCCTGCGTTTTCCCCTCGGTCAGAATATAGGGCAGGCTTGTGTTCCCGGGCTTCGACTCTAAGTAGGTCCATTGGAGTTTTGCCCTCAGCCGGCCTTGGGTCAAAAGCGACCAGGTCAGCTCGGGGGCTAAAGAGGAGAAACCTACCTTGGTGCCCCCTATCTGCTCCTCCCTTCGCCTGTACCCCGTTGAGACCTTAAGTTCCAGGGTTTTGGTTTGCACTCTGGTGAATCCCAGCTCGGCACTCGTCCCCTTGATCAGACTTCGAGGATTCC
>CAYMNI010000274.1:0-1985 GCA_964391755.1 uncultured Ignavibacteria bacterium
TCGAACCATTTGTACAATATCAAGGCGAGAACCGCTAACAGCACTCCGGTTATCACCCACTTTTGGGCGGCACCGAAGATCAGAATTCCGACCAGTATGGCGAAGTAGAACAGAGTGATACCCTGGGGTTTTGTTTTCTCCTCTTCTTCCGGCAGAGCCAATTCAGCAGGATTGCTCGCCTTCTCAAGTTCTTCGCGTCGCCATATGAAAGCCATTATCAAACCGATCACTATGGAAAAAACCACAGCACCTATAGCTCTGGCGATTCCCAGATCATACCCCAACAGCCTGGCCGAATACACCACCGCCAAGATATTTATGGCGGGACCCGAATACAGGAAGGTTATCGCCGGACCCAAACCCGCTCCCCTTTTATGTATTCCGGCAAAGAGAGGCAGAATGGTGCAGGAACAAACCGCCAGGATGGCTCCGGAGACGGAAGCCACCGAATAGGCCAGAATCTTCTTGGCATTTGCACCGAAGTACTTGAGAATCGATCCCTGAGAAACGAAAGCGGCTATGGCTCCCGCTATGAAAAAGGCCGGAACCAAACAGGTGAGCACGTGAGCCGACAGGTATTCCAGAAGGGCATCCCATCCGCTCAACAGGATTTCGGAGAACGGCATAATCACTCCTCAAAGCTGACGGATCGGAAATGATCCTCAGACCAGCACCTTGGCCAGCTTGGCCCTATCTTCGATCTCAGATTTGATCATCCGGTCGGCCAAAGAGAGCAGGCGGAAGATCCTTTTGTCTTTGATCTTGTAGTAGAACGAGATGCCCTCCCTGCGAGACTCTAGTATTCCCAAATCCCGCATGTGGGCCAGGTGCCTGGAGATGTCGGATTGGTCTTCCCGCATCTGTGGGATGATCTTACACTGGCACTGCTCGCCATTCTTCAAGAAATAGAGGATCTTCAGTCGGGTGGGCTGAGCGACAGTCCTACGATAAGCGCTTTCCATTTCAATCAATTCTGAGTCCACTTGAGTTTCTTCCAGCCACGGTATGCTTTCATGCATCTATGCACATTATGTCATATAATTACGCAACAATCAAGTATTTGTTTGTCTCTTGGCCAACCGTTCGCAGGTACGCTGAATTTCCGTCATGCAACGGTATTCTTCGGCAGTGTCCGCGAAGCATCCGCACTGGCTCTAAAGCAGATCTCTACCGACCGCGTGGTGAACCCACTCATGCAGGTTCTTGGTGACACAGAGCCTCTTGTCCGGCGCGCAGTTGCGTTTGCCTCGGGAGAGATGAACGTCGATAAGGTGGTAGAGTCACTTATCTTGGCTCTCGGGGACGGAAACTCTGACGTTCGGGCGGCAGCTGCGCATGCCCTGGGACACGTCAACACTGATAAAGTGGTGGGAGCACTCGTTCGGGCTCTTGGGGACAGAGACTCCGTTTTCCAAACGGTAGCTCTGGGTTCTTTAGGTGCTGTCGGGTCCTCGAAAGCATTGAAGGAGTTAGTAGGCATTTGGAATCAGCGAGATCTGACACTCGATCGACGCTCGCTCTTGAGTGCCATAACGTCATGTGACCGCAAGGTCAGGAGTGCACAACAAATAATGTCGGCTGGTAATAAACGGTTCAAATAGAAGCTGATTTGGGGAATTGTGGGACTCGCGCATGTTGTGCCTATTCAAATTCCTCCATCAGCGAAGTCCCATAATCGTCCCTGAACCTACCTCTAATTGCAGTCGACACCAAGCCATTTATCGTCAATGCTAAGTCGACCAGAGAAGACGATAGAAGATAGAAACGAAACATTCTTACCTCTCACGTGAGGATCTGCACAACGAGATCTTTAACACGCTCAAGTTCGGATGAGGCTTGATACTCGGAGACGAAGAAAGTTCTAAACTCGTCTCGTAGCCCCCGCATTTTTAAGGCGGTTAACGGTTCATGGTTCACAGTTATCATCCACCTCCCCCCATCCGGTGTACTGTGGTCGGCCGACATTGGTCGAGAGGCCACGGACT
>CAYMNI010000275.1:0-1971 GCA_964391755.1 uncultured Ignavibacteria bacterium
TTTATCTTGTGGTTCTTCCATTCCAGATGCAGCAACGCGGCACCTATGGATATCTTTCTTTGGATCTCGTCTTCGGTGTAGTCCGACAAGCTGGTTTCGCTGTCCACGCTGCCCAGCCTCGAGGTGACCTTGGCGTTAAAAAGCATGGCCTCCACCAGGGAGGTTTTGCCTACACCCCCATGTCCAACCACTCCCACGTTTCTGATCTGATCGGTTGCGAAATCCTTCACCGTAACCTCCTGAAGTTGAAATTTACATGCCTAATCTGCGTGCAAATTTCCAATATTACATAATACCCGCCCTTTGTCAACATCTCTTTGCCCAGGCTTTTGCTTTTTTCCGGCGCCAACGGCGTTTTAAGGTTTCCACCGGAGCAATCAGCGCTTACAACTCGTGCCGGGACGGATCTGACGGTCGTCCCGGCCCCTTGGGCCAAAACAGGGATACGGGGTTAATTGACGGAATAAAAGAGCCTGATCAGCCCCTTCAGCACCCGCAAAGCAGACCTGTTCCACCTTCCCGGCAGCCTCCGGAAGAAGCTTTCCAAAAGCGTCAAATCGCCCCGGGTCAAGCTCCGGGTGAGGAACAGACCGGCCAAGTACAGGGGAAAGGAGACGAAAAAGGCAAGAGCCAGTCCCAGCCAGCCCTGGACCGATTCCGAGAGGGCAAAAGCCACAAATCCCATCAGTGAAGAGGCAACCAGGATGCGCAAGACGTAAGATGAGGGAAACTCCTGCTTCATGTAAGCCTTGTATGCGTAAGCGATTAGCAGGATTCCGCCGATCACCTGTCCCAATGCTGTGGCCAAAGCAGCCCCTTTTGCCTGGAGCACGGGCACAAGAAGCCAACTGGCTCCGATATTGAGCACGGCGGAGAACAGCCCGATTTTCACCACCATCCTCTGAAGTTCGGCCCCGAACAGGAGAGAAGAGCTGGATGTGGCCAGGGAGCTGACCGTTCCGCCCAGGATGAGCACGGCGAAAAGCAACGAGGCAGGGTGATAAGATGGGCCGTATAGAGCCGTAAACAACTGCCCGGAGACGGCTATTCCTCCCAGGCAGAGCGGGAAGGAGAGCATGGCCAGATAGCGGGTGCCGGTTACGTGCACTCGGGCCAGCTCTTCTTTGTTCCCTGAGCCGTAGACCTCGGACATGGCGGGAAGCAGTATGCCGGTCAAAGCGCCGGGAAGCAGGATGATGGTCCGGCTGGCAAAGATGAATGCCACGTTGTAGAAGGCTATCTCCGAGGGGGTGCTGAAGATGCTCAAAAAGAAGATGCCGAAGCGCTCCCAGACTACAGCCTGGAGGATTACCATGACGAATGCGCCGGCGGAGAACTTGAGCAGCTTGTCGCCGAGGTTGTCGGCGTAAACGCCCTGCCGCACAAAGGGGGCTTTGGTTCTCTTGAAGTAGACGTAACCCGCTACCAACATCACATTGGTTATGGCGCTGACCGCCACCAGCCACTCGATCTTTCCGCTTTGGTACAGAACCAGCAGGATGATAGCCAGGGTCAATGGAGATACTATCAGATTGATCAAGGCGATTAAGTCGAAGCGCTGCAGGCCGAAGAACAGGCCGTTGTAAAGCCACATCAAGCCCATAGGCAGGATAACCAGAGAGGCCACCCTCAGATACAGTGAGAGTTGGGGATTGCCGTACCAGTCGGCGATCAGCGGGGCTGAGAAAAACAGAAGCAGGGTAACCACCACGCCCGATGCGATCTCGAATCGGAAAATCCGGTTGAAGATGGAGGAGACCGCGGAGAAATCGCCTCTGCCCAGGTACTCGGAGACATACTTGGTGAGGGTGGTGGGTATGCCCAGGTTGACTAAAAGCCCCGCCATGCCCAGAAACCATATCACGAAGCTGTAGACGCCGTACTTCTCCGGCCCCAGATACCGCGCCACCACCACCGAGGCAACAAAGCCGAAGGCCAGCCCGATGGCTTTAACCAGGAAGTTATAAGTGG
>CAYMNI010000276.1:0-1868 GCA_964391755.1 uncultured Ignavibacteria bacterium
ATTGAGAATTCAATTCAACATCACGTAAATAAATAAGTGCACTCAGTTGATTAACGAGGAATCGACCAAATGCCGAAAAAACCAAGCTGGACGGTACTTAAACTCCACACCTAAGTCTGTTTTATCTTTCTTCCAGAATGATTTCCCTCAGAAATCTCACCGGGGGCGATCCGTGGCTTAAAAGTTTCTGGTTGAACTCCTTCTGAGAGAAATTCTCGCCCACCTTCTGCCGATAAGCTTTCTCTAAATCCAATACCTCCTGAAATCCTACGAAGTAGGTGGAGAGCTGAGTTGAGGTCAGACACGCCCGCACCCACTTGCCCTCCGCCTCGGACTGCTCCTGGAATCCCTCCTCGGTCATCAGTCTGATGGCCTGTTCTTCGGTCATATCACCGGCGTGAATACCAGAATCCAGGATGGCGTTGATGGTTGCCCTTAAGTACATCTTAAGCCGGGTAAGCTCCATGCGCGGATCGTAATCCAAATATCCGGCGTTTACCATCATCCTCTCGCAGTACATGGCCCAGCCCTCGATGAAAGGCCCGTTTCCGAAGATGGTCCTGATTAAAGAAGGAAACCGATTGTCATAATATCCCTGCACATAATGGCCGGGCATGGCTTCGTGGATGCAGAGGTCTTTGAGCATGTAGCTGTTGTACTCCCGCAGAAAGGATTCCTCCTGTTCTTGAGTCCAGTCATCCGGGATGGGTGAAACTCTGAAATAAGACTCCAAGCCCTTATCCAGCGGCCCGGGCGAATCCAGGCCAGCCACCGCCACCCCGCGGGAGAACTCGGGCGTCCAATCCACCTGTAAAAGATTTATGCCGGTCAAGTCCACCAGATCCTTCTCCCTGACGAATAGCTCCTGCTCCTGCAGGTTCTGTCGACAGACCGCCAGAAGCTCGTCCTTCTTGGGATGATCCTTGGCGATCTCGTCCATCACCTCGCTTATTATCCGGTTCTCCAACTCCTTTCCCTCTTCCGTCAACCGGCGGTCGGGAAACATTTTCTCATGCAGGGGCTTGGCCAACTCGAACATGCGCTTGCGAATGGCGACCATCTCCTGCTCGGCTCGTTTTACTATCTCATCCGAGGATAGATCGGACTGCAAAGTCAACTTAAGCTTCTTCTCGAAGAGCTCCTTTCCCAATCTGAAATCGCCGGTGGAACGGGGCAGAAGCTTTTCCTCCAAGAATCTTTGATAAGACTCCAACTGTGTGACGGCCATTTTCATGGGCTGCTCGAGAATCTGCTTCATGTCCGGCTGTGTTTCCAGCACCCTGGCCAAGTCGTTCTTCACCAGACTAATGTTGCCCTGATTCTGTTTGATGGCGGTTTTGGTGTGGATCTCCGGAGGATTCCTGAGGTTGCCTTTGGCATGACGCAATAGGATGGACAGACGCTGCAGACGGTTGGATACGTTTCTCAGCCTCAGGCCCAGCGGGGCGAAATCGCGGGTGATCAGAGAGTTTATGGCTCCTCCGATAAGATAGCTGTACATCACCGGATTGTTCTGAAAAGGTCTCAGCTCCTCATAACGCAAGAGCTGGTCGTCGATCTCGTTTCGCAGGATTTTGAAATCGACCTGGTTGATAGGATCGAGCTGGATGGTATCGATTGATTTCATGTTCTCCTCAAAAAGCCGCAAGCGTAATATCTCCTCCTGGACGGCTTTCTCGGAGTAGTCGTCAAGCAAACCGTCATACCGGTGTTCTCCTATGTCGGTTGCCCAGACCGGATGAGCCTGGTAGAAGCCTTCCAGGAATTCGTCCACCAGCTGCCGGAACTTCTGATTCTCCATATTGGTGTCCTTTCTCTCGCAGTTGAAGGTCAACGCTAATAATAGGCAGGCAAAAGCCAAGATTAAG
>CAYMNI010000277.1:0-1827 GCA_964391755.1 uncultured Ignavibacteria bacterium
CCAAGATCGCTTCGGTTTCTCGGAATAGCCTGTCTCTCTGCTTAGCAAAGTTCCGCTTGGCGTCCTGGAAGTCTTTCAGAACCGGCAGGAACCGAGTGGACTGCTCTGAGGTGAGGTCCAGAGCGTCCAGCAGCTTCCACATACGCAGAGTTTCGATATTCTCCCGTACTCTCTCCCTATCCTCCATGTGCCGGCCTTGCTCATGAAATGACGGAGACTGCCCCCGGGCCGAAGAATTCAGGACCAGCGCTAAACCCAAAAATAGCCAGGTCAAGCTCGGCAAACTCTTGATTCCGTTCATCGCCAACCTCTCCTTGTTCAGATTCGTGTTCAGGGACTTCTCCGGATTCGACTGAGAATCTGCTTTCCGGTTACAAGATGTCCTCGATATTCAGGGTCTTGATGCTCTGTTCCAGCTCCTTGAGCTCTTCTAAGCTCAATTCACTCAGCACCGAGCCGAAGTCTCTTTGGCTCAAGTAGTCCTCTTCTAAGACATCCTCAGCCAATCCCAGATCGTCAGCTCCTCCGTTGGCCAGAAGCGCCTCCACCGGAAAAGTTCCCCCGCTGTCGGAGGAAAGCTCTTCAGCCAGTTGATCGGCATAGGTATAGGGATCGGTCAGGGCAATGCCGGTTTCCACCGATTCCCCGGCCTCCTGCTCGACTAAAGTGACATCCTCCCTGACCAAAAAGAGCGATCCTGCTATCACCAGCGCCAATACGGAAACCACTCCCACCGCCCATCTGGCCCTGGGCCACAGAATCCATCCGGGTCTGCGTTTGGCCTCTATCCGCGATCTCACTTGGGGCAAAAAGTCGATCCAGAAGCTCTCTTCTGCCGGTGGGACACTGTCTTCGGCCAACAATCCGTAGGCTTGTTGAAGCTCCTCCAGCTTGATTCGGCAGCTCTCGCATACGGCCAGGTGTTCTTCCACCTTCTTTCTCTGGCTCGGATCGAGTGAATCTTCATGGTACTCGATCAGAAGAATCTCTATGTCTCTGCATCTTGCGTTCATTACGAACCTTTCAGCGATAGCTTGCCAGAAGCTTCTGCAATTTCCTGATTGCCTGAAAGTAGTTGGCTTTTGCCGCGCCCTCGGTTATTCCCATGATCTCGGCAATCTCCTTGTGAGACAGGTCCTGGTGGAACTTGAGCACGAAGCTGGTTCTCTGTCTGACGGGCAGGCTCCCCACTGCTTTGTCTATGGCCAGCTTCAGTTCCTTGTTCTCCATCTCATCCGACGGAGAAACATCCGCAGAAGGCCTCTCCGCCAGATCGAAGATCGATAGAAACGACCTGAACTTCTCCCTCCGGGAGAAGTTGATACACAGGTTCACCGCTATCTTGACCAGCCATACATAGAAGCTGGATCTCTCCTCGAAGCTCTTCAATCCCTTGTACGCCCTCACGAAGACCTCCATGGATACGTCCGCTGCATCCTGCTGATTTCTCACCATGCGGTACGTCAGGTCGTAAATCCTTTTCTGATAGCGCAGCACCAACTGGTTGAACGACTTTTCGTCACCGTTTTTGAATCTTCGTACCAGGTCCGAATCTTTGTCGTCCTTTATCTCTTTCACTGGAATAGACCCACCAGGGACGGAGAAGGTTTAATCGATTCTTCACAGAAACTGTGTGACGTCGCGGACCGGCCTCAAGCCACATCCGAGGATGCGCTCTGCCGTAAACTTGTGGGAAAACCTGAACTTAACTTCTTCTTCAGTGCACAAATAGTCTACCTTTGGATAAGTTAAGTAATGAAAACCAAAGGGCTTGTACCACTCAACACTTGAGAAGTTCTTTTCACTGCTTAACGAATACGAGATAAG
>CAYMNI010000278.1:0-1767 GCA_964391755.1 uncultured Ignavibacteria bacterium
CGGCCATGGATACCGTCACCGAGTCGCATCTGGCCATCGCCTTGGCTCGCGAGGGGGGCATCGGGGTTATCCACAAGAACATGAGTATCCAAAAGCAGGCATCCGAGGTGGACAAGGTCAAGAGGTCGGAAAGCGGGATGATCGTGGATCCGATCACCCTTCCGCCCGAAAGCGTGATAGGCGAGGCCCTGGAGGTAATGGAGAGATTCTCCATCTCCGGAATACCGGTGACTAAGAAGGGGAAGCTTTTGGGGATACTCACCAACCGGGATCTGAGATTCGAAAAGGACTTAAGCAAGAAGATCGGCGACGTGATGACCAAGGAGAAGCTGATCGCCGTACCGGAGGGAACCACCCTGGAAGAAGCCAAGGAGATCCTGCACAAAAACCGGATAGAGAAGCTTCTGATCGTGGACAAAAAGAAAAACCTAAAGGGGATGATCACGGTCAAGGACATCATGAAGAACATCCAGTATCCCAGCTCCTGCAAGGATCTGAGGGGAAGGTTGAGGGTGGGGGCGGCCGTGGGCGTGTCCAAGGACATGATGATCCGGGCTTCCGCTTTGGTGTATGCCGGGGCGGACATTCTGGCCATAGATTCCTCCCACGGACATTCGAAGGGGGTTATGGATGCGGTCAAGAAGCTCAAAAGGAAATTTCCGGATGTCACCCTGATGGCGGGCAACGTGGCCACCAAACAGGGGGCCGAGGATTTGATCAAGGCCGGTGCAAATTGCATAAAGGTGGGGGTGGGTCCCGGTTCCATCTGCACCACCAGAGTGGTGATCGGCGCCGGGGTTCCGCAGGTCACCGCCATCATGGACTGTGCCGAAGCCGCATCCAAACACGGAGTTCCCCTAGTCGCCGACGGGGGCATAAGATATTCCGGAGACATCGCCAAGGCTCTGGCCGCCGGAGCATCGGCGGTGATGATCGGCAGCCTGTTTGCGGGTACCGAAGAGAGTCCGGGAGAAACCATATTGTACGAAAGCAGAACCTTCAAGCAGTATCGGGGCATGGGTTCCATCGAAGCCATGAGGCAGGGGGGAAAGGACAGGTATTTCCAGGAGCATCAGAAAGACACCAAAAAATTCGTACCGGAAGGAATCGAAGGCCGGGTTCCCTATAAGGGAAAGCTCTCCGAGCTGGTCTATCAGATGGTGGGCGGCCTCAGGGCGGGCATGGGAATCACCGGGGCAAGGAATCTGAAGGAGTTCTCTCAGAAGGCCGAATTTTTGGTCATCACCTACGCCGGTTTGAGAGAAAGCCATCCCCACGACGTAATCATAACCAAAGAAGCACCCAATTACCGGATAAGCCAGGATTTTCAGTAAGCCACCTTAGGATAGCTCTTTGGTTTAGCAACGGTGTTCCGGGGTGCCCTCATCCCGAAACACCAGAAGGGTCGGGAGTAGAAGTACCCCTTACCAACAGGCCAATCAGGAGATTCTCCTGACAGAGCGTCAGTTCTCGAGAACCTGACGCAACAGAAACATAAAGGAAAACGCTGTGACACCTATACTAAAGCTAAATGATTACGATAAAGATCAAGAAATTGAGTTTGAGTTATCCTGGCTTGTGTCTTTGAACCTCCAAGAGAGACTTCAGTTGATGTTCAAGAAAACCAGAGAACTGATCGACCTTCTGGAGAAAAATGGACACAGAAGACCCGCTCAGATTATCAAAAGAACAAAAAAGAGATGAAAATTAGTAAACAACCCGTTATACGCCATTGTGCAATTCACAGGATTATTTTAAACAAGACGC
>CAYMNI010000279.1:0-1766 GCA_964391755.1 uncultured Ignavibacteria bacterium
TTTGCCACTCGGTGCCCACGTTACCTTTACGGATGCCGTAGTCGGCGAATTTGCCTACCACCGACATGGGAGTTCCGGTGATCCCATGCTGGGCTATGCATACTCCCTTGGGTCGGATGGCATCGAAAACTTCTTTGGTCCGGTCCAGGTCGATGAAAACCCTTTCTCCCTCCAGATAGTTACCGTGCTTGGACCCGTTGTTGATGGCCAAAAGATCCGGATGAACGTCCATATCCGTCAGAGCACGAATGTAGGCAGAAGCCTCTTTCACCGTGGTTAGCTCGGCCTTCTGTCCTGTGGACTTGACCTCCCCCACCTCCACCTCCAGACCCACCCCGTGTGGACGAATCAATTTGGCCAGCCTGCCGGTGATGCGGATGTTATCCTCCAGTTCGTTGAAAGAGGCATCGATGGCAATAGAGGTATATCCGGCTTCGATCTCCGCCTTAACCTGCTCCTGGGCAGACTCCAAAGCTTCGGAGCTGGTGTCCTTGACCGTGGTGTGATCCCCGTGGATGAAGAACGGCTTGGAGAATCCGATGGCCTCGGCATATTCCACTATGGTTTCGAAGTAGACCTGTGGAGTCTGTCCGGTATACCCGCCATCCACCCCACCCTCGGTTTTGGCCAGCTCCAGGGCCACCACCGAGTCCAGCGTTTCCGCCGCACGCAGAATGCCCGGAATGACGTGCTTTATACGGGCATTGCAGGCCATCACTATCACCTTTTCATCTCTCAAGACTCCGAATATGTCGTGAGAGCTCAATAGGCACACCCTGCTCTCACCCCCCAGCTTCTTTCGGGCATGTTCCGGTCTCAAGTCTAATATCTTCGAATCCGTAGTTACAGCTGACATAATCAAACCCCCTGATTGAAAAAGGTTCTATCTTATACGAAGGCTGAAAAGCCGAGAATTGGCTCAATCCGTGCTATTTGAATATCAGTGCCAAGATCACCACAATCACCAGGGCAGGCAGGAAGTTTCCCACTTTGATCCTCTTGATTCCCAATAGGAAAATTCCTATGCCCACGATGATCAGACCTCCGGTGGCTATCAGCTCGTTGAGAATTTCGGGTTTTAAGAGAAACGATAGCTTACTACCTAAGATCGTCAAAGCACCCTGAAAGATTAGCACCGTCAAGGCGGAGAAGATGACCCCTATGCCCAAACTGGAGGCGAAGACCACCGAAGCGAATCCGTCCAGCAACGACTTGGCATAAAGCACGCCGGCGTCTCCACTTACCCCGTCCTGGATGGAGCCCACGATGGTCATGGGCCCGATGCAGAAGACCAGACTCGAGGTGACGAATCCCAAAACGAAGTTTCCCGACTTGGACTTGACCTTGCGCTTGAGAAATTCCCCCAGCGCCCCCAGAGCTTCCTCCAGCTTGATCAGCTCACCTACGATTCCTCCCAGAGCCAGACTGCCGATGATCAAGAGTATGCTCTCGGCCTTCAGGGCCATTTGGAATCCGATGAGGAGCGTAGACAGCCCCAGCGCGTGCATTACTATGGTGTTGATCCTCTCGGAGAAACGCGCACCGATCAGAAGCCCGATAGAGCTTCCGATAATCACGGTGGCGGTATTGACTAAGGTTCCCTTCACAGTGACATTACCCCGGAGTTCAGGAGTTCAAAGGTCGAAAGGTCAAAAGGTCGAAAGGTTTAAGGGTTCAAGGGTCAGTGATTTCCCTTGGCTCCAAGGGTGACGGAATCGTGGTTTCCGACGGCAAAGACACCCTTCCTCGTTTCAATCCCGGCTTCG
>CAYMNI010000280.1:0-1731 GCA_964391755.1 uncultured Ignavibacteria bacterium
CAAGGAGCCGATGTCTTTCACCGCTCCCCTTTTGACCGTCTCGTACTTCACCCCAATTTTCTTCATCAACTCCTCGGCCACCGGGAACTGGAAAATCACTCCTATGCTTCCGGTCAAAGTGGCGGGATTGGCCACGATGGTATCGCCGGCGCAGGCGATGTAATATCCGCCGGAGGCTGCCACGCTGCCCATAGAGATAACCACTTTCTTCCCGGCCTCACGCAGTTTGTTGATCTCCTCGTATATCTCCTGAGATGCCGCCGCTCCCCCGCCCGGACTATCCACGTGCACCACCACCGCAGGAATCGAACCATCCTTGGCATATTTCCTCAATTGCCGAATTACGTCTTCCGAGCTGCTGATGGTCCCGTGTACGTCAACTATGGCCACCCTCTCGCCCAAGCCGGTCAAAAGACCCGACCCGTCCTGAGACAGTCCGATAAAGGTAAACAAGGTCAGGGCCGAAATGAGCAGGAAGCTGACGATGATTATGACGGCGATTACCACATCGCTTCTTTTTGCCACCTTTTTCCTCCTGCCGACAAAGTCTGAGCTAACCCAACAACAGGATACGCAACAACGAGTTAAAACATTGTATCAGTTTGAGGCGAATATCCTGATCTCATCACCCACGCGGAGCTTTGAGGGGGAAGTCATATGATTCCACTGGATGATCTTCTCCATCAGCACTCCGAAGGCTCGGGCTATCTTCCACAGGCTGTCGCCTTGCTTCACCACGTAAGTCAACCACCTTCCTTCACTTTTCTCTTCCCCTCCGTTCCCGTTGTTTGACGGGATCTTCAATTGCTGCCCCGGTTTGATATAATGAAGGTTCTTCAGACCATTCAGCTTCTTGATCTCGCCCGGACTGCTTCCGAATCTCAGAGCCAAATCAGACACGGTATCCCCCTTCTTGACTTCATACGTCAGGACCGTCTCTCCAGAGGAGGTGGGGATCAACAACCGCTGTCCTACCTGCAATATGTGCGCGCTGCTTAAGTTATTGGCCTCCATGATGGCCGATACCGTGACCTGGTATTTCTTGGATAGATAGGAAAGGTTCTCTCCCCCCTGGACCACGTGCTCTGCGAACAGCCCACCCGAGGCGGGGCTTTTGGCGCCCGGCATCTTCAATCTCTGCCCCACGTAAATCTTATCAGCGCTTCTCAAGCCGTTCACCCGTCTGATCTCACCAACCGTGGTGCCGAATCTGACAGCCAGCCCGGACAGGGTGTCGCCTTTTTTCACCGCGTAGGTAGAAAAGTTGCTTGCCCTTGTCGCGGTCTTTTTCGATGTCTTAGGCTGAGAATTGCCGCCGGACGTCTGCGCGCCGGTGTTGGCGGGAATGATCAACCGCTGTCCGACGCTCAGCCGGTGTTTGTTGGTCAAACTGTTCATCTCCATTATGGCCGAAATGGGAACCCCGTATCTGTGAGACAGATGCGACAAGGTCTGTCCCTTGGTGACTTTGTGTTCCACGAACAGACCGCTGGCCTTGGCATCGTAACCCTCGAACACAGCGCCAAACATCTCCTTGGTCCCCGCGGGGATTCTAAGCGGATATCCGGGGTAGTTGGGGGGAGTTACACCGCGCCGCAGCTCAGGGTTAAGCTCTTCCAGCAAAGAGCGGGGGCTCCCCAGCGCGTCAGCCACCTTCTTCAGATCCATGGGCTGATTGACCCGGACCACATCGTACTGGATGGGATCCTCATATTCCACCTCGAAGCCGTA
>CAYMNI010000281.1:0-1644 GCA_964391755.1 uncultured Ignavibacteria bacterium
GTTTCCCTCCCAGACTTTGCCGAACCACGACCAACAGGACGATCAGGCCAAAGAGCAGCAGGTTCAACGAATAGACCTCGTTGGAAACAGCCTGCGACCAGAGGGTGGGAGTGAAAGAAAAGATCAGCGCCCCGATCAAAGCCGCCCAAAGCCCGTGCCAATTGCCTTTCGATTTGGCCTTGGGGGAATCGCGCAGCACCATCAGGATTATAAGAAACAAAGTGACGTTAGCCAGACAGGTGAAGAGAAGCGACATCAGGCTCACCCTGAAGATGACGTCGCCGAAAGGCAGAAGACAGAACAGCCTTCCCAGCAGGGTGTAGAGAGGATAGCCGGTGGGATGGGCAATGCCCAAACTCTGGCAGACTACCGCCAGCTCTCCGGAATCGATGAATCCGACGGCCGGAGCCGAAGTGGAGAGGTATACCGCGACGTTAATGATGAAAAGTAAAGCACAGCCAGATGCGACATTAAGTCGATGGGACATAGAAGATTATATCAGACTATTGGGGATTGCGAGCAGCATGCAGAACTATTTTGATCTCAACAGCGCGACGACGTTAGTCGACGCTCCGATTACCGACGAAATGGTTCAACAACCAGAACCTACCTCACGGTAGGTTCTGGTTGTTCGATTGGCAAGTTCCGGGTTTTTATCCGGCCAGGAACGGAATGTGTTTGACTTTAGAACGGCAGATCATCGTCCTGGCCCTGGCTCCCCTCCTGTGAAGGCTGGTCTGCGGCCTCAGGCACCTCCACCTCGACCTCGTCCTTCTTCCCCAGCATGTTGATGGATTGGGCGATTATCTCGGTAATCCATTTTTTGTTGCCGTCGCGATCATCGTACGATCGGGTCTGAATTCTGCCCTCCACATAAATGGGACTGCCTTTCTTCAGATATTCGTTGCACACCTCGGCCGTTCGTCCGAACGCGACGATGTTGTGCCAATCGGTTCTTTCCTGCCACTGCCCGTCTTTGTCCTTCCATCTGGCCCCGGTGGCAAGAGAGAATTTGGTTACCGGGCCTCCGCTGGGGAGATACCGCAGTTCCGGGTCTTTTCCCAGGTTTCCGATAAGAATGACCTTGTTCACTCCTCTCATGGGCAACCTCCGCTTGTCTTCGGTTTTTAGCTGATGACCGAGGTTAAGATAGGCTCCGGCCAACGATTTGTCAACTTCTAAATTGTCATAATTTTGATTGCCAAAGGCACAATCCGATGGTATTTTTCCACAAACCTCACACGGGAATTAGGAAATGTCATATCCGGACCTGAACATGAAGAAAACCGAGAAGATGCTGGTGGCTTTCATCCGGGATTTCTGCAAGAAAGCCGGTTTCAAGAAGGTGGTGTTGGGTCTTTCCGGGGGGCTGGATTCCGCCGTGGTAGCCCACTTAGCCTGCCGGGCTTTGGGAAATAAAAACGTTTTGGCCCTGATCCTGCCGTACAAAAGCAGCCATCCCCAGGGGATCCGGGACGCCCGAAAGATCGCCAGAAATCTGAAAATCAGAACCAAGCTGGTTGACATCACCCCCATGGTAGACGCCTACTACCGGCGATGCCCAGATAAAAGCCGGTTGCGAAAGGGAAACAAGCTCGCCCGGGAGAGGATGTCGGTTCTATGGGATTTCTCCGCCAGGGAGAA
>CAYMNI010000282.1:0-1616 GCA_964391755.1 uncultured Ignavibacteria bacterium
GCCGGCTGTGTATGTTCACCAGCTCCAGGGGCTGCCGAGTCACCTTGTCTTTGACGGTCACAACCTGGGCCTTGGCCGGATAGGCAAATGTCAAGATCAGCAAAAAGTAAAAAAGACTTTTCATCGCTTTTGCCCTCGCACAAGAACACAAGATACAAAAGCTGTCGTCTGAACTGCAAGCTATAAACTTCCGGCTGGGGTGAAATGTGACAAAACGGAGGTGAAAGCAGAGTGAGAGAGACCAAAACCTAGCTTAAGATAGGTTCTGGTCTTTTCAGTCAAAGAGGAGGGGATTCTCATCGACGCCGCTCTCTGCCGATGGGCATGATAACGAAGTCTTGCGCCCACCGAGAGCAGTTTCAAATCTTCGAATGTCTTACCTGACATTTAATTCGTTTTACAGCATCTTGTTAACAAAGGCGCAGGAGCTTGCGTCGACCCCGGCAGGAGCCTAAAGGACACCAGGATAACCCGAACTGTGCAGAAACAGAACATGCGTCACGTGAAAGCTTCAATCGAAGCGCAGTCGGTTGCGACCAGCCATCTCCCGATATTTTCCTAATCCGTCAAAGTTCGATCCTAAGTTTCTGTATTTTAACCGATTAATCGCAATGAGCATCAATATGATAACATCTCCAAACAACGGCACATTTTTTGTTTATAATTAGGGTTGTTGGTTGCCCCTTCAGATTGTCTTTCTGCTCTAAGCTCCGTCTGCTCAACCCCTCAGGCGGAGCTTTTTTGTGTCCGGTTCGAGCTTAAGAACATCCTTGCCTAATAACCGGTCCGCACGGAAACCCGCGGACGAGCGGGTGTCCGAACATTTGATCCCTTGGCCGATCCGGCCATTCTCAAGCTTATTTTTCAGACCGCCTGTCGAACTCCAAAGAAAAACGAAAACGCGCAACCTTTCCCTGTAGTCCTATTTGAGCAGCAACATCTTCTTCGTTTCGCTGATGCGAATCTTGCGGTTTTCGTCGTCGATCGATTGAGCCTCCAATCGATAGAAATAGATTCCGCTGGCCACCGTGTTGCCTTCATCGTCCGTGCCATCCCAGTCGATGAACTTCTTTCCCGGTGCTTGGTGTTCGTGCGACAGCGTTCTCACCCGCCTGCCCAACAGGTCATAGATGGTCAGCCTGATCCTGCCGGGCATCAATAGGCTGTAGCTGATATGGGTCTTCAGATTGAATGGGTTGGGATGGTTCTGGTTCAAACAAAAATCGGCCGGCCCCGATAGCGACGAGTCTTCCTCCTCGATGCCTGAGACCAGCACGGTGAAGACTGCCTCGTTGGAGTCACACAATCCCCCCGGATCGCAGGCTACAAACCAAATGGTCTCCAGACCGTTCCAGTTCGGATCGGGAGCGGTTACCGTGGCCACTCGATCGGTTAGGTCCACCGACAGCTCCACCTGGCCCCAGTATGTCCAGATCATAACCGAATCAGCATCGTTCGGATCAGCCACATAGTCGTCTAAGCTGATGGAACCGAAGCTGCCATTCTCCCCGATGGTCTGGTCGGGAATGTCTGAGACCACAGGGGGGTCATTCAGTGCGGCGACGGTAAAGGTGGCTTGATTGGAGTCGCACAAACCGCCCGGATCGCAAGCTTTA